>NZ_CP015029.1:305186-610372 GCF_011455495.1 Frederiksenia canicola
CATTGAGCTTACCTTTCAAACGACCAATAGCAGCAGTTAATAGCAATAAACAGGTAAGCTGCGTGGTGAAGGCTTTGGTGGATGCCACACCAATTTCAACGCCCGCTTTGGTCATAAAAGCGAAATCCGATTCACGCACTAGCGATGAACTTGCTACGTTACAAATCGTCATCGCAGCCATGAATCCCGACTCTTTGGCTAAACGCAATGCTGCCAATGTATCCGCCGTTTCGCCTGATTGCGAAAGGGTTATCAGCAAGCTATTTGGGCGAGTCACAAATTTGCGGTAGCGAAATTCGGAGGCGATTTCCACATCGCAACTAATGCCTGCAATTGACTCAAACCAGTAACGAGCGACCATGCCAGCATTGTAGGAAGTGCCACACGCCACGATTTGGATATGTTCTGCTTTTTTCAAAATCTCCGCCGCATTTTCACCAATCGCCTCAATCACCACTTTGTCGTTGGCAATGCGACCTTCCAAGGTATTGCGAATGGCGACAGGCTGTTCGAAAATTTCTTTTTGCATATAGTGTCGGTATGGGCCTTTGTCCGCAGCATCTTGCTCGAAATTGCCTTCGTGGATTTCACGTTCAACTTTCGTCCCCAAGTGATCATAAATATCGACTGTTCTGCGAGTGATTTCCGCCACATCGCCTTCTTCCAAGTAGATGAAACGACGGGTTACATTCAACAATGCCAATGGATCAGATGCCAAGAAATTTTCGCCCATTCCCAAGCCGATTACCAATGGACTGCCAGAGCGAGCCACGATTAAATGCTCAGGTTCGTCTTGGTTCATCACTACGGTGCCATAAGCCCCACGCAGTTGAACCACCGCTTTTTGCACCGCCTCCAGTAAACTGCTTGCCGAACGCAATTCCCATTCAACTAAATGGGCGATAACTTCGGTATCTGTCTGCGACTGGAACACATAACCACGATCCTGCAATTCAGCACGCAATGCTTCGTAGTTTTCGATAATACCGTTATGCACCACCGCAATTTTGCCCGAACGGTGCGGATGAGCGTTGGTTTCAGACGGCTCGCCGTGGGTTGCCCAGCGTGTATGAGCAATACCTGTGCCACCCGCTAAATAGTTAGCTTCAAGGGCATCATCCAAGGTTTTGACCTTGCCGACCCGACGCACAATTTGCAGCTGGTGATCGCCATTTAACACTGCCACACCCGCTGAATCGTAACCACGATATTCCAAGCGGTGTAAACCATCGACTAAAATTTCTGCGATATCACGTTGTGCCACAGCACCCACAATTCCACACATAATTTGCTTCCTTAATTTGTAAACGATAAAGACAATCTGACCGCTTGCAAGCGGTCAGATATTAATGGTGTTTTGCAATAATCACCTCGATGCCCTGCTGCTCAATCTGCAATTTGATCGCGGCAGGCAGCTCGTCATCGGTGATGAGCTTATCAATTTGTTGCCATTCCAGTTCGATATTCGGCATTTTGCGACCGATTTTTTGTGACTCAATCAGCACAATCACTTCCCGAGCAACCTCCGCCATCACTTGACTTAGCCCGACAAGCTCATTGAATGTTGTTGTGCCTCGGGAGAGATCTAACCCGTCCGCCCCAATAAATAGCTGATCGAAATCATAAGAACGCAACACTTGTTCCGCTACTTTGCCTTGGAAGGATTCTGAACGGGCATCCCAAGTACCGCCGGTCATCAACACCGTTGGCTCGCACTCTAAAACCGTCAGCTCATTCGCCAACGCCAACGAGTTAGTCATAATCACCAAGCCTGTTTGGTCCAAAGCTTTGACTAATGCTCCCGTTGTGCTACCGCTATCAATGATAATGCGGTTATGCTCTCGAATATGTTGCACCGCTTCATTTGCAATAGCCAACTTTTGTTTCGAAAGATATTCGGAAGAATCATCAATCAAATCGACTGGTAGCCGTACTGCACCGCCATAGCGACGCAATAAAAAACCGCTCTCTTCTAAAGCGGTGAGATCTTTACGAATGGTTACTTCGGAGGTTTCAAATAGGCTGGAAAGGCTTTCAACACTGACTTCGCCTTGTTCCTGCACCATCGCGGCAATAATTTGGCGACGCTGTTGGGTATTACGTTTTGGCATAATCCAATACAAAGTTTCGAAACGAAATATTCGCAAATTATATCGGAATTTTTACAGATGAAAAGAAAAAGAAAATAAAAACTACCTTGGACTCTCAAATATTCACCAACAAAAAAGCCTTGAATCGTTGATATTCAAGGCTTTATCGGTCTATTTTAGTCTGTATTGTTTAACGCTGGGGTCATCTGAATTAGGTGCTTTCAAGCCTTGTAATATAAGGATTTTAATCAATTCAGAATCTAACGATGTTACTATCAGTGTTACTAAAATCAAAAGTCACTTGATAAATTGGTAATTTTTTAGCCACCAAAACCACTACATTTCATCGTCAAAATCACACAATGGCCACATTTAAAAAACAACCCTATGTAAATATGCCCTTTAGCGTTCGTCCGCCATTGGTGGAGGTATAAGTTTACTGAATCAGTAAAGACTTTACCGCTTGAGTAAATTTCGCTGTGCTTGCTTCTGATTGAGTAATTCCGCTCTTTCTGTTGGCGGCAGCTGGTAAAGGGTTGTCGCATAGCCACCGTGCTTTAGGGCATTAAATCGGCTATTTCTGTGCTGTTTGCTTGTTTCGCAAATGGGGGTTTTGTTTCGCAGTTTTTCCATATGTGATCCTTTTTCAAGCCTTATATGATAAGGGTTTATTGCTTTCGCAGTTTTATAGCACGTTTCGCATTTTGGCAATGTGTTTCCCTTTTTATGGACTCCAAGAATTAGTCTATTCTCAAGGCGAATACATTACCGTAAAGTTACCCTTGAAATTCTGCCACATTGCCCCCATACGCGCGCGCGTACTGGTGTCAAAACTCCGCCTTTGCGTGTGCGTACTTGGTAGGAAATTATCTACTTGTTCGCCATTTCTCGCCATTTTGGTTTACAAGGGAATTAGTCTGCTATCTATGCTAGGCCAGGGGTGAACGACTTTCACCAGTAACAACAATGGCTATATGCCATCGACTAGCTTTTCTTAGATGATGACTCGCAAACCATCATCTTTCACGCCTTAATTCCTTTCATATCAATGGGTTAATACTTAGAAGATGATGATGCCCTAAGTATTGAAAAAACTGCCGAAAACCACGCTCCCGCAACCCCGTGGAAAGCCCTACCCCGTCAGGAGTACCTTTTCAACTTATAGCAAAACTGCCTTAATCCGTTATCCGAAAGAATATTACAAGCCTGTTCCTTTGGGTTGCCCTTTATTACTTCATCTAAATTCGATATGTAATTCTTTCCCCATACCTTGAGCAATCCGTTCTAAAAAAGCAAGTGAGGGGTTGTAGTTTCCAGTCTCTAAGCGACTTACTGCTGACTGCTTTAGTCCTGTTCTTCTTGCCAGTTCTTTTTGTGTAATACCTTGCTCTTTGCGTAGCTTAATCAGCTCGTTGATAATTTCATATTGAGTGCCTAAACGGTCATATTCTGCCTTTACGTTTGGGTCTGCTAATAGCTCTTTTTTAAGGTCGTTCAAGTTCATTTGCTTGCCTCTCGTTGTTCGTAGTCTTGTTTATATCTCAATGCTTTTTCAAGCTCTCTTGGCGGTGTTTGTTGGGTCTTTTTAATAAAGCCATTCGTTAGAATAATGCGGTTGCCCACTCTAAAAAAATAAAAGATGCGGGCATTATTGCCAGATTGTGAAATGCGTAGCTCAAAGATGCCGTTTCCCATTGCTCTTGAGTAAGGCATAGTTAAATCATTGCCGTGAGTTTCTAGCAACTCTAAATCTTTTAAGGCTTTTGCCTGTAACTTATTCGGTAATCCTTTAATAAATTCAACCACTGGGGTTTTATCGTTTTCTGTTTTGTAAAAAACAAGCTCCCATTTAGGTTCATCTGTCATCTTCTATTTCTCTTTTTAAATATCACATATAAGTTATAGTATTTATTTTTTTTGTCAATGATGAATAGTTTTAGTTTATTTTTCACTGTCTATTTATTGAACAAAACAATACACCATAATACGCCGTAATTTTTTATATAGAGAAAAAATAGCGGGATAAAATGAGCGAAAATCGGGATAAAATAGGTCAAAATCGGGATAAAATCAGTCATTAGCGGGATAACTTTCCCCACTTAATCTATTGATATTATTACAATTTACTCTTTTTTTAATAATTTTATCCCGCTTATCCCGCTAAATTTTCTCGTATGTGTAAAAGGCTAGGTTAGTTACTGATAAAAAAAGCCAATCCAAAATGGGATCGGCTCTTTGTCATAAATGGTGAAAAAGTAATAGCTATGCTTTTTGCTCTGTCTCATCATCTTGACTTTCATCAAGTGGGATCAAAACATAACAACGGGGCTGATTCTTCTTAACGCTTGCGGGCATTTTTATTCTGTATCTTGGCGGTTTTTCGTTGGAGCGTTCCAGCATTCCTGCTTTAAACAAAATCTCATTCGCCTGTTTTTCGTTAAAGCCTTTTATCACGTCATCTATATAGACTTGCGGATAGATAAAAAACTTCTCTTTGTCGTTGCGTTCATTCACAAGCAGTCGATAGCCCGCTGTGTCATTCGGCTCTCGTTGGTTGGGGTTGCTTGGGATTTCGATAAAGCGTGAACCATATCTTAAAAGCCACCCATTGACCTGCTCAATCACCTGCCTTTCTTCTCGACTGTGAAGCCCGAAAATATTTATCCACTCATTGAAACAGTGTAGCACTGCTTCGGCTATTTCTTCGGCACCCCAGCCCGTGAATACATCAGCAAGGTGTAGAGCGGTTTCTAAGATGGCGAACCTGCCCGCCACTCGTTGCACCTGTGGGCTTGCATCATTTGGCAAGCGGTTGAGCCATTTGTTTTTAATGGCTTGGTAAGCAGTCGGAATTTCAGACTTATTGGCAATAAGCCATTTAATCCAAAGCCTACCTACAACGCCATAATTCGCCCGTGTTGCCGCATTCAAATGGTCAGCGTGAGCTTTGCCATCGGGTAAGCCGTGAAAGCATTTTGCGGGACTAATAGGCACATTCAACAAGCGGACTAATTGCCCCGCATTGATTTGTATGCCCTTGCTCTTAAGAAAACTTTCTAGGTCAATTTCCCCTGTTGAGAATGCCGCAATCCGCCACCGTTGCAACTCTCGATTACCCCCGTCTTTTGCCCCTTGAATTTTGCCTACACCATTAAACAGCGTATAAGCGATTTGTTCAGCGTGCTTCGGGTTGGTGATTTGCCCGATTTCATCAATCGTCAGCAAACCATCATTACGGGCAGCCGCTTCGTTGGCAATACCCAGGGCGGTCGTGTTCCACGATAGACGAATATCGTCGGGATTGCCGAATAAACTATCTGCGATATTGGCTGTCGTCGTTTTCCCTGCGGTTGAACCACCGAACAGATGAACGCCGAAACTTTCCGCATTCAACAGGGCAATCATTGGGCTTGCGAACGCCACCGCTAAACCTAGCATTTGAGACGGATTACCCCGCACATAATCCGACACATTCGCCCGCCACGTTTCTGTCGTGCCTTGGGTGTGATAGCCTTTCGCCGTTGCCGATTGTGAACGGAACAAGACAGGCGTTTCAGGTTCGCCGAGAATCTCGCCATTTGGCAAAATGTATGCCCCTTTCTGCCACCCTGTGGCATTGGTGATGGTCCATAGTTGGCGGTTGCCCTTATTCAGATTTTGCAAATAATCCGCCAATTCATTGCGTAAGTAAGGTGTATTGGTGATGTTTAAACCCCGCTCTTTCAGCAGTTTCCATCCTTCCCGCTCACCTAAATCCCGCAACGGTAGGGCTTCAGTGACTTTCTGTGAGCTTTGTTCTGGTTGCCATTGCAACACAATGAAATCGTCTGTGTCGCTTCTGCCTATTCCCACAACATCCACCACATCGCAAAGCCATTTTTCATTACTCTCAATCCATTCGTCTGTGTCGGCATTGTATTTCGGGGTAATGCGATACAATCCCCTTAATCCGTTTATAGTGCGTTTTTCAATGAAAGGAGTACGTTTCTCTGCCTCATTCGCTAACGCTTGCTTTTGGGCGTTCTCTGTAACGATTTCAGCGATTTCCTTCGATTGATTGCCATCTTGTCGCAAGCGTTGAATATAATTGCTTAAATTCTCCAGTAATTGCCCTGCTTCGTCATACATTACCACCGTTTTGGCCGCCGTGTGTTTGGCGAGAAAATCAGAAATTAGCGTGATATGCGTACCTTTTAGGCTCTCGGCATTATTCGCTCGCTGAATTTCCACATACTCCACACTTGCGGGGGCAATGCGATAAGCGGTCAGATTTTGCAAAACTTTTGCATCGAGAACGATTGGCGGGATTGCTCCCGCTTCTACCGTGCCTGTGGGTAAAATTTGATTTAGCTCAATCTCTGCTTGGGTACGTTCAGCCTGCGGGATATTGGCAAAATCCCACGCTTGAACGCCCGCTAAAATTTTGCATTGTGTCGCTCCCTGTGGTTGCTTTTTCAGATTCGGGGCCGCGGTGAGTTTAGCCATTGGTGCCCCCTTAAATCTCTTCCAGCAAATCTAAGCTGTTGTTGATTGTTTTTACTACGCTTTTTAATGCTGTGCCTAGATTAACAGTCTCATCATTATTGATTAGCTTTTCTTGAATAATTTCAAGTATGCAATAGGCCTCCCATAAACAACATTTTGCTGTATCAAAGCTGTCCAATTCTTCTTGATTGATTTTTTGGTTCTTATACATTTTTACCCCCTTTCACATCTCTAACCATCGGTCTAACACTAATCGCATAAATCGCTAGGTTCTCGTCCATTGCGTTGCGTGCGGTCTGCCACGCTTCTTTGTGTGATAAGTTTTCAGCAAGGACTAAACGCTCATCATTTGGCTCTGAATAGCCAATCACTCGATAAAGTGGTTCATTACGCATAAACACCCCCTTGTACTGGTAAACGGGCGATAAGCACGGGTTTAGATTGTGAGAGTGGTAAACGTTTATAGGCTTCGGCTAGGGTGCGTGCGTAAACAGTAATGCGTAGGCGTGAGCCTGTGAATAGGAATTTGTAGAACATTTGAGAAAGCTCCAATGGTAGTTTTTGAATATCTACCGCTTTGCTTCTCACGGCTGGGCGGTAGAGCGTATCGGGGTGAGAAACTGCCACCATTGGAAGACAGCCAACGCCTAAGCGTTGCCCAATACGCCCCACCATTGAGAGAAAGGAACGCTCCTTATTTTTCAGGAACGCATTTTCTTTGGGTGTGCGTAAGCTACGAACAAAAAAAGCACGAGTTAAAGGCGTGCTACTGTTCGCCAATGGTAAATCATTCAGCTTCTCACGGCTGGCTGTCGATTTTGCGACAACGGGAGCAGAATAACCGATAAGGGCGAACGGGTGCAATATGGTTTTTTGTTCAGTGGGTTGCACGTTTCGTGCAAGAAAAATTGCATCTTTCGTGCAAGGTTTGCCTGTTTCGTGCAAGGAATTAGCACTGCAAGCGGTCAGATTATCGCTAAATCTTGCAATACAGATAGCTGGGCTTGTGAATTGAATGCGTTGGCGTGCTTCTTGTTCAGATTTAGCACGAATGCGAACAGTTAGGCGTTTCTCGCCTAGGAGTAGGAATTTGAATAGCATTGTGATTTTCTCTTTGTTTAGTAAATATGAATTGCCATTCCCTAAAGGGTGTGACAAGGCTTCAACTACCGCAAAGAAACGGCTCGCCTTATTCGTGCGGATAAACTCCGCCTTATTTCGACGTATCGACCTTGCCACAAATACAGCTTTTTGAAGGGTATAAGGAAAATCCTTACCCCTTTCTGAAAGGTAAATTTGTGATAAAAAAGTTCCGCAAGTCTGACGGGTGCGGTGTCCGTTCTTTGTGATAGTGCTTTCAATACTACCGCCAAGATCCCCCTTTTGCAAGCGGTCAGTTCCTAGTGATTTTTTGCAAATTTTAACAAATACCCATAACTTGCTGCGATTTGTTAGAAATATGGGGTGATTTGTTGTAATATCTCGCTGTAATCTCGTTGTAAAATTTTTCATTTTAAGAACCTTTTGGGTAGTGAAGTTGCCCCGTCTATTCGGACGGGGTTTTTATTTAGAATAGACCTGGTTGATACTTCACAATTAAAAATGCCTTTTCCTGTGCCAGTGCGTGCTTCTCAACTTTGCGTACATTGAGATTCACGCCCGCATAATGCCCCCGCTCAATCGAGTTTCTTTCTCGGTGAGTGAAGTCATTTAATTCAGCAAACGGAATGCCGTAGCCACCTGTTTTGCGGATTTGTGGGATAACTTCTCGGCATATCCAATTCGTAAAACGGTGGGCTTGCGTGCCACTAATAACGGCTTTCTTACTTCGTAAAATCAACTTGTAGAATCCGCCTTCTGTAAGCCATAACATTTTTTGCTTTCCGCCTAGGGTGTCGGTTAATCCTACCCCCTTTTCGTCATCATCTAGTCGGCTTACTGCGTCCTTGTGGTTGCTGATTTCTAATACCTCGCACACATCTTTTGCCACAAAATAAGGCTTGCCGTTTTGGGTGATAACTCTGATTTCTTGATTCTCAAATATCAGAACGCTTGTTCTTTCGATTGGATCAATCTGTTTCATCATTTACTCCTTACCTTGTTTCAAACGTTGTGACAAATAACGCTGCGCCAGTTTGGTTAATTGGGCTTTGCGTTCTTGGAATGGCATATCTAAATCAATCAGGGTTGCATCGGCTTTTAATAGCTCTTTAAGCAGGGCAAGCTGTGCTACGTTGAAATGCTTTCTTGCATTGCCTGTAACATCATTGGCTTGCTTCCAAGCCCTGATATTCATACCAACGACTAGACTATCTAGCATCTCGGCTTCGTTGCTGTGATGATAAGGCTTCTTACCTTTCTGATTGCGGATTTCCCACTGCTCAATCGCTTCATTTAAGGCGTGGTTGTAGTCGA
The DNA here is from genome assembly GCF_011455495.1 of Frederiksenia canicola. Taxonomy (NCBI): domain Bacteria; kingdom Pseudomonadati; phylum Pseudomonadota; class Gammaproteobacteria; order Pasteurellales; family Pasteurellaceae; genus Frederiksenia; species Frederiksenia canicola. The sequence goes on from NZ_CP015029.1 coordinate 314,177, forward strand.
TACTGTCTAGCCGTGCCTGTGTTTTCGCTAAGCTGTTGCGGTACACTTTCGGGGCAATCTCTGCCAGTGCCTTTTCACAGTCAATAAAATGCTGTCGGATTTCGTGAGCGATTTCTGTCTTTTCCATCAAGCAAAGGTGCTTCGCCATATCCAGCGATAGAATGTATTCAACCGCTCGCAAATTCCCGCCTTTTGAACTTGCTAATTTTGGCAAATCAATGATTGAATTTTGAACAATCAAATAATCCACGTTCTCAATAAATCGCCCCTGTTGAATGCGGGCTTTAATCCAGTGGGCATACATTCGCCCCACCCCTAAGCCTTGGTGCAATGCCCGCCCGTTAATGCCGTTGGCGGTTCTGCCGTTGAAGTCGTGAGTTTGTGGGGTAAGTAATTGGCTGATTTCGTTTTGCATTGGGTTACTCCTTAATGAATGGCGTTGCTTGTGCTGTCATCTTTTGCTTCGGCATTGCTCTCTTCAACAATCGGAGCTTGCTCTACTTTCTCTGCGAACATTCGCATCAGACTTGCAAAGTAAAGGTAAGACCCTACCGCTTTACATTCGGCTTCTTGCTCGTCATCGCTTAACTCGTCATAGTTTTCACTAAAGCCTTTGGCGTTGCTCATAATCGATTTGTAGAGCGTGTTCAGCTCTAATTTGAATTGCTGCTTGGTGTCAGCTTCCATTGCGGTTTTCATCAATGCATCGCTTGCCACATCGAACATCACGGTAAGTAGTGGGTAGTAATCCATCATTTGCCCTACATCTAAAAATTCATTGTGGGCTGTGTTTTTTGGGGTTGTTGTCTCTGTCATTGTTGTTTCTCTCTGTTTGATCCTTGGGGTAACCTTGGGGTTGTTCTTGCTATCCTTGCGGATCTCGTCTTAGGTTTTATTAGGTTCCAACATGAAGTTTTCTGAAGTTCTGAGCCTGTCATTTGAACGGCACCATTACGGCACCCCTACGGGTATATTACGGGGGAGTGTTCCCCTTGAACCTGTAACAATCTGTGTCGTTTACGCTTCAGCACGCTTAACATCGCCGCAAAGGGCTCTGTTGGGTTGGCTTTGAATTCGCTCCCTAACATTTCAATTCGCTCATCTAAGCAGAAGAGCAATTCAGTTAATGGATAGGGTTCTTCATCGCTCCAAAGGCTTAAAAACGTGAATACAGGCGTTTCTGTACGTTTGGTTTTATCGAGATAGTGTTCGATTGCCTTATTCATCAGCACTAGGTTCATCTTTGCGATAACACAACGCATCTAATTCTTCTCCTTCTGCCTGTTCCACCTGCTCTACATAATCAATTACGCCTTGCATTTGCTTGGTTAAATAGCGTGATAGTCGTTTGTAATACTTGGCGATTGTCTGTTGCTCTGCGGTCAATTTCCCTTCGCTGTTTAGCTCGACCAACAAGCGGTCGGTTTGGTGCAAGTTTTTGCAAATAGCCCCAAGTTGCCGTTGCAGTCCTTTCTTCAAGTGAAAACAGTCGGGGTAGTTCTTCTTACAATTCGCTACGCCCCATTTTGCCTGGGTGAATGTGTAAGTAACCTGTGGGAAAGTATCTAACGCTAAAACGCTCTGATTGCGATTTTGAGAACCTTCCCCTTTAATTGGTGTATTGATATTGTTTTTACTGGCTCTTTTGGCTCATTCTTGGCGGTTTTATACTGTTTTAATTGAGTGATAGGATTTTTATTCTCGGTCATCGCATTACTCCTTAAACTGTGAGAGATAAAAATCAATCTCTGCCTGTGTAAGTGATTCAAGCCCGCATTTCATACGCTCGCCATTTAGCACCTTGATAACCTTTTCAGCGTTCGTACGGTCAGCAATTCGATAGACGGTAAAAGTCCCCGTGCCGTGTTTGTTTTTTTCTTCGGTTTTAATGATGTGAACATCGTGATTGTTGATTAAGTCATTCACTTCATTTCGCCCGCTACTGATGAAGTAATTGAAATCAATCATCAAGCCACTAATGCCTTGTGGGTGATCCAAAATAGCTAGGCACGATTTAGCCATTCGGGTTGGGTAGTGAAGTTTAGCCATAGGTTGCCCCTTACACTCTGCTAGCCTGTACAAGTTTAGAGAGATAGGCATTCACTTCGCTGCTTAAAAAGCCGATTGAATTACGTCCGATTTCGATACGTTTCGGAAAATCTGCTTTGTAACGTTTGGATTTAGGATTGAGCCAATCATCTAAGGTAGAACTCGCCACGCTAAAGATTTTTGCGACTTCTTTTTTGCGTAAAATGCGGTCTTGCTCTGCCACGCCATAGCGAACAGAATCAGCGAGTTCTTGTGATGTGATAGGTTGATTTGTTTGTAGTGTCATTGGTTGATACTCCCTATTCTTTCGTTTTGTGAAATATCCGCCACGATTAGCGGGTAGGGGTATTTTGTGAAATGAAATTGAGAAGTGGGAAAACTTACCAAAGATATTTGGGAAGTAATTTTGGGAAGTATGGTAAAGCCTTGCTAATAAAGGCTTTACGCAATTTTGGGAAGTGATGAAAAATTTGGGAAGTTATGCGATAAGCAATAAAAAAGGCGGATTAGTCCGCCTGTGGTGAATAGGTGTTTAGCGCTTCGCCTAGTCGCTTGCGATAAGTATCTTTACTTTTTGGATTAGCAAATAACACCTTGGCTTCTTTCTCTAAAATTTCCGCGATAGTTGCTTGCTTTGGCTTGCCTATGCTCGTCGCAAAAACAGATTTACATTTTGCCAATTCAAAGGAAAGCGTCGCGATAGCCTGTAAATGCGTTTCCCGCTCGGTTGGGTTGTAATTATCTGCTATCGTTGCTGTTTCCGTCTTCGTTGGCGGTGGTTCAGTTTTTTTTAGGTTTTGATTTATGGCGCTCTGTAATTCTTCCAGTTCTATTGTATTGCTTTTTGGGTGCTCGGGTTCTTTATTTGTTTCTTCTGGAAAGATTACATCCATAAACAACTTAAACAACTCCATAAAAATAAACATCAAAGCATATAAAAAATTTGGATTAATTGCGTATATTGCAGGAACAGATCCATAAAGCTTCACTGGTTCTTTGGTTAGCACTAGATAAATACAGACAGAAAAAACATAGGTAAAATTTACCCAATAAATATTTTGGAATCTCCCTATAATTTTGCAGAAGGTAAACTTCCTATATTTAAGACAAAGCAAAATCACACAGTAGAAGGACGTCAGAATAAGAAAATCAGTTAAAACTGTAACTGTAATAACTTTATGCTTGTTTATTCCAAAAATGCAAGCATAAAAGAGCTGGAAATATGGAAACAAAGACAAAAAAATCAAAGTATCCTTTGGTCTAAATTTTTTTACCATAAAACTCCCCTTTGAGCTGCCCTTTACTGTGAGAGTGTGGAAAGGGAAATAAAGGGCTTTCCCCTTGTCGTGTCGGTTAATTACTCCGCCACTATCCACACTAATTCGGTAGTTAATTTATAGGCTAATTATGGCTAATCTTTCACAAAATGCAAGCATTTTCACTGATTTTAATTACAGTGAATTGTTTAAGCATTGACAACTTTTAAATGAAATTGCGGTAATGCCCCTTGCGAACATTCATCTACAAAATCCGCCCACGCTTGCAACAAGTCAAAACGCTGTTTAATGTAATCCGCTCGGTTATATGCCATTCTGATTCGGTCTTGGTTAATGTGAGAAAGAGCCACTTCGATTAGTTCAGGGTTATAACCCTTCTCATTCAGGTAAGTGCTTGCGATACTTCTCAAGCCGTGAGCCACTAACTTTCCGTGATAGCCCATTCGCTTTATCGCCGCATTCGCTGTCTGCGTGTTTACGTGCGTTTGTGGGTTTTTAATACTCGGGAATAAATACTCTTTACCGCCACTCAATTTCTTAATCTCTCGCAAAAGTGCCATTGCTTGGCGTGATAGCGTGATTTTATGCTCTCGCCCATTGTCGTCTTGTTTGATGCCCTTATTGATGTAGATAGTCCATATCTTCGCTTTTTCGTCTATATCGCAATAGCGTGCGGTTGCTGATTCATTCGGACGGGTCATTGTGAGCAACTGCCACAAAATCAAATAGCGGGTTTGTAGGTGGATTTGAGCATTGTTCAGGGTGTAAAGAAATTCGCTCAAGTCTTCGGGCTTAATCGTTTTGAAATGCTCTACTCGTGGGCTATCAAACTCTTTGGAAATGTTGGCGGTGGGATTGCTTAAAATGATTTCCCTGTGAAGAGCATAAGTCATTATCTCATTCAGCTTTTGAATACCACGCTTTAAGGTTTCTAGTGTGCCTTTATCTTGCAACGGTTTGAAGGCTTTCAGGGCAAGCGGTGCGGTGATGTGAGAAATCGGCAAATGCCCAAAAGCGGGTAAAAGTAAGCGTTCAAGCAAGCGTTTCACATCTTTAGCATAGCTCTCTGAAAAATTAGCTCTCGTCTTGCGGTGTTCATACCACGCCCACGCTACACTTTCAAAAGTGCTGTTCAGCTCATTTTGTTTTGCTTGCTCGGTTTCTTGGCGGTGAGTTTGTGGATCAATATCTTGAGCAAGTAATGAACGGCAATGCTCTCGCTTTTCCCTTGCCAACGCTAACGATACATCAGGGTAAGAGCCAAAACTCATATTATTGCGTTTCTTGGTGAAAGGGCGGTAGTAGTTGAATAGCCACAATTTCGCCCCGCTCGGTTTCACTCTCAACGACAACCCGTCACCGTCCGCAAGGCTATATTCTTTCGCCTTAGGTCTCGCACGCTCAATTTCGGTATTTGTGAGCTTTTTCGTTGTTCTTGCCATAGTAACATCGCCTTAGTAACACTGGAAAATCGAAGTAACATCAAGCGCCACTACTTAAATCCTTGCCACACAAGGCTTTAAGCTGATTATAGTAACACTGGATTTTGCTATAGTAACACGGTGTTACTATCAGTGTTACTAAAATCATCGGTTTTCATCAGTCTAAATCGGTCAGGATTAGGCAATAAAAAAGCCTTGAAACATTGTATTTCAAGGCTTTATCGGTCTATTTTAGTCTGTATTGTTTAACGATTTGGTGGAGCTGGGGGGATTTGAACCCCCGTCCGAAATTACTCTACCTTCAGCACTACACGTTTAGTCTCGTCTTTAATTTCGTAAACTGACTGCGGACAGACACGCTATCAATAAACTAGCTTTATTCAATTTAGTGCTTCGATCCTAAAGCGGCGGCTTCAACACGATCTCGTTTGGGTTTGACTCCACTTGATCCCCGTCTTACGAGCGGAAGCTGGGGAGTGAAGGCTATGAGCAGGTTATTAAGCTGCTAAAGCGTATTGTTCGTCGTTTGCGACTATTATTTTGCGGTTTGTTTACGAGGCCTACCGCACCTCGACGTGCACCTTGGGCTTCGCTAATCCCGTCGAATCCAGAATCAGCCCCAAAAAGTTTGGCGATTTTAGCAGAAAGCGGTAAGATTGCCACAATTTTTTGCAAGTTAAGAGAACGCTGATGAAAGAACAGCACGATGATGTCGAGTTAATGGAGAACGACGACGATCTAGATCCGATCGAAACCGAAGCGGAGCTGATCGCCGACGATGACGAGGAAAATCACCCTGCATTAGCCAATACCATGCTGGTGCCGCAAGGCAATCTGGATAGCTATATCCGTATGGCAAATCAATACCCGATGCTTACGCCTGTTCAGGAAAAAGAGCTGGCGGAACGTTATTACTACGATGAAGATTTGGATGCCGCTAAGCAGCTGATTTTATCGCACTTGCGTTTTGTCGTGCATATCGCCCGTGGTTATATGGGCTATGGCTTACCGCTGGCAGACTTGATCCAAGAAGGCAATATCGGCTTGATGAAAGCGGTAAAACGCTTCAATCCCGAAGTGGGTGTGCGGTTGGTTTCCTTTGCCGTGCATTGGGTTAAGGCAGAAATTCACGAATATGTGTTGAAAAACTGGCGGATTGTCAAAGTCGCTACCACCAAAGCCCAACGCAAGTTATTCTTCAATCTACGCAAAAATAAGCAGCGTTTAGAGTGGTTTAACGAAGCAGAAATTCAACGAGTCGCGGAAGAATTGGGTGTGTCGCCAGACGATGTGAAAGAAATGGAATCAAGGATGACAGGGCAAGATATGGCATTCGACTTGCCGGTGGGCGAAGACAGCGACGATGCTTATGTGCCGTCGATGTATATCGAAGATGATAACTCCAATTTCGCTGATGATTTGGAAGATGAACAACACAATGGTCAAGCCACCGAACAGCTCGCTTACGCGTTGGCACAGCTTGATGAACGTAGCCAAGACATCATTAAAACCCGCTGGCTCGATGAAGAAAAAGCCACGCTGCATGAGTTGGCGGCGAAATATAACATCTCTGCAGAGCGGGTTAGACAGCTTGAAACCCAAGCGTTGAAGAAAATCAAAGAGGCAATTACGGTGGAATAAGGTTAAGGGCGTATTGATTACGCCCTTTCTTCTAGGTATTTTTGCAAAATGTTGTCCAAAACTGACCGCTTGTCATCTACACCACAGGAACTTATATGCAATTATCCCCCGAAAGTTGTGAATTATTCGATATTCCCTTTTTCCAATTCGCTCAACTGAAAAAATATTGCCCTGAAGACATTCCGCTTATCAAAGTGAAATATAAATTCGCTTGGGAGAATTGGAAGGCGTTACACTTAGCAGTGGCGAAACAACTCGGATACCCTTTTGCTGAGCCGCATATTGAAAAATGGTGCAATGGCTGGCAAGTGCGAGCCCATTTTTTCGCCTATTATAAATACGAATTTAACCAAAACTCGGCAGTGATTTTATCGGTGATTCTCAATCGCCGTCGACTTTCTGTCAGCCTTGATTGGCATAGCTATCGTGCCGAACGTTCACAGACTTCTCTTGAGCAATACCATCAATGGATCGATAATTTCGACCGTCACAAATACGCTGACTTTGATATTTGGCATGGCGATGAGAGTGAATATGCGGATTTCCATTCAGTAAGCGAATTGAACGAAAAGGAGCTCCACATTCAACACAACCAGGACTTTTTTTGCATCGGCAGAAACGTGGAAAAAGCCGATTTGGCAAACATTGATGCGGTAGAATTTATTTACCAAACCATTCAGGATTTATTGCCACTTTATGAGGCTTGCCATTTGCAAAAAAATGAGCGGAACTGACCGCTTGCAAACGAAAAAGGAAGGCATAGCCTTCCTTTTTTCATCGGTAAATTACATCTTCTCAACGGTTTTAATGCCAAGCAGATCCAAACCTTGTTTTAAGGTTTTGGCCGTTAGACTTGCAAGTTGCAAACGGCTGTTTTTGACGCTTTCTTCGGTATTGAGAATTGGGCAGGCTTCGTAGAAGCTAGAGAAAATCCCAGCTAATTCATAGAGATACTGACAGAGCACGTGTGGCGTACCCTCTTTGGCGACGACACTTACCGCCTCTTCAAATTGCAACAATTTGATCGCTAATGCTCGCTCTTTGTCTTCAGTCAGTGAAATGTCACCACTTAGGCTGTTCGGATCGATACCTGCACGACTGAAAATCGAACTGATACGCGTATAGGCATACTGCATATACGGTGCAGTATTCCCCTCGAAGCTCAACATATTGTCCCAATCAAACACATAGTCGGTGGTGCGATTTTTGGAAAGATCGGAATATTTCACCGCACCAATTGCTACCGCTTCGACGACCGCAGCTTTCTCGCAAGCGGTCAGATTTGGGTTCTTTTCTGCAATCAGTTTTTCCGCACGCTCCACGGCTTCATCGAGCAAATCTGCCAATTTCACGGTGCCACCCGTACGAGTTTTGAACGGTTTACCGTCTTTACCAAGCATCATCCCAAAGTTATGGTGCTCAAGGCTGAAGCTGTCTGGCACATAGCCTGCTTTGCGGGTGATAAGCCATGCTTGTTGCATATGTTGGCTTTGACGGGAGTCGGAGAACACTAACGCACGATCGGCATTCAAAGTTTCGTAGCGGTATTTAGCGGCGGCGATGTCGGTGGTGGTGTAAAGGAAACCGCCGTCTTTTTTCTGAACGATCACGCCCATTGGGTCGCCGTCTTTGTTTTTAAATTCATCTAAGAAAACCACTAACGCTCCGTCATCCTCCACTGCCAAGCCTTGTGCTTTTAGATCAGCAACAATCGCAGGCAACATCGGGTTGTAAAGGCTTTCACCCATCACATCGTTTTCGGTTAGGGTCACATTCAAGCGGTCGTAATTGTGCTGATTTTGCACCATCGTGATATTGACCAACTTCTGCCACATTGTACGGCAGTATTCATCGCCACTTTGCAATTTCACCACATAGTTACGGGCTTTTTCCGCAAAAACAGGATCGTTGTCGTAATGTTCTTTCGCTGCACGATAGAACGCCTCCAAATCGCTCAATTCCATTTCAGAAGCGTGTTCGTTTTCCATTTTTTCAAGGTAGGCAATCAGCATACCGAACTGCGTGCCCCAATCGCCAACGTGGTTAGCACGAATCACTTTGTTGCCTAAAAATGCTAACGCACGCACCACGCCGTCGCCGATAATGGTCGAGCGTAAATGCCCAACGTGCATCTCTTTCGCCACGTTTGGGGAAGAATAATCGACCACCACCGTTTGATTTTGGTTGCGTTCAATACCTAAATGTTCATCGTTTAACGCCTGCTGCACGTTGCTTGCCAACCAAGTTGGGTTTAAGAAAATGTTGATAAAGCCCGGCCCTGCAATCTCTAATTTATCCGCCACACCGCCTAATTCTAGGTTATCTAACACTTTTTGGGCAAATTCACGCGGGTTCACGCCCAATTTTTTCGCGGCCCCCATAATGCCGTTGGCTTGATAATCGCCAAATTGCACCTTGCCGGACTGACGCACCAACGGCTCAACGCTTTGATCCGCCCCTGCGGCGATCATTGCTTGCTTCATTTTTTCCGATAAAATGTGTTGAATATTCACGTTATTTCTCTTTTCAAATTGATTTACAAAAATGTGTGCAATGATACTAAAAAACCCCAGCGAATGCCCGACATTTGCAAATTTTTTACCGAAACTGACCGCTTGTTTTGGAGACATCGCCCCATTTGAGCAGAAAATTCAGCACATTGCAGAGACGGCGGGCATTGATTTAAGGGCATTTGCCATCGATCACCTTGCGGTGCGAATGAATGATGTGACGACAGCAATGCAATGGAAAGCTCTGTTGCTTGAAGGTGGTGAACTGCTGAAAGAGAGTGACGTCAACGGCCGCCCAATCGGCTTATTCAAACTCCATCAACCTATTGCCTTTTGCGGGCAATCCGTTTCGATTATCGAATTGCCATTTCCTAAAGGTAAAATCTATCAAGAACAAGGTTGGGAACATATCGAAGTCGTGGTGCCGTTTCTGCCAGATGAAACCGTAGAACAATGGGCAGAGCGGGTCTGCAAGCGGTTTGATTTGCACGAAAATGTGCAACTCAAACTGAAAATTAGCCAACCAAGTGTTGCAGGTGAGCGATTACCCAATCCAAGTATTGCAATTTCCTTAAAGAATGCAACGAATTGTAATTTTTGCTGTCTAAAGCTGCACCCTTATGATATAAATGCGATAATTTGTTCAGAAATTGAAAACTGAACTTTTTTTCATTGGAGCAAAATATGAAAAAATTCGGACTTGCAGCGGCTTTATTCGCAAGTTTAACTCTTGCTGGCTGCTCAAACACTGATGTTTATGGCGGTGATGTGTATCGTGGCGACCAAGCAAAAGAAGCTCGCTCAATCAGCTATGGTACTATCGTCTCTGTGCGTGAAGTGAAAATTCAACCCAATAGCCAAAGTGCATTAGGTACAATTGGTGGCGGTGCATTAGGTGGCATTGCGGGTTCTACCATTGGCGGCGGCCGTGGTCAAGCTATTGCGGCTGTTGTTGGGGCCATCGCAGGTGGGGTAATCGGTAGCAAAGTGGAAGAAAAAGCGAGCCAAGTCGACTCGTTAGAAATGGTCATCCGCAAAGACGACGGTCAAGAAATCGTGGTGGTGCAGAAAAAAGATGCTGGCTTTATACCGGGTAAACGTGTCAGAATTGTTGGTTCTCACGCCGATCTCAACGTGTCTTTACTCTAACCCTTACTTTTAATTTCTCTATATCATAAGGAAAAAAAATGAAAAAACTTTCTCTTGTTGTATTGATGACTGCAGTATTAGCAGGTTGTACCGCTCATGTGTATTCAGGAAAAGGGAATGCAACCATTCTCTCTAGCAAAGCGTTAGATGTGAATACCGTTGAGATAACCGCACAAAAAGATAACGGTGAAGTGGTGACTTTAGTTCGTCAATATGACGCCCATGCTGCCGTTGGTTCACGTATTATTGTCGGCGATGCTGCAGCGAACCGTGATGAAGATTTAAAAACCATTCGCCGTTACGAATTCAAATAATCCTTCTCAAAAGCCCCGAATATTCGGGGTTTTTTATTGCCTTGAGTTTGCTAAAATTGTAAAACTTTTCGTTAAACTGACCGCTTGCAATGCACGCTTTTCTGAAAAAACTCTCATTTGAATGGTTAAATGCCAACATTCTTGGCGTTTTACCGATTTTCCTTGCCACCAATTTAGCGGCTCTTACCGTTTGGCAGCTGGATATTTCCGAACACACGATGGCATTAGTGTTGGGCATTATCGCAGGCGGATTGTCGGATTTAGACAATCGCCTCAGTGGGCGATTGAAAAACTTGTTTTTCTCCCTGATCGCCTTTGGCGTGTCGGCACTTTCAGCACAGTTGGCGTTAAGCTACGGCTGGTTATTTATTCCGCTGATCACTGCGATTACTTTCATTGTGATTATGCTTGGGGCAATCGGACCTCGTTACAGCACCATCGCCTTCAGTACCCTACTGGTTGCCGTTTATACCACCTTGACCTACACCCCACATTCCAGTTGGTACAGTAATCCTATACTGATTGTGGCAGGGGCATTGCTCTATGGTGTGGTGGCGGTGCTGGTCTATCTCTGCTTTCCCAACCGCACAATGCAGGAAAATATCGCCCACTATTTCGACACCCTTGGGCATTATTTGCAGCTGAAATCGGATTTTTTCGACCCCGATGACACCGAGTCTCTACCCACCAAGCAATTCGCTCTCGCCAAAGCCAACATTGACGTGATGAACGCTTTCGACAAGGCCCGTGTGTCGCTGTTCTACCGTTTACGCAATCAGCACCGCAATTCTCGCACGCAAAAAATGCTGCGGTACTATTTCACGGGGCAAGATATTTGGGAGAGAGCAAGTTCGAGCTATTCACAATATGCAGATCTCTTCCAAGCCCTGCAAAATACTGACTTAATTTTCCGCTTTCAACGGCTACTTGAGCTGCAAGCCATCGCTTGCCAGCAAATCGCCCACAGTTTACGCTACGGCGAAAACTATCAACATAACGAACGGGGTGAACGAGTCCTGAACGGTTTGAGCCAATCGCTGCACTTTTATCAACAGAAAGGGATCGCTCATTTTCATAAATTGCAGTCGATCGCTGAGAATCTTCGCCATATTGAAGGGCAGCTGATGCAATTAGCTCAAGACAAACCGCTGGCAGAAAATGGTAAAAAATTGCCGAAAACTACCCGCTTGATCGGTGAAAATGTGTCGAACTTTCGCAATATTGTGCAAGCGATTCGCAGCCAATGCCATTTTGGCTCACAGCTTTTCCGCCATGCTGTACGGCTGTCGATTGTGGTGTTTGTATGTAGTTGTTTGGTAGAATTTTTCCAGATCGAACTTGGCTATTGGATTTTGCTTACCGCCATTTTGGTCTGTCAGCCAAACTACTCCGCCACCAAAAAACGCTTGGTGCAGCGGGTGGTTGGTACCGTGCTGGGCGTGATTGTTGGGCTATCGTTTCGCTATCTGTCGCCGACATTAGAAGCACAGCTTGGGCTGTTGGTGGCATCAAGCAGCCTGTTTTTCCTATTCCGCACCAACAACTACAGCTTTTCGACCTTTTTCATCACCATTCAAGTGCTGATCAGCTTTGATATTGTTGGACTCGATCCTGACGGTGCTATGCTGCCTCGCATTTTTGATACATCACTTGGTGCGGGAATCGCATGGTTGGCGGTCTCCTATCTGTGGCCAGATTGGCAATATGTCCATCTTCACCAAAGTGTGCAACAAACCTTACGAGCCAGTGCAACTTACCTGCTGCACATCATCGCTCAACTGCAATTTGGCTATCGGGATCAATTTTCCTACCGTGTCGCACGCCGAGCCGCACAGAATGCCGTGGCAAGCCTTGGGGTAACCGTGTCAAATATGTTGGGTGAGCCGAAAAAATACCGCCAAACTCTCAGTCTCGCCCCGACACTGCTCGGGCTAAATTACACGTTGATGAGCTATATTTCTGCACTCGGTGCTTACCGAACCGAAAGCCAGCAGCTCAATCATCAGCCTGATTTTGCGGCAATTTTCTTTCAACAAGGTAAACAAGTGGCGAAATTACTTGAACAGATGTCGGACGGTAAAACCTGCTCTGAGCAGGCGATTGCGACCGTCGATCAGCAACTGCATCAGTTAGAACAAGAAACCTCACTCAACGAACAGAGCCTGCTATTACTGCAACAACTTCGTTTGATCGTGCAACTTCTGCCGCAACTTTGGGGATTTGTGAAACAGCCTGATTTGCAAAAAAATCCACAAATCTGACCGCTTGTTCGCATAAAAAAACGGTAAGCGTTATTCTCTTACCGTTTTATTTGAGCAATTACTTGCCTAAATTATCAAAGAATTTCTTCACGCCTTCGAAAAAACCTTGGTGTTTCGGGCGGTGTTGCCCTTTACCTTCGAGGCTTTCTTCCAATTTGCGTAATAGCGCTTTCTGTTCTTCATTGAGCGATACAGGCGTTTCGATGATCACTTTGCAGATCAAATCACCAGTATGGTGCGAGCGTGGGCTGCTAATACCTTTAGCTCGAACACGGAACAATTTGCCCGTTTGGGTTTCTGCCGGAATCTTCAACTTCACTCGTCCATCTAAAGTCGGCACTTCAATTTCACCACCAAGGGCGGCCATCGTGAAGCTGATCGGCACCTCGCAATAAAGATTTAAGCCATCACGCACGAAAATATCGTGTTCTTTCACGTGAATCACCACATATAAATCGCCTGCTGGTGCGCCGTTTTCGCCTGCCGCTCCTTCGCCCGATAAACGTAACTGGTTACCGGTATCTACGCCTGCAGGAATTGTGACAGAAAGATTTTTGGTTTTGTGAACACGTCCATCACCATGGCAAGATTTACAAGGTTTTTCGATTTTCTTGCCAGTGCCATGACAAGTTGGACAGGTTTGCTCCGTCATAAAGAACCCTTGCTGACGGCGAATACGCCCTGAGCCATGACAGTGTGGACAGGTTTCTACTTTGCTACCAGCTTCTGCACCACTACCATGACAGGTATCACATTCGGCTAACGTTTGAATGCGAATATCTTTTTTCACACCTCGAACAGCTTCTTCAAGAGTAATTTCAAGGTTGTACTGTAAGTCGTCGCCACGTACCACACGCTGACGACCACGTCCGCCACCAAAACCACCGCCGAACATTTCGCTGAAAATATCTTCAAAGCCGCCGAAACCGCCACCTCCAAATCCGCCGAAGCCACCGCCTCCACCAAATCCACCTTGTTCGAAGGCTTGATGACCGTATTGGTCGTACATTGCACGTTTTTCGCTATCGCCTAACACTTCGTAGGCTTCTTTGATCTCTTTAAATTTTTCTTCTGCTTCTTTGCTGCCTTGGTTTTTATCGGGGTGATGCTTTGCTGCCAAACGTTTATAGGCACGTTTGATCTCTTGTTCACTCGCCCCTTTGCTTAATCCAAGGACTTCATAATAATCACGTTTTGACATAAATGTTCCGTTTTAAAATTTGTAAAATTTTGCTGAAATTTGACCGCTTGTTTTATTCCCCTCTTTAGAAAAGAGGGGATAGGGGAGATTTAATTGCGATTTTTTGTTTACGTATGAGCGTAAATTTAGTCTGCCAAATCTCCCCCATACCCCCTCTTTGCTAAAGAGGGGGCTTTTTAACAATGCGCCACAATCGACACAAACACATCTACTCTGCCGTCTGGTTGATACTGCTCGAAATCAACCGTAAAAGCACGTCTTAATAAACCTTGTTTACCCTTGCGACAAATCGTGTCCCACGTTTCGCCAAGGTGTTCAACTTTGGTGCTGAATTTTTCGTACCAGGTTAAATCATCAAGCACAATCGGTGCATTATCATTTGGCGTTTCCGTTGCAATCGCAAACTCGTAACGGTTACCGTTGTCTTGATAGTTAAAGTAAACGCCGTAGCATTGGCTATTTTCAGGTAATTCAACGGATTGCCAAAGTTGCTGAAAATCTTCGCCAGTTGCGGTTTGGTCGAATGTTTTTGTGATAATTGGGTAGAGTTTCATTTCAGTACCTTTGTAAAAATCTGGTGAAAATTGATCGCTTGTTATTGTGCATTTTCTAAGGAAAACACCTGCTTTTTCAGGATTTCATCAATCTGCTTTTGTGATAAGCCCGAATCAATGAGCGTTTGTTCTAGCACTTTAAGCTGTTTCTCAAATGCCATTTTCGCGCGGTGCATGTTTTCCGCGATAAAGTCGGCGTTGAGATCGCTTTCGATGCGGTAAAATTTGATGTTCGACACGCACGGGTAGAACCAGTCAAATTTTGCAGTCAGCTCCTGAATTGCCAAGGTGCCGTGGGCTTCGCTCACGCCTTCACGCCCGAGATACACGCTGCCCTGCAAATGCTCAAAGCCGTGCTGTTCCAACACGTTGCGCAAGTCATAGTAAGCGTTGTTATAGCTGGCGTTATGGTAATTGTCTTTCAGACAATTTGTGTCCATATCAAAAGTAATTAGGTATCGGCTCATAATTGCAAAATTTTCGTAAGATCTGACCCGCTGTATAGATCGAAAGGGCGTATTTCTACGCCCTCGTATTATGATTTAAACTGATTTCCTTTAGTATCTGTTCGAATAATCAATTGCCACTTTATATCCCTGCAAGAAATATGCTGAGATGAATTTTGTGGAGGTAAGGGATCATTCTCATTACAAGTTACTTCTTTCCCACAAGCAATACAGCGATAAATCCCTGAAACAGGCACCTTCTCCCCTGGAGAATATCTATTATTCCAATGTTGCTTATCATTTTTTACTAATTGCAGGAAAACTTCTGTGTCTTTTGTATATGCTGCCATAATAATTCTCCGCTAAAGGGGGAAATTCTTCCCCCAATTATAAGATTACTTATTGTCCTTCACTTCTTCAAACTCAGCATCCACTACGCCGTCATCTTTTTGGCTTTGTTGAGCTTGTTGCTGACCTTGTTGAGCCTGTGCTTGACCTGCTTGGATAAGTGGTTCTGACACTTTCACTAAGGCTTCGATTTTCGCTTCGATGTCTGCTTTGTCTTCGCCTTTTGTAGCTTTTTCAAGATCTGCGACCGCTTGTTCAATCTTCGCTTTGTCGTCCGCATTTAATGCTTCGCCTGCTTCAGTGATTTGTTTACGAGTTGAGTGAACAATCGCATCGGCTTGGTTACGAGTTTGGACTAACTCTTCAAATTTGCGGTCTGCTTCAGCGTTTGCTTCGGCATCACGTACCATTTGTTCCACTTCCGCATCACTTAAACCAGAAGAGGCTTTGATGGTGATTTTTTGCTCTTTACCAGTGTTCTTATCTTTCGCTGACACGTGTAAAATACCGTCCGCATCAATGTCGAAAGTTACTTCGATTTGTGGCATACCACGTGGTGCAGGCTGGATACCATCTAGGTTGAATTGACCTAGCGATTTGTTATCGCTTGCACGTTTACGCTCACCTTGTAACACGTGAATGGTTACTGCACTTTGGTTGTCTTGTGCTGTTGAGAACACTTGGCTGTGTTTCGTTGGGATTGTGGTATTTTTCTCAATGAGTTTGGTCATTACTTCGCCCATTGTTTCGATACCTAATGATAACGGAGTGACGTCTAATAAAAGCACGTCCGTTACATCGCCCGCTAATACACCACCTTGCACTGCCGCACCGATTGCCACCGCTTCGTCTGGGTTCACGTCTTTACGAGGTTCTTTGCCGAAGAATTCTGCCACTTTTTGTTGCACTAATGGCATACGAGTTTGACCACCCACTAAAATCACATCGTTAATTTCAGAAACAGATAAACCTGCGTCTGCTAATGCCACTTTTACTGGCTCTAATGAGCGAGCAACTAAATCTTCAACTAAGGCTTCTAATTTCGCACGTGTTACGGTTAATACTAAGTGTTTCGGGCCTGTTGCATCTGCGGTAATGTACGGTAAGTTCACTTCCGTAGATTGTGCTGAAGAAAGTTCGATTTTCGCTTTCTCTGCTGCCTCTTTCACACGTTGCATTGCCATTGAGTCGTTGCGTAAATCCACGCCTTGCTCTTTTTGGAACTCTTCAACAAGGTAGTTGATTAAACGGTTGTCAAAGTCTTCACCACCTAAGTGAGTATCACCGTTAGTTGCACGCACTTCAAAAGTTTGTTCGCCGTCGAAGTTATCAATTTCGATGATGGATAAGTCGAATGTACCACCCCCCAAGTCGTAAACCGCAATGATTTGGTTCTCTTTCTTAGAGTCTAAACCGTACGCTAATGCCGCTGCAGTGGGTTCGTTGATGATACGTTTCACTTCTAAACCAGCAATACGACCTGCATCTTTAGTTGCTTGACGTTGTGCATCGTTGAAGTACGCAGGCACAGTTATTACCGCTTCGGTTACTGGCTCACCTAAGAAATCTTCTGCGGTTTTCTTCATTTTTTTCAACACTTCTGCAGAGATTTGCGGTGGTGCCATTTTTTCGCCTTTTGCAACTACCCACGCATCGCCATTGTCTGCTTTCGTGATTTCAAATGGCATAATTTTGATGTCTTTTTGGACTTCTTGGTCTTCAAAGCGACGACCGATTAAACGCTTGATTGCAAATAATGTATTTTTCGGGTTCGTGATCGCCTGACGTTTTGCTGGCTGCCCCACTAAAGTTTCTTTATCGGTATAAGCAATAATTGATGGCGTTGTACGTGCACCTTCTGCGTTTTCCAATACACGTGGTTTGTCACCGTCCATTACCGCTACACAAGAGTTAGTTGTACCTAAGTCAATACCAATGATTTTTCCCATTTTTTGATTCCTCTACATAAAATTTGGTAATTTTGTTTCAGTTAGCGACAAAATTGTGATTTTTCACAACATTTCAAGGGCTAATCAAAACATTTTTCAAAAAAGAAACGGGAAGTTGTGCGACGTTCCCGTTCAGACGAAGCAGTAAATAGGGCTAAAAAAAGGGAGTTCAAGGGGGGAATTAAAAATTTTTTGAAAAATTTCACCGCAAGCGGTCAGTTCCTTGCCACATTTTGCAAATTGATTTGCAAAAAAACGGTTGGAACTGACCGCTTGTCTTAGTCTTTCCAGAAGGTTGGGCTGAGAATAACCAATAGCGTAAAGACTTCTAATCGCCCACAAACCATCGCAAAAGTCAGCACCCATTTGGCACTGTCTGGCACTTGTACGAAATTGCTGCTCACAGCACCGAGAGCAGGCCCGAGATTATTCATACTCGCAATCACCGCATTCAGTGCATCAAAAGTGTCCATACCGCACGCAATCGTTGCAATCCAACAGACAATAAAAACGAAGAAATAGGCGGAGAAAAATGCCCAGACGCCATCAACGATTTGTTCGGATAAAACGTGTCTGCCCAATTTGATCGGCTGGATAACGTTAGGGTGAATAAAACGGTGAATTTCTCGCTTTCCTTGCAAATAAAGCAATAGCACACGGAACATTTTCAACCCGCCGCCCGTAGAGCCTGCACAGCCGCCAATAAAGGAGGCCAGTACCAACAATAACGGCAAAAACGAAGGCCAACTGCTGAAATCATTTGTAGTAAACCCTGCAGTGGTCG
The DNA here is from genome assembly GCF_011455495.1 of Frederiksenia canicola. Lineage (NCBI taxonomy): Bacteria > Pseudomonadati > Pseudomonadota > Gammaproteobacteria > Pasteurellales > Pasteurellaceae > Frederiksenia > Frederiksenia canicola. Next base: position 332,102 of record NZ_CP015029.1, read on the forward strand.
AAATCGAAACTGATTGGAACAATGCCTGCGACAGTGTCGTTTCAGGATCATCAAAATAGCTGTACGCCCAGAGCAATACCACACAAATGAGAAACAGCGAAAGTTGCACTAAAATAAAAAAACGAAACTCATAATCCCGCCAATAGTGATGCAAAATATTGCGTTGCATTTTGCTTTTATATCGACCTTGGAATTGATCAAATAAAGCAAAGTGTAAGGCAAAGTTACAGGCAGAAATCAGCAAAAAGAAGACCGTAATGTAATTGATCGTCTCGCTATTAAAATAGCCGATACTGGCATCGTGCGTTGAAAATCCACCAATCGCCACCGTTGCAAAACTATGACAAATCGCATCAAACACGCTCATTCCTGCCAACCAAAATGCGGTAGCACAAAGCACGGTGAGAGAAACATAAATCAGCCACAAGGCTTTTGCTGTTTCGGCAATACGAGGTCGCATTTTCTGCTCTTTAAGTGGACCAGGCATCTCAGCACGATAAAGCTGCATTCCGCCGATGCCTAACAAAGGAATAATTGCCACCGCAAGTACGATGATCCCCATTCCGCCAAGCCATTGCAAAAATTGACGGTAGAACAAAATTGCTTTCGGCAAGCTATCCAAGCCTGTAATGACCGTTGCCCCAGTGGTTGTTAGTCCTGAAAACGATTCGAAAATAGACTGCGAAAAATTCAAATCAGGATTTTCCAATAGAATGAACGGCACTGCCCCCAAGGAGCCAAGTACCACCCAAAACAGCACCACAATCAAGAAACCTTCCCGTGAACGCAATTCATATTTGTAATGTCGGCAAAGCCACCACAGCACGGTCCCCACCGAAAAATTCAGCACAAATGCTTCAAGGAACGACTTACCACCGCCATCACCATAAATCAATGCGACAAACGCAGGCACTAACATGGTAAAGGAGAAACACATCACCAAAATGCCGACAATGCGAATAATTGAGAGAAACTGCACGTTTAATCCTTCAAATGCTAAAACGGCTAAATGGTACTCCGCTTTTGTGTGCAGTCAAATTTTTTCTCCGTTATAATGCCGCCATTTTGATTACAAGCGGTTAGATTCTATGGAAAATTTGCAAAATTGCTCGCTCGATTGGAAACCATCGGCGAGCATTAAAAATTTAATTCAACGAGCGAAAATCATCCATGAAATTCGCCAATTTTTTACCGAACGGGGCGTGTTGGAAGTCGAAACACCAGCAATGAGTGAGTTTTCCGTGACGGACGTGCACCTTTCAACTTTCAGCACTCAATTTTTGTCGCCGTTTGCCAATCAAGCGAAAAGGCTACATTTGATCACCAGCCCCGAATACCATATGAAACGGCTGTTGGCGTGCGGTAGTGGACCCATTTTTCAGCTTTGTCGCGTTTTTCGCAACGAAGAAGCCGGCAAACGCCACAACCCTGAATTTACGATGTTGGAATGGTATCGTCCACATTTCGATATGTACCGTTTAATCAATGAAGTCGATGATCTACTGCAACAAATTTTGGATTGCGAGCCTGCGGAATCTTTCAGCTATCAGTTTGTATTCCAAACTTACGTTGGTTTAGATCCGCTTTCCGCCAGCAAATCACAGCTGGTTGCCAAGGCCCGTGAGCATGGCTTGCAATGTGATGAAAACGAGCAGAGGGATACCCTGTTGCAATTTTTATTTAGTGAAGTGGTCGAAGCCCATATCGGCAAAGAGCGACCAACAGTGGTTTACCATTTTCCTGCTACGCAAGCGGCTCTCGCTCAAATTAGCACGGAAGATCACCGTATTGCCGAACGATTTGAGTTCTATTATAAAGGATTGGAACTCGCCAATGGCTTCCACGAATTAAGCGATGCTAACGAACAATTCCGCCGCTTTGAACAAGACAACAAACAGCGGGAAGAAATGGGGCTCCCCCGGCAGCAACTCGACAGCCGTTTCCTTGAGGCCTTAAAAGCGGGGATCCCAAACTGTTCCGGTGTAGCACTCGGGGTTGATCGTTTACTGATGATTGCGATGGATGCAGATCGAATTGATGAGGTAATGGCGTTCAGTGTGGATAGAGCTTAGGCAATTTGTAAAAAATTGGTAGAATCTTACCGCTTGTGATATCAACAACTTAATTTAGGATAGATTTTGAATAACTTATTTATCATCGACAGCCACTGTCATTTAGACAGTCTCGATTACGACACTCGGCACAAAAATGTGGACGAGGTGCTCGACAACGCTAAGGCTCGTGGCGTGCAGCATTTTATTTCGATTTGTACCACCGTTGGGCGTTTTGAAAAAATGAAACAGCTCACCGCACATCGTCCTGAAGTCTCACTTTCGTGTGGGGTTCATCCGCTCAATGTGGAAGAAGAGCCCTTTGATTACGAAAAGTTGTTTGAATTTGTGCAAGATCCTCGAGTAGTCGCCGTTGGTGAAACTGGGTTGGATTATCACTACACCCCCGAAACCAAGGCATTGCAACAATCCTTATTTGAACAACAAATTGAAATGGCTAAACAGGTAAACAAACCGTTAATTGTCCATACTCGCTCTGCTCGAGAAGATACGATGCATTTTCTTGAAAAAGGTAATGCCGAGCAATGCGGCGGTGTGTTACATTGCTTCACTGAGGATTGGACAATGGCAAAAAGTGCCTTGGATATTGGGTTTTATATCTCCATTTCAGGTATTATTACCTTTCGCAATGCCGAAGAATTACGGGATGTAGTGCGAAAAGTCCCACTTGATCGGCTATTAGTCGAAACGGATTCACCATATCTTGCTCCGATTCCTTATCGCGGCAAGCCGAACCAGCCTGCTTATGTGCGTGAGGTGTGTGAATATGTCGCAACTTTGAAAGGCATTTCGCTGGAAGAAATGGCACAAATTACGACGCAAAATGTCAAAAATTTATTTAAAATCAATCAATAAGGAGTCATTATGAAAGCAATGATCAAATATTTTCTCATTTTAGTCACCCTTTCACTCCACATCGTTCTGATTGGTGCGGTTAATTACGCGTTCCCAAGTTACGAAACCACAACGGTAACGGGCATGGAGGTTCGCAGAATGGATAAAGACGGCTTACTCAGTGCGGCAAACCCTGCTGATGGTGCTGTGCGAGATGTTTATTTTTTATTCACCGAAGAGCCTGAAACCAAAAAAGTCATGGTTTACCGCAACGAAGACACTGGCTGGGGCTTACCGTTCTACTTCAAATTCAACTCAGCGGATATTCAAGCCAAAGCACAAGCCTATGCCAATGAGAAAAAGCAAGTTGAAATTAAATATTACGGCTGGCGAATCAACTGGTTGAATGAATTCCGTAATATCGTCTCAATCAAACCACTTGCCGAAGGCGACTCAGGCTCGCACCCATGGTTTAGCTACATTTTCTACGCCCTGTTTGCATTGACCTTTTTCTTGTCTGTGCAAGTGATCCGTGGCTGGTTTGATAGTTCAAAATAATAGCTCACTATGCACTACTTCATCGCCGATCTTCATTTAAACGAACGCCAACCTGAAATCACCGAGCTGTTTTTGCAATTTATGCGAGAAAACGCACCGCTTGCAGACTCGGTTTATATTTTGGGGGATTTATTTGATTTTTGGATTGGCGATGATGAAGACTCCGAGCTGATCCGCACAGTCAAAACCGCCATTCAAACTCTCACCACTCAAGGCGTGCCGTGTTATTTTATTTGTGGCAATCGCGATTTTTTGCTGGGTAAAACATTTGCCGAACAGACAGGAATGCAGTTGCTGCCAGATTATTATCTGATTGATCTATATGGCAAAAAAACCTTGATCTGTCACGGTGATACGCTCTGCATTGATGATATCAAATACCAACAATTTCGGCGTAAAGTACACCAAAAATGGCGGCAACGGTTGTTTTTGTGTTTGCCATTGTGGCTGAGACTAAAAATCGCTCACAAAATTCGAGCCAAAAGCCGAGCCGATAAAGGCACAAAATCGGCACAAATTATGGACATCAATCCGCAATTCACCGCTGAAACCGTGGCAAATTTGGGGGCAGAGTGGTTGATCCACGGACACACTCACAAACAAGCCGTGCATATTTGCAACATTTCGAGCGAATCTGACCGCTTGTTTACCCGTATCGTGCTAGGCGATTGGGGCAAAACGGCCTCTATTTTGGCAGTAGACGAAAAGGGTTTTGCGTTTAATGAAATACGCTAAACCCAATTGCGTTCATCTTTTCCTAACGAGCACACCAGACCAAACTCGTTGAAACTTTGGCAAAATCCCTTTATCATTTGATTTTGCGATTTATTCTCACTTATATATGAAACCAATTTTTATTCTTTCAGGGTTACTATTTGTTGTGCTAGGCGGCATCGGCGTTGTCGTACCAGGGCTACCAACCACGCCATTTCTGTTGGCCGCGTTGTACTGTTTCGGCAAAAGCTCTGAGAGGTTACATACTTGGTTTCTTGGCACGAAAATTTATCAAAAATACCTTAAAGAATATGACCAACGCCGTGCAATGACGATGAAACAGAAAATTTCCATTCTCGCTTTTGCCGCACCTTTTTGTATTTTTGCGTTTTTCGCCCTACCAAACATTTGGGGAAAAATCGCCATGATCTTAGTCATTATTTTCCAGTATTACTATTTCTTCTTTAAAATCAAAACTATTCGATAGCCCCTTTTCTCGCCCCACAAGCGGTGAGTTTTTGGCAAAATGTTGCAAAATGCGATATGATGCACGTCCCATTTTTTGCAAAAAATTCTCTCGAAATGACCGCTTGTTTAAGTAAAACCACGCTCAAAATCGGCTTAGTGTCTGTTTCTGACCGAGCCTCCCAAGGCGTTTACGCCGACCAAGGCATTCCTGAATTACAACAGTGGCTTGAAACCGCTATAACAGCGCCGTTTGAGCTTGAAACCCGTTTGATCCCCGATGAACAAGCGGTGATTGAACAAACACTGATTGAACTTGTCGATGAAAAAGCCTGCCATTTAGTGCTGACAACAGGTGGCACAGGCCCAGCGAAACGAGATGTCACCCCCGATGCGACCTTAGCGGTGGCTCATCGTGAAATGCCCGGTTTTGGCGAGCAAATGCGACAAGTCAGCCTGCATTTTGTGCCGACCGCCATTCTCTCTCGCCAAGTAGGTGCCATTCGCCACGACTCGCTGATTTTAAATTTACCTGGTCAACCAAAAGCAATTAAAGAAACTTTAGAAGGCGTGAAAGATAGCGACGGAAAAACGCTCATTCGCGGCATTTTCTCTGCTGTTCCTTACTGTTTACAGCTGTTAAGCGACATTTATATCGACACGAATCCAGCCATTTGTGAAAGTTTCCGACCAAAAGCTGCGAGAAAATAAGGACAAAAAAATGAAAAAAATCGAAGCCATTATTAAGCCATTCAAATTAGATGATGTGCGGGAAGCCCTAACCGATGTGGGCATTGCGGGAATGACCGTGACCGAAGTCAAAGGCTTTGGACGACAAAAAGGACATACCGAGCTTTATCGCGGGGCGGAGTATGCGATCGATTTCTTGCCGAAAGTGAAAGTCGAAATTGTGGTGGCTGATGATCAAGTCGATGAGTGTATTGAAGCGATTATCGACACCGCTCAAACAGGTAAAATCGGCGATGGCAAAATTTTTGTATACGATGTCGAGCGAGCCATTCGCATTCGTACTGGCGAAGAAAACGAAGAAGCGATTTAGCGACAATGCCCTATAAGGACAATCCATGAAAAAAAACACACTCTCTTGGCTGTGGTTGAGCGTTGCAATCATCGCTACTGATCTTTTTACCAAATACCTTGTTGTACAACGCTTTGATCTACATGAAAGCATTAATATTTTGCCGATTTTTAACCTAACTTATGCCCGAAATTATGGGGCGGCGTTTAGTTTTCTAGCAGATCACGATGGCTGGCAGACCTATTTCTTTTTAGGTTTAGCGGTGGTGATTTCTGCGGCGTTGGTCGTAATGCTGTATAAAAACAAACCTGAAATGAAACTGCAAAATACGGCTTATGCGTTGATTATCGGTGGGGCGATTGGCAATGCGATCGATCGTGCTTATAACGGCTATGTGGTTGATTTTCTCCATTTTTATTGGGATGTGTATCACTATCCTGTATTTAATATTGCCGATATTGGCATTGTGGTTGGAGCGGGTCTGCTGATTTTAGATTCGTTGTTGGAACATAAAAAAACTAAAAAAGAGTGATTAAATGAACATTATTTTAGCGAACCCACGTGGCTTCTGTGCGGGGGTGGATCGTGCAATTTCAATTGTGGAGCTGGCGTTAGAAATTCACGGGGCACCAATTTATGTGCGACACGAAGTGGTACACAATCGTTTTGTGGTCGATGGTTTGAAAGCTAAAGGGGCCATTTTCGTGGAGGAACTGGATGAAGTGCCAGACGGTGCGATTGTGATCTTCTCTGCTCACGGCGTTTCGCAAGCGGTTCGCCACGAAGCTAAGCGACGTGAATTGAAAGTGTTTGACGCCACTTGCCCATTGGTGACGAAAGTGCATATGCAAGTCGCTCGTGCCAGCAAAAAAGGCACGAAAGCGATTTTAATCGGGCACGAAGGGCATCCTGAAGTGGTCGGCACAATGGGGCAGTATGACAACGAACAAGGCGGCATCTTCTTAGTAGAAGATGTGGAAGATATCGCTAAATTACACCTAAAAGATGATGAAAACCTGACCTTTATGACCCAAACGACACTGTCAATTGATGATACTAGCGATGTGATCGAAGCCCTAAAGCAGAAATATCCTGCTATTCAAGGTCCCCGCAAAAACGACATTTGCTACGCTACCACTAACCGCCAGCAAGCGGTCAGAGAATTGGCAAAATTAGCACAATTAGTGCTCGTGGTTGGCTCGAAAAATTCGTCTAACTCCAACCGTTTGGCAGAGCTCGCTTCTCGAATGGGGACGCCATCTCAGCTGATTGATGGACCACAAGACATCGATCCAAACTGGCTCGATGGCGTGAAAACTATCGGCATCACCGCAGGGGCTTCTGCACCCGAAGTGTTAGTGCAATCGGTGGTTGCTCGTTTAAAAGCACTTGGTGCAACGGAAGTGAGCGAGCTAGAAGGCTGCGAAGAAAACACCGTGTTTGAAGTGCCAAAAGAATTACGGATTACCGAGGTGCAATAATGAACCGTTTTAAAATTGAATGGGAATGCCGTCGTGGTATGCGAGAGCTAGATAAATTGATTATGCCATTCTATCAGCAACATTTTGATGAATTGAGTGAACGCCAGCAGCAGATTTTTGTTGAAATGTTGAGCTATTCCGACCCTGAACTTTTTCGCTGGTTTATGAACCAACTGCCCACCCCAACCGCCGAATTGCAGGCAATGGTGGAGCTGATTAAATCGAAGTTGGCATATTAATGTGATGCCTACAAGCGGTCATTTACAGACAAACTTTTGCAAATCTATCCCTCACCAATGGAGCAACTCATGAAAAAGCTACTTTTACTTTCACTTTTGGTTCCAACACTTGCCATCGCTAACGATGCCTGCGATCACTTCAACACCAGTTACGACCGCACTTATTGTTCAGCAAAGCTGTTTTTAGAATCCGATAATGAGCTAAACGCAGTCTATAAAGAGTTGAAATCGACACTCAAACCTGAAGTGGCAAAAGGCTTGACTCAAACGCAACGAGATTGGATCCGTCATCGTGATATGGCATGTGAAAATAAGGGTGAAATTGATGTGGGTTGCAATTTTAAGATCAACCGTGAGCGGACAGAATACCTGCGAGACCGCCTACGAGAGTGTAAAACGGGCAACTGCCAAACCAATGCGATCACCAAGCACAGTTGGTACACTTACTAGACTGACAAGCGGTCAGTTTCTTTACATTTTTTGCAAACGGGACGTGAAAACGTCCCCTATTTTTTTGGAATAATGATGTCAAAACAATACGAATACTTCGGGGAAGACCCGAATTTTCCGACGAAATTGATCACTTTCACGCTCTTAATCGGGGCGTTTTTTGGCTATTTGAACGAAACGCTGCTAAATGTGGCACTGACCACACTCATGCAAGAGTTTTCAGTAGATAAAACCACCGTACAGTGGATTGCCACTGGCTTTTTATTAGTCATGGGGGCATTCACACCACTGACAGCGAATATCATTCAATGGTTTAGCACGCGCACTATGCTGTTGGTCACGCTACTCACGTTTTTAGCTGGCTCGTTGATTTGTGCTTTTGCCCCGAATTTCCCGATTTTACTGGTAGGGCGGCTAATTCAAGCGGTATCTGCGGCGTTCACTGTCCCAATTTTGTTTAACTGCATTTTATTGATTTATCCACCTAATCGGCGTGGTACTATCATCGGCTTTATTACGATGATGTTTATGGTTGCCCCTGCAATAGGGCCAACCCTATCGGGGATTGTGGTCGATCATCTCGGTTGGCGGTATCTGTTTTTGCTGACCGTGCCGTTTATTTTGCTGTCGATTGTATTGGCAATACTGTTTCTTAACGTCAATTTACAGCCGATCACCAAACCCAAAATTGACGGCTTATCGGTGTTGCTTTCGATTTTTGGTTTAGGCGGTTTGGTCTATTCCACCAGCAATTTTACGATGCTTGGCGTACCACTTTTTAGTGTGATTTTTACTATTTCTGTTACCTTGCTAGTGTGGTTTACGCGTCGTCAGTTCAAACTGGATGTGCCACTTATCGATCTTAACGTGTTCCATTTTGCACAATATCGTTATGCGATGCTCATTTTAGCCGTATTGATGTTCGTGTTTATCGGCACGGAACTGATTATGCCGATGTACCTGCAACAAGTAGTGCTACTTTCTGGCACGATCACGGGGCTCATTTTATTGCCAGGGAGCGTGATTCAGGCGTTTTTGTCACCGATTATGGGGAATCAGCTCGACAAGCGGGGAGCAAAACCGATTGTGTTACCTGGGGCGATATTGTTGTGCACCACTTTTGCGTTAATGCTTTGCTTATTTGATGTCACCAGCCCTGTTTGGCTACTAACCGCAGTGTTCACTTTGCTGCCAATGTCGGTATCGATGATGATCGTATCCGAAACTCACGGGTTAAATGCCTTGCCGAAAGAGATGTATCCGCACGGCACCGCTATTATCAGTACCATTAATCCGATTGCAGGTGCGGTGGGTGCGGCATTTTTCGTAGGCGTTACTCATATTGGCGAAGAGCTATACAAAGCCAGTGAACTACCGCAACAAGCCATGCTTTACGGTGTCCACTTTGCATTTCTGATTGCGATTGGAATGAGTGTGCTCACTTTGTGGTTTGCCAATAAGTTACAGAAAAATAGATAACAAAAATGGGCGTTTTAAACGCCCATTTTTGTTGCTATTCGCAAAAAGCTAACCAATTTTAACCGCTTGATAGCGGCTTTCAGGGTTCACAATCAAATTTCTGGCCTTGATGATCTGCAACTCGTATTTACCGCTTTGTTGGGTGATACTCATCACGTCATTTACCGCATTGGCGGTATGTTCAAAGGCATCTAAATCTGATTTACCGTTGAGCAAATTCGCTAAAAACAAACCGCTAGTGAGATCGCCCACGCCAACGGGATCACGACCAACAAATTCGTGCAACGGGCGGCTGATGTGGTAGATGCCATCTTGGTTAGCAAGCACCATTTCAAACTGGCTCAGATCTTTGCCCACTCGGCTCAAATGTTTAACCAACACGCGTTTAGGGCCTTTGCTCAAAATTACGTTGATAGCTTCAATTGCCTGCTCAAAGTTTTCTACTGGCAATCCCGTTAATTCTCTCAACTCAACTAAATTCGGTGCAATAATATCCGCTTGTGCCATTGCCTCATCTCGCAAAAATTCCGCCACGCCAGGTGCAACGATACAACCTTTGTCAGGGTGCCCCATAACAGGATCACAAAAATAGATCGCATTTGGATTTAACGCTTTAATTTTCGCCACAACCGCTAAAATTTCCGCCCCTTGCTCCGCCGCACCAATATAGCCTGACAGCACTGCATCACATTCGTGCAGGGCATCAATCTCCGCTATCCCTTGAGCAATTTCACCGATCTGCTCTTTCGGGATCACCATCCCTTTCCATTTACCATATTGCGTATGGTTGGAAAATTGAACGGTATTCAACGCCCAAGTATCGATCCCAAGCAACTGCATCGGAAATACCGCTGCCTTATTGCCTGCATAGCCGTAAACGACGTGTGATTGAATGGAAAGCACGTTTTTCATTTATTGTCCCTTGATTGACTGAAAAATTTTGCCCCCGCAAGCGGGGGCTGATTTAATCGTTATACATAACCGTAGTTCATCAACCGCTGATAACGGCGGTCGATAAGAGCATCTTGGTCGAGCGGGTCGAGATCGGCAAGATCATCCAGTAAACGCTGTTTTAAATTGGCCGCCATTTCATCAAAATTGCGGTGAGCCCCACCAAGCGGCTCTGGCACGATGCTGTCAATCAGCTCCAACTCTTTCAAACGTGGTGCAGTTAAGCCCATTACCTCCGCCGCAGTCGAGGCTTTTTCGGCACTTTTCCATAAAATGGAAGCACAGCCCTCTGGCGAAATCACCGAGTAGGTGGAGTATTGCAACATATTGACTTTGTCGCCCACGCCAATCGCCAAAGCACCGCCTGAACCACCTTCGCCGATCACGGTACAAATCACGGGTACTTTCAAGGTGGACATTTCACGCAAGTTGCGGGCAATCGCTTCTGACTGACCACGTTCTTCTGCCCCAATGCCAGGGTAAGCTCCAGGGGTGTCGATAAAGGTGATAATTGGCATATTGAAGCGTTCTGCCATCTGCATTAAACGTAACGCTTTGCGGTAGCCTTCAGGGGCTGGCATACCAAAATTGCGTTTAACTTTCTCTTTTACGTTACGCCCTTTTTGGTGGCCAATTACCATCACCGGACGCCCGTCCAAACGGGCAATGCCGCCGATAATCGCTTTGTCATCGGCAAAGGCACGGTCGCCCGCCAATTCATCAAACTCGGTGAAAATGCGTTCGATATAATCTAGCGTATAAGGACGGCTTGGGTGGCGAGCCATTCTCGAAACCTGCCAAGCATCTAAATCAGCAAAGGTTTTTTTGGTCAATTCTTCACTTTTCTTTTGTAAGCGTGAAATTTCATCGTCAAGATTGATTTTATCGTCGTTGCCCACCGCAGAACGCAGGGCATCAATTTTTGCTTCCAGTTCTGCAATTGGTAATTCAAAATCTAAATATTCTAAAGTCATAGCTTTTCCTTTCTGTTGGCAGAAATAATTGCCGTATTCTATCAGTGAAACCGCAACAAGCGGTCGGATTTGTGCAAAATTTTACAAATTTATTCTTTTACCACAAACTGTCCCATTGCCCCACGATCTCGTAGCATTAAATCCGACACGCCAAAGGTAAATGGATGCGTTTCTGGAGCTGCGTGATCAAAACGGACTAAAACCGTCATTTCTTGATCTTTTTCGAGCCAAATTGTATCCCGCCACGCCAGTTGTTTATGAGGGAATTTTTGGTTGTTTTGTGTTTCGATAATCAGCTTCGCCCCCTGCAAGGTAAAACCAATGGGGTCGTTACTGGTGAGATGCCAACGCTCAACGGTGCCTCGTTGCACAGTGAAGTCGATCCGTTTTGGGTCAAAACGCTGTTGATTGATCAGCCGATCAAGCGGTCGTAAAGTAAACTGACGCTCCTGAGCAATTTTCAGTTGGAAATCGCCCACATTGAATGGCGGCAGCACGGCATCGCTATTCAATGCGGAAGGTAATCCTTTTGGGCGAAATTCGACCACCACATTATCGATCAGCTCGTCATCATCGGCAAAAAATTGCTCTACTTTGTAAAAGAAGCCACGTTTTTGTCCGCTTATCAGCGACACCTTTTCGCCTTCATTCAGATCGATCAGCAGCTCCACTCGCTCACTCGGTGCTACGGAAATACTTTCCATTTCAAGCGGTTGGGCTAAAAATCCGACACCCGTAGCAATTTGATAGAGCGGTTTGCCGTTATCTAAGCGTAATTCATAACGGCGAGAGAGCGAAGCATTGGCAATTCGTAAACGCACCCAGCCTCGTGGCACATCAAAATAGGGGGATTCCTGCCCATTTACAAACAGCCGCTTACCCCAAAATTGCAGGGCTTGGCTGTCTAACACCTGTACTCCATCCGTGTTAATCAGCTGATCTTGCAAAATCAGCGGAATATCATCCACGCCATATTTGCGGGGTAGCTTTGCTTTACGGCTCTCTGCATCTTCAATCAGCCACAGCCCCGCCAAACCACGATAGGTTTGAAAAGCGGAATTGAGCATGGAATCCGCGTGATACCACCCCGTACAAGCAGGTTGATTGATGGTAAGAATAGGTGACCAGTTTTGATTTGGCTCTAACTGGCGATGAATGGAACCGACCATTTCAGTCGGGGCAAGTAGCCCTTGAATATTGACGGACAACGGCTGCGGCAGGCTGTTGATGTAGGTTAATCGCACCACATCGCCCGATTTCATCCGCACTGTTGGGGCGAGATATTGCCCATTCACGCCCCACACATCGACCAATTTGCCACTATCGAATTGAGTTTGAGCAGGGCGAAAATCCAGCCGCACGGGGCGACCACGTCCAACATCAATCAGCGGTGGAATCACCAGTTTTGGACGCTCCGCAGCCCAAACTGCTTGCGGCACAAGAGCAAAACCAGTCGCAAGACCAGTTCGTTTGAGAAATTGACGGCGTGATTTATTCATAGTGTATTTTATCGTTGTAAGATTTTGACCCACCCATGCCGATCACAAGCGGTGAGATCATTCGAAAATTTTGCAAAGGCTACTTTTCAAGTGCCGCCACTTCTTGATTCAACTCGGCTAATTTATCCGCCATTTGCTTATAGCATTTATCCATCAGCTCTTTGACATTTTCTCGGCTGTATCCGCTCGTGTCGATCGGATCAAGCGTTTCGCAAATCACCACGCCGTTGTTCCAGCGGTTGAGATCAACTTTGTGGTGTAAATCAGAACAGACTACAGGCACAATCGGCACCCCTGCAGCAATAGCGGTATGGAACGCCCCTGTTTTGAAAGGCAGTAAACCACGGCCACGACTACGAGTCCCTTCAGGGAACATCCAGATCGAAATCTGTTTCTCACGAATAATTTCACCCACTTTATTCATCGTGCTAATTGCACTGCTGCGTTTTTCTCGGTGGATAAAAATGTTGCCCGTTGCCCAATAAACCAAGCCAAAAAACGGAATCCAGATCAGGCTACGTTTGCCCACACTTACCGTCCGTTCTGGTACCATACCCGCGATCGTAACCATATCGTAATTATTTTGATGATTGCCAATGTAAATGGCTGGTTGGGTAAATTCAGGTTTTGGACGTTTAATTACCTTTAATCCAAATAAGGGATGCAGAGCCCCAAAGGCTCTTGCCACGACACCTACGCTGCTTGGATGTCGGAAACGCAGCAACGCATAAATTGTTCCCACTAAGCAAATCAAAACGGCGGCAATTACCACCACAACAATACGAAGAAGTTTTAACATAGCCTTTTCCTTGCAAAAAATTTGTCGCAGTATAGCAAAAACGTAAAATGATGTCGTATTTTCATCGTCTTAAAAAATCGGTATAGTAACCACGATTTTCACTTAACATAAAGGAACTTTTTATGACTCAAATTACCCTTGCAGGCAACCCGATTGAAGTCGCAGGCGAATTTCCTGCGGTAAACACCACCGTTGAGAATTTTACTTTAGTCAACAATGGGTTAGCGGATGTTTCATTGAGCGATTTCGCAGGAAAACGCAAAGTGTTAAACATCTTCCCAAGCATCGACACGGGCATTTGTGCCACTTCGGTACGTGTGTTCAACCAAAAAGCCGCCAACCTTGCGAACACTGTGGTGCTTTGCATTTCAGCGGATTTACCATTCGCTCAAGCTCGTTTCTGCGGAGCAGAAGGTATTGAAAATGTGCAAGTGCTTTCCACTTTCCGCAACAAAGCGTTCCACAACGCAGTTGGCGTGGACATTGTGACAGGTCCATTAGCGAACTTAACTGCTCGTGCCGTGATCGTGTTAGACGAAAACAACAAAGTATTACATAGCGAGTTAGTACCTGAAATCAAACAAGAGCCAAATTACGATGCGGCGTTAGCGGTACTTTAAACACAAAAAAGAGTGATTTAGTATGAGCTACTAAAAAATCACGCCACAAGCAGTCAGCAAGTGGCGTGATTTACAAAATATAGCAGTGGCAAGTTACCAAGAATAACGATAGCCTGCTTGAATAACGAGAGGTTGATCTAGATATTTGCCATTTGTTGTTTTGGCTTCAATACCAAAACGGTGGCTACCTTTGGTTAAGTTCAAACCGAGTGCCGTTTCCACTCTGCCGCGGCTAGCAGCAACATCAAAGCGGTATTGGTTCACGTTCACTTGATTGTTGGAATTTTTTGCGGTAACTGCATTGAGTTCCGCATAAGGCTGCCATTGCCATTCACCTACTTTCAACACTTTCGCCAATCGTGTACCAATTCGGCTGTAAAGGCTTGAAATGCGCTGTTCATCAGCTTTGCCTGATAAAGTTGTCCACGCAAGTTGAGCATTTGGTGTAACAGTCCATTGATCGCCAAAGGTGAAGATTTTGCCAATCTCACTAGAAAGTGTGTAGGCGTGATAACGGCGTTTTTCTGTGCCTTTTGAGCTTACATTTAATCGACTGAATTTGGCGATATTATCAAAATATAACCCGCTGTCAGTCTGGTAAGTGCCATAAAGCCCAACGGACTGCCCGCTGATTTTGCCTGAACCATATTCACCATTGAAATCAACATCTGAACGCTCCTTGCCGACGAATCCGCCTAAACGAAGGTTTTCGGATACGTTTGCATCTGTACCGATTTGAATGCCGTGGAAATCTTGTTTGAAACCAGATGATTGGCTATTTTCTGCTGTTTTGGTTGCGGCAAAATCGCTACGACTGTTGAGATTTCTCACCCAAACATTGCCATTTTCACCTTGTTTGATTTCACCTAAACGTTGGTGAAGCCCTGCAAGGCTTTGTTCTAATTGCAATAATTGTGCTTGACGTAATGAAACTAACGCATTCGATTTTTCACTCAATACCACTTGAGTTGGAACGCTTGGTGCTGTTGGTGGTACTGGCAGAACAGGTTTTGTTGGTTCGACAGGTTTTACTGGCTCAACAGGTTTTGTTGGTTCGACAGGTTTTACTGGCTCAACAGGTTTTGTTGGTTCAACAGGTTTTACTGGCTCAACAGGTTTTGCTGGCTCAACAGGTTTTACTGGCTCAACAGGTTTTGCTGGCTCAACAGGTTTTACTGGCTCAACAGGTTTTACGGGTTCAACAGGTTTAGTTAGCTCAGCTTGTTTATTTGATAGAGTCCAAGCCCCTCGCTCTTTTGATAAACGATATCGGTAAGCACCCGCATCTACATAATCTCGATTAAGCAGGCTGAATTCTGCTCCATTTTCATCTGTCTGTGTATAAACTAAATAAACTATGCCATTTGCCTCATTTGGTTCATTTCCTGTATCATTTATATTAAGATAAAATTTACCACTATCCTTACCATAAATATAGATAGAATCAGATTTATTATTGGCAAGATCAGTGTTTATATGAAAAATACCATTCCCATTGAGATCTTCACTAATAATCAATGTCTTAAAGTTATCTTTAATAGGCTTGATATATACATTAGAATTAAGCATCTTCATAGATGTGATTTTTGAATTATCATCTATTTCCCATGTTGAATTATTTAAGGATACGTGAGCTAGATATTTAGATAATATATGTGGGGTATTTTCTAATGAGCCAGTAAATTTAGAGTTTTCACTTAGATTAAGTTTGAACGTTTGGTTTCCTGAATTATATTTATCACTAATTAATTTTCCGCTAAGTGTAGAGCCGTTTTTAAGATCTATTGTTACATCCTGTATAAAGTCTTGCCAGTTTGCTAAAGTATTAGATTGGATATGGCTGTTATTAAATGCTATTTTGAGTGAAACAGGCTCACTTCTTTCATCTATAAACATCATCCTTCCTAGAAATTTTTCTGCTTGTAGCTTAGAGTTATTTAAAATAATACTATTTCCTTGTTTTCCATATACAAAAATAGTACTGTTGCCTACACTAAAATCCAAATCTACGTTATCCATTGAAAGAGATGAATTATTATTTAACCAAAAGCCTTGGACAGCTCTGTTGGATTCAAATTTAGTATTATTTAATGTTACTTTAGAATTATTAAGAATTTCGATAAATTTAGGAACTATTCTATTATCATTTGTGGGCAGTCCACTAATCAAAAATGTTGTATTCTTAATATCAGCTATAGAGTTATATAATCTAATAAAATCTTTGTGAGCATAATAATCCATATAATCTATTTGGAGATTAAGGTTTGAATTGTTTATTGCCAAATTAGAATCTCTGGCTTCAATTAAATTTCTAGAATAGGATTTTTCTGGAATGATTAAAGATAGGCTTGAGTCCTTTATGGATGTATTGGATTTGTTAATATCTAATAAGGTCAGGTTCTTATTCAAACTATTGGCAGATATGTTGCTTTCACTTATTGTAAAATCATTAATACCATCAATTTTAATAGATAGTAATTCATTTGCCTTGCTCTTATCAATAGTACATTTATGTAGATTCTTAATAGAGCTATTATTGTTTATATCAAGATATACACGATTATCTTTAGAAATAGGTTGAATATCACAATATTCTGCTTGAGATGAATTCGAATATAGTAATATAGCTAATGAAATTGTACTTAGTTTAAATAGTTTATTATTCATGGATAATCTCCTAGTTTTATTATCGAATATTGAAAAGCCAGCTCGAAAGCTGGCTTTATTCTATCTCAATTAACCCTGTGATGAAATGCGTTTCATATCGGTCATATAGCCACGCAACTCTTGTCCGATGTACTCGATTGGGTGGTTGCGAATCGCATCGTTTACATCACGCAAGGTAACGTTGTCAATTTCAACCGTTGGAGTCGGTTCGCCTAAATCACCTTTTTGTAAGGTTGGGATCACTTTTTCACGCAGAATTGGGGTTGCCACGTTTGCAAATAGGTAGTTGCCGTATTCTGCAGTGTCGGAAATCACCACATTCATTTCGTATAAGCGTTTACGAGCGATTGTATTGGCGATTAACGGCAATTCGTGCAGCGATTCATAGTAGGCAGATTCTTCATAGATACCGCTTGCCACCATTGTGTCGAAGGCTAATTCTACGCCTGCTTTGACCATTGCCACCATTAACACGCCGTTGTCGAAATACTCTTGCTCGCTAATGCGAATGCTGTCGCCTTTCGGGGCGTTTTCAAAGGCGGTTTTGCCCGTTTCTTCACGCCATTTGAGCAAGTTTGCATCGCCATTTGCCCAGTCTGCCATCATCGTGGCAGAAAATTCACCACTGATGATGTCGTCCATATGTTTTTCAAATAAGAACGCTAATTCGTCTTTGATTTGCTCGGAAAGCTCGAACGCTCGCAGTTTTGCCGAGTTGGATAAGCGATCCATCATTAGCGTGATGCCACCTTGCTTTAACGCTTCGGTGATCGTTTCCCAGCCGTATTGGATCAATTTCCCAGCGTAAGCGGGATCTTTGCCTTCGGCAACTAATTTGTCATAACAAACGATCGAACCTGCTTGTAACATCCCGCACAGAATGGTTTGCTCGCCCATCAAGTCCGATTTGACTTCCGCTACGAAAGAGGACTCTAACACGCCCGCACGATGACCGCCCGTTGCTGCTGCCCACGCTTTTGCAATGGCTAAGCCTTCGCCTTGTGGGTCGTTTTCAGGGTGAACGGCGATAAGCGTTGGCACACCGAAACCACGTTTGTATTCTTCACGCACTTCGGTACCAGGGCATTTTGGTGCAACCATTACCACCGTGATGTCAGGACGGATTTGCTCGCCTACTTCAACGATATTTAAGCCGTGTGAATAACCTAACGCCGCCCCTTTTTTGATTAACGGCATCACATCTGCAACCACTTTTGAGTGTTGTTTATCTGGGGTTAAGTTAATCACTAAATCTGCACTTGGGATAAGTTCTTCGTAAGTGCCTACTTTAAAGCCATTTTCCGTTGCACGTTGGAAAGAGGCACGTTTTTCCGCAATCGCTTCAGGGCGTAACGCATAGCTAATGTCTAACCCCGAATCACGCATATTCAAGCCTTGGTTCAAGCCTTGAGCCCCACAGCCGACGATAACGATTTTTTTACCTTTTAAGAAATTTGCTTCATCGGCAAATTCATCACGGTTCATAAAACGACAACGACCTAATTGATCTAATTGCTGACGAAGATTGAGTGTATTGAAGTAGTTTGCCATTGTTCTTTTCCTTTTATTTTGAAATCAGGTGTATGTTGACTGATGGCGAGTATATGCCGAACTTATGATTGCGAAAAGTGATATTATTGCCATTTATAATTGCAATTTGTGAAACGCAAGCGGTCAGATCCGATAAACGTTTTGCAAATTGCAAAAAACAGCATGGATCTCACCGCTTGTATTGGCTATAGATTGATTTTGCTCAGCACGAAGTCAATGTCTTTATCGCCTCGTCCTGATAAATTCACGAGCAAACGCTTATCACTGCCTAATTCTTTAGCACGGCGAAGGGCGTAGGCGACGGCATGGGAACTTTCAAGGGCGGAGATAATCCCTTCTTGGCGAGAAAGGGCAAGAAAAGCATCTAAGCACTCTTGATCGGTAGCCGTTTCGTAACGCCCACGTCCAATATCTTTCAAATAGCAATGTTGCGGCCCAACGCCAGGGTAATCTAAGCCTGAGGCAATCGAGTGAACGGCAGACGGTGTACCATCTTCTTCTTGTAAATAGTAGCAGTTGAAGCCTTGAATATTTCCGAATTTGCCTTTGGTCATGGTGGCTGCGTGGCGACCTGCAATTTCCAGCCCTTCGCCTGCAGGTTCCACACCGACCAAGGCAACCTCTTTATCATCAATAAACGCATTGAATAGCCCTAACGCATTGGAACCGCCGCCGACACAAGCGATCACTTCATCAGGCAAGCCGCCATATTGATTGGTGAATTGCTCTCGGGCTTCGTGTCCAACAATGCTTTGGAAATACGCCACCATTTCTGGATAAGGTGCTGGACCGACTACCGAACCAATCGCAAACATACTGTCATCAATTTGCTGCATATAGGAGGCAAAAGCACTATCAACCGCTTCTTTCAATGTGCCTGCACCGTCTGAAACAGGCACAAGGGTGGCCCCAAGAATTTTCATACGAGAAACGTTCGGATGTTCTTTGGCGATATCGAGCACACCCATATGAATTTCACATTCTAATCCGAGCAAGGCCGCTGCAGTAGCAAGAGCAACACCATGTTGCCCCGCACCAGTTTCCGCGATCACTTTTTTCTTGCCCAGTTTTTTAGCTAACAGCACTTCACCAATGCAGTGGTTGATTTTATGGGCACCTGTATGGTTGAGATCTTCGCGTTTTAAGAAGATTTGAGCACCGTTTTTGGATAAGGTGCGAGCGTGATAAATCGGGCTTGGGCGACCGACATAAGTTGCTTGTAGCCGTTTCATTTCAGCCAAAAATTCAGGATCGCCAATAATTTGACGAAAGCCTTGCTCAATTTCTTCAAGGGCTTTGGCTAATGCGGGGTGAGCGATTTTTCCGCCGTGCTGACCAAAATTACCAAGATGATCGGGGGTAACGAGTGGGTTGAGTGATTCCTGTGCCATATTATGTTCCTTTTGTATCTTTAAACTATTAAAGTAGTGTAAAATTACAATAATATGTCCAAGATGTAAAGTGCAAATTTGCAAAATTCTCTTGAAATCTGACCGCTTGCTTTGCGTGGCGAAAAGGATCAGCTATAATTGTTGCGTTTTTCACACTATTTCTAACAAGAAGGAAACCAAAATGGGCTTAGAAAACGTACCTGCTGGTAAAGCATTACCAGATGATATTTATGTTGTAATCGAAATTCCTGCGAACTCTGATCCAATCAAATACGAAGTGGACAAAGAAAGCGGTGCATTATTCGTGGATCGTTTTATGGCAACGGCAATGTTCTACCCTGCGAACTACGGTTATGTAAACCACACTTTATCTTCTGATGGTGACCCTGTGGATGTGCTAGTCCCAACCCCATACCCACTTCAACCAGGTTCGGTGATCCGCTGCCGTCCAGTTGGTGTGTTAAAAATGACTGATGAGGCCGGTGGCGATGCAAAAGTAGTTGCGGTTCCACACACAAAATTAAGTAAAGAATACGATCACATTAAAGATGTGGGCGATTTACCTGCATTATTAAAAGCACAAATCCAACACTTCTTCGAAAGCTACAAAGCATTAGAAGCCGGTAAATGGGTGAAAGTTGATGGCTGGGAAGGCGTTGAGGCGGCTCGCCAAGAGATTTTAGAATCTTTCGAACGTGCGAAAAAATAATGTTATTTAATCGGTGCCAAAGGTCATCCTTTGGCATTTTTCTATCTCCATGATTAATCGGAACTATTTATGAAAAAAGCCAAAAAACTTGCCGCAATCACTTTCGTTTCTCTCGGTATAGCGAGTTGTGTGAATACGGCGAGCTTGAATCAAGAAGCCGCTCACAGCTATGCACAATTGAAACAACAGGCCTCTGCCCAACGTGCGATTGATACAAATTCCCCGACCGCACAAAAAGTACATCGCGTATTCCAAAAAATGAAACCTTACGCTGAGAAAGCGAATAAAACCGGTGTTCCATTTCAGTGGGAGATGATTGTTCTCAAAGATAATGAGTTGAATGCGTGGGCTATGCCTGGCGGTAAAATGGCATTCTATACGGGCTTAGTTGAACGTTTAAAACTGAGCGATGATGAGATTGCGGTGATTGTTGGTCATGAAATGGCTCACGCCCTGCAAGAGCATAGTAAATCGGACCGCACTGTCAGTGCGATTACCGGCATTGCAGGCGAGTTAGGTAAAATTGCCTTAGCAACACAAGGCATTTCAACAAATGTTGGTGGCTATGATGCCGTGGATATGCTTACTGAGTTCGGCTTGAACAAGCCATTTTCACGCAGCCAAGAAACGGAAGCCGATGAAGTAGGGCTATTCCTTATGGCGGAGTCGGGCTATAACCCTGAAGCAGCGCCGAATGTATGGGTAAAAATGAGTCAAGCGAGTGGAGGCTCTGGTTTATCGATCTTCTCAACTCACCCTTCAAACGAAGATCGCCAGAAAAATCTCGCTCGTTTAGTCCCTAAAGCGAAAGAGATCTACTTAAATAATAAAAAATAATTTCACAATATGTTTGTCCTTAAGACTTTCTTAATATCTTAATGATTTAATGCTTACATCAAAACACACAATCGTTTTACTTCTGATAGGACAAACTTAATGAAAAAATTATTTACTTTAGCCTCCTTACTTGCGTTATCTTCTGCCTCTGTTGCGGGTTTCCAAGGTAATAACACGCAGCAAGGCGGCGGCTTTACAAGTCAAGGCACAATGGTTAGCACCGTTGCTCAAGCATTAGAAGCAAATGACCATGCTCCTGCAAAGCTAACTGGTTCAATTACTCGTCAAATTGATGACGATGAATTTATGTTCCGTGATGGAACTGGCGAAATCAAAATTGATGTTGACGATAACGCCTGGCAAGGTCAAAACGTAGGGGTGAACGACAGAATCACTCTCTACGGTCAAGTGGATAAAGAAACGATTGGAGCAAACAGCGTTGATGTGTATCGTATCCAAAAACACTAATTGCTAATTTATAGCGGGGCGGAAAATCTTTCGCCCCTACTTTTTTCATTCACAGGAAAAACCATGCGTATTTTATTAATCGAAGACGATAGCTTAATTGGCGAAGGGCTTAAAATTGGGCTGACCCAATCAGGGTTCAGCGTTGATTGGTTTACCGATGGGAAAACAGGATTAGATGCACTGGCAACCGCACCTTACGATGCTGTTGTACTGGATCTTACGTTGCCCAAAATGGATGGTTTAGACATACTTCAACAGTGGCGAAAAGCCAATCAAGACGCCCCCGTCTTAATTCTCACCGCCCGCGATACATTGGATGAACGCGTTAAAGGGCTACAACTCGGTGCCGATGATTATTTATGCAAGCCTTTTGCCTTATCTGAAGTGGTTGCTCGCTTACAAGCACTTATTCGCCGCCGCTACGGACAAACCAATCCCATTATTGAACACAGTTTGGTTCGCTTTGATCCGAACTTACGAAAAGTCTATTTGAAAGATCAAGAAATTGCATTAACAACCCGTGAATACCATTTACTTGCTCTCTTTATGCACAACAAAGATCGTGTTCTGACTCGTTCCATGATCGAAGAAAAACTCTACACTTGGGATGATGAAGTTAGCAGTAATGCGTTAGAAGTGCATATTTATAATTTACGCCAAAAACTAGGCAAGCAATTTATTCGAACGGTGCATGGTGTCGGGTATGCCTTAGGAAAAAATGATGAGAATCCGTAAAAATCGTAGCTTACGTTTCCGTTTAATCGTCATTCTTTCTATTGCAGCGATGTCTATCTGGTTGGTTTCTACTGCCGTTGCGTGGGTACAAGTCCGCAAAGAAGTGAATGAAGTTTTTGATGCACAACAAATTCTGTTTGCTCAACGCTTGGCAACCTCCGATCTCCATATGCTGTTGTTAGACAAACACCCCAAACGCAAGAAATCGCTCAAAAAAGCCCATTTTGATGATGACGCATTAGCTTTTGCCGTTTTCACTCATCGGGGAGAAATGGTACTCAGTGACGGCCGAAATGGCGAGAACTTCACTTACAAACATCATATCGGATTTGCTACCACTAAAATCCAAGATGAAGATGATGATTGGCGAATTTTCTGGCTCCCGATTGGTGATGGACGATTAAGTGTTGCTGTAGGACAAGAAATTGATTATCGCGAAGATCTGATTAACAAAATGGTATTCGGGCAAATGTGGATTTGGTTTGCAAGCCTTCCTTTACTGCTGGCGTTCATTACTTGGTTGATCAATCGAGAGCTTTATCGTTTAAAACAAGTTAGCGAACAGGTGAGCCAACGCACTCCAGAAGAAACGACACTGATCGACACCACAGAATTGCCGAAGGAAATCTTACCACTTGTCACAGAACTTAATCAGTTCTTTGACCGCACATCAACAATGCTATTGCGTGAACGACGTTTTACGTCTGATGCAGCACATGAATTGCGTAGCCCACTTGCCGCACTCAAAATTCAGACTGAAATCGCCCAAATTGCAGGAGAAAACAACGAGCTAAGAGACAAAGCATTAAATAACCTGACACAAGGCATCAACCGCGCAACACAACTCATTGAGCAACTGCTCACTCTCTCTCGTTTGGATAACTTAAAGGCACTTGAAGGTGTTGAAGATATACACTGGGAGAAATTGATTCCATCCATTATTAGCGAGCTCTATTTCAGCGCTGAAAAACGCAATATGGAACTGATTTTTGAGCATATTGACACACCACCAACTCGCAAAGGGCAGCCCCTTTTGCTCTCGTTGCTCATGCGAAATTTACTCGATAATGCCATCAAATATGCGAACGAAGGTTCAAAAATCATGGTTCGCTTGGAGAAAAATGCCATTACCGTACAAGACAACGGCGGAGGGGTGAGCGATGAGGACCTAGCAAAACTTGGACAACGCTTCTACCGTCCAGCAGGGCAAAATGAAAAAGGAAGCGGTTTAGGGCTCTCCATTGTGCATCGGATCGCTGAGCTACATCACAGCCAAGTTCAAGTGGAAAATGCGTTTGATACGGAAGGAAATAAAGGTCTGAAAGTGACAATACGTTGGTAACAAGCGGTTAGATCCGCCCCAAATTTTGCAAATGCGTTTTACCGAAATTTGGTTATAATGAGACGAAGGAACTGGCCACACTGCCAGTTCCTTTATTTTATGTATGAGGTTTTATGTCGAATCAGTTTGAACATCATCTAGAAAATAGCTGGAAAAGTGCGATTAAGCTCACCACGCCCATTTTTATGGGGTATCTCGCCGCAGGCATTGCTTATGGCGTACTGGCAACCAATGCTGGACTTCCCGCTTGGTTTACTATTGTAATGTGTATCACCGTATTCTCAGGCACCGCCCAGTATGCAGCCATTCCTTTTTTCGTCTCAGGTGCGGGGCTTGTTTCCATTTTTCTAAGCACACTACTAATGAGCTTACGGTTTATTTTTTATACTTTAAATATGCGAGAATTTCTTCCAGAAGAAAAGCCCCAACGCACCTTAAGTATTAGCTATATGACCGATGAAAATTTTGCCTTGTTAAGCACTCTCCCCCCAACTGCTCGTCAATCAATGATGTTCAAAGCAACAATGTTAGGCGTAGGCTATTGGACATTCGCAACCATTGTTGGCATTGTGCTAGGAGACTCCATTTCTCGCTATATTCCCAATCTAGATTTTGCACTGCCATGTTTATTTGCCATTTTAGCGTATGAACAATACAAAACCCAAAAACAGTGGAAATCCATTTTCATTGCGCTTGTGGGCTTTCTGCTCGCCCGCCAAATCAGCGATAGCTCGGTATTATTAATTGCCATCTTGATTGCGATTGTTATTGTTGCCCTATTACCGCAATCTTTCACTCGTAACAAGGAGCAAACCAATGACTGATTGGGAAATGATGTTAATGCTCGTCGCATTAACGCTCGGCACACAACTTCCACGCTTTATCCCACAGGTGTTGCCTAAAACATTACTTGCACATCCGATTTTGCAAAAACTCAACAAAATGTTACCGCTTGTGATTATGCTACTGCTCGTACTAACCAGCCTCAGCCTGCCAACAGCCACACATGATTATTCACGCTTTTTTGCTCAGATTGTGTCACTCGTTGCCGTTGTACTCAGCTACAAATGGCTGAATAACATCTTGCTCAGCGTTACCCTTGGGATTTTAAACGTGAACTTATTGTTGTGGATAATCGGATAATCTACGACACCAACAAACACATAGAGGCGTTTTAAACGCCTCTATTTTTATTGGATCTCGAAAATTTATTCACCTTCTTCTAATGTTACCCAACCACTGTCGAGCCAGTCGCACAGGGTATCGAGTAATAACTCAAGTTCGTCTTGGTTTTCGACCCGCGAGGCGAGTTTATTCCACGAAATCGCATCACCGTTGGCAATACGAATCAACAAATTCGCTTCTGCTTCGTTTAATTCATCGATCCATTCACCATTCACATAAACCCGCAACGGATTTTCCGTGTAAAGCATTTTGACGTTGGCATCTTGTTGAATCCAACCGCCCGCTTCCAACACTTCTTGCACTTCATCTGGATAAAATTCGTTGTCTTCAGTGAGCTGTTCATAACGGCGAGCACTCACCGCAGTCGCCACGCTATGAGTAAACAGCTCATCAAATTGGCTCGACTGCTGCAATAAATCAATCAGTTGGGTTTTGAGTGTCGCCACCATTTTTGGATCGAGTAACGCATTCGGCTGAGCGTTTGGCGATAAACGGAACGGAATGGCAAATTGCGAACTTGGCAAAATATCGCTTTGGTGTTCAATGGTTTTGCACAGGTTTTCGAGCAAATCCGTCGCATTCGGGAAACGCAAGCCAAACGAGAACGTTAAGCAATCATCTTGTGCCACGCCGTAGTGCGACAAGCGAGACGGTACATACAACACATCGCCTGGGGCAAGCACTTCATCAAAAATGATGTCGCCCATATCATCAAAAATGCGGATCGGCTGATTCGCTTTAAACTCTGTGCTGGCATCGCACCATTTCCCAAGCTGCCAGCGGCGGTGTCCATAACCCTGCACCAAAAAGACATCGTATTCATCATAGTGACGGCCAACCGAACCACCCGCTGGAGCGTAAGAGACCATAATATCATCCCGCTGCCATTGCGGAATGTAGCCAAAGGCTTGCCACAACGCACCAAGTTCAGGCGACCATTGCTCTAAATTTTGCACCAGCACAGACCACTGTTCAGGCAAGTGTTCAAAATCCTCCTCAGCCAGCGGGCTGCGTTTGAGCGACCATTTCTCGCCGTCTTCGGTTTGGTGTGTTTGGATTAAACGCGCAGTCACCTCCTCTTCCTGAGCCAACTCGATAATATCCGCTGGTTCAAATAGCCCCACAATTTGCGGCAAGCCGTTGCGGATCACAAGCGGTCGTTTCTGCCAATAATTTTGCAAAAAGCCTTCGGGGGTAATATTTTCAGGTAAGCAGAATGGAATGTTCATAGTTCGCTCCTTATGACTCAGGGTTTGCCTTAGTGTAACGCATTTTGTCGAGTAAAGGAAAAAATCTGGCGGGAGTTTTACTCATATCAAGAAAGGTAAATAATGTTTATTATTTTGAGTTTGTTAAAGAAATGTGAAATAATTTGTACAATTTTTAGCAACACAGTATGAGGAGTTTGCAAATGCAGCAAAATCAACCAAAGAAAGGGGGCATGCAACGCTTTTTGACCAGCGTCGAATGGCTTGGCAACCTATTACCCCACCCCATTATTCTTTTTATGTGGATGTGTACAATTTTGATCGTACTCTCTGCCATTTTGTCCTACTTTGGCGTCAGCGTTGCCGACCCTCGCCCTGCTACGGCATCTGCTCGTGCAGCAGACGGGATAATTCATGTTCGTAGCTTACTTAGCCAAGAAGGCATTGCTTATATGGTCAGTAGTTTGGTGAAAAACTTCACCAATTTCGCTCCGCTTGGTACGGTACTCGTTGCAATGCTCGGGGTTGGTATCGCAGAATCATCAGGGATGATTTCAGCGGCATTGCGTGGTTTGGTCGTAGGTGCGCCGAAAAAATTGGTCACTTTCACCGTTGTCTTTGCTGGGGTGATCTCAAATACCGCTTCTGAATTAGGCTATGTCGTTTTAATTCCATTAGCCGCAATGATTTTCCATGCTCTTGGTCGCCATCCACTAGCTGGACTTGCCGCCGCATTTGCTGGGGTATCTGGTGGTTATAGTGCAAACTTATTACTCGGCACCGTTGATCCGCTTCTTTCTGGAATTACTCAAGAAGCCGCCAAATTAGTTGATCCAAACTATGTTGTTGGCCCTGAAGCAAACTGGTTCTTTATGATTGTGAGTACATTCTTAGTCGCTGGCTTAGGTTACTTTGTTACCGAAAAAATCGTTGAACCACAACTGGGCAAGTACAACTCAGCAGATGCATCAGATACCGAAATTCTCAACAGCAAAATTGATAAACTCACCGCACTTGAGAAAAAAGGGTTGAAATGGGCAGGCTTTGCGATGCTGATTTTTGCCGCATTATTGGCTTGGTCAGTTGTGCCAGCAGATGGAATTTTACGTCATCCAAAAACAGGATTAGTTGCTGGTTCACCATTCTTGCATGGTATTGTCGTCTTTATTTTTATCTTCTTTGCAATTCCAGGCTACATCTACGGACGTGTGACTGGCTCGATGAAAGACAGCAAAGATCTCGTTAAAGCAATGTCAGGCAGCATTAGCTCACTTGGAATGTATATCGTATTGGTGTTCTTTGCGGCACAATTTGTGGCATTTTTTGGCTGGACCAATCTCGGCTCAATCGTGGCGGTGAAAGGGGCAAATTTATTAATTGATTTGAAACTCACAGGTCCATTACTGTTTATCGGCTTTATTTTAATCTGTGCGTTTATCAACTTAATGATCTCATCTGCTTCAGCACAATGGGCACTCACCGCACCCATTTTCGTACCAATGTTGATGCTAGTGGGCTATGCACCTGAAGTGATTCAGACAGCATACCGAATCGGCGACTCTACCACTAATATCATTACGCCAATGATGAGCTACTTCGGTTTAATCATGGCAGTGGCCGTTCGCTATAAGAAAGATACGGGCGTTGGAACATTGATGGCAATGATGATTCCATATTCTTTCATCTTCATTGTCGGCTGGACAATTCTGTTCTACGTCTGGGTATTCATTTTAGGGCTGCCTGTTGGCCCTGGTTCACACACCTACTATCCAGCTCCATAATCTCTCCTAAAGCAAGGCAAATGCCTTGCTTTTTTCATGCAAATTTGCAAAAAAATCCGCAAATCTAACCGCTTGCAAGCTATAATATCCGCCATTTTTTGGATATTTTTAGAGAAAATTAGAATGAGTGCAAAATTTAACGTAAAAACCTTTCAAGGTATGATTCTCGCCCTGCAAGATTACTGGGCACAGCAAGGGGCAACTATCGTTCAGCCGTTTGATATGGAAGTCGGTGCGGGGACATCTCACCCGATGACCTGCTTGCGTGCCTTAGGTCCAGAGCCAATGGCATTTGCTTATGTTCAGCCTTCACGCCGTCCAACAGATGGTCGCTACGGCGAAAACCCAAACCGTTTACAACATTACTACCAATTCCAAGTGGTGATTAAACCTTCACCAGACAACATTCAAGAACTCTATTTAGACAGCTTAAAAATGCTCGGTTTCGACCCAACGCAAAACGACATTCGTTTCGTGGAAGATAACTGGGAAAACCCAACTTTAGGTGCTTGGGGCTTAGGCTGGGAAGTGTGGCTCAACGGGATGGAAGTGACCCAATTCACTTATTTCCAACAAGTTGGCGGCTTAGAATGTAAACCTGTTACAGGCGAAATTACCTACGGTTTAGAACGTTTAGCGATGTACATTCAAGGCGTAGATAGCGTTTACGATCTTGTTTGGTCTGATGGTCCACTCGGTAAAACCACCTATGGCGACGTATTCCACCAAAACGAAGTAGAACAATCTACCTACAACTTTGAATACGCCAACACTGATTTCTTATTCTACTGCTTCGAACAGTACGAAAAAGAAGCTCAAGAGCTACTTGCCCTTGAAAAACCATTACCGTTACCTGCTTACGAACGCATCTTAAAAGCAGCACATAGCTTCAACTTATTAGACGCACGCAAAGCGATTTCTGTAACCGAACGCCAACGCTACATTTTACGCATTCGTGCCCTAACCAAAGGTGTTGCCGAAGCCTATTATGCAAGCCGTGAAGCCTTAGGGTTCCCGGGGTGTAAGTAAAAATACCATTCATTTTATTTTTGTTTAACTAGAAGAGCCTTTATATGAAAAAAGTCATTACATCAATTGTTATTACAACATTTTTATCTGCTTGTATGCAGACTAAACCAAATCCTATCCCTCTATCTCAAACAGGGGATGATACAAAATCATGTCAAATTATTTTGCATGAAATGCAAGAAGCTAAAAAAATTAAAGAGAAATCACACAGTGATAGAAATTCTCAAATTGGCTTAAATGCTTTTTTGGGCGTGAGTGGTATATTCCTACTTGTTCCATGGTTCTTTATTGATACTAGTAATGCTCATACTGTAGATATGAATGCGGCAGATGGACGTTTTAATCGTTTATACGCTATGGCTATAGAGAAAAAATGTTCAAATGTGATGGATTTTTATAAAGATAAGAACTAGTCAGAGATTTAGAGTAGATATGTATTATGACTAAACCCACATTATTTTTCGCCAATCTCTGCCCTGACACACCACCGTTCATGGCAGAATTGGAACGTTTAAAGGTAGATTATGAAGCGGTGGAAATTATGTGTTCAATGGCAAATTTCAAACATTTCTTAAAATTACGAGATAATCACCTAGCCTTTGAGCAAGCCAAACAAAATGGTTATATCGGTATTCCAGCTCTACTTTTGGGTGATGAGGTTTATCTAAATTTAAACGAGCTTGAACCGTTATTTAAGTAAGGAAATAAAATGAAACTCTGGCATTCAACCACAAGCCCATATGTTCGCAAAGTGATGGCGGTAATTAAACATCACAAGCTAGATGATCAAATTGAATTGATGACTATTCAATCTTCTTTTGATCCCAATTCGCCACATAATCAAGATAATCCGCTCGGTCGAGTGCCTGCGTTACAAATGGATAACGGCGAATGGCTATATAACAGCCATGTGATTTGTGAGTATTTGGATCATTTAGGGGCAAACAGTCAGCCAGAGCATCTTTTATTGCCACGCAATAGTGAGCGTTGGAAAGTGCTACAGCTCCACGCACTGACCGACGGCATTATGGAGAACACGCTACCGATTATTTCTGAACGTCTACTTCGCCCTGAAAATGAATGGTGGACAGCTCGTCATCAACTACTTACTGAACGAAATATCCGTAGTTTCAAAGAGTTAGAAAAGCATCTCACTCAATTTGGCGATGAGTTAAATCTTGGCACCATTTCCGCCGTTTGCTTGATTGACTGGTATCTCTTACGTAGCGAAAAATTAGGTATCAATCTCAATGAAATCGCACCGCACTTAGTGGAATGGGCGGGTAAGATGAATGAAAAATACCAAGCGTTGGGAGAAACGAAGCCATAGGAATAATTTTGCAAGCGGTTAAATTTAACGGAAATTTTGCAAATGAAACCTTATACAAAATCGTTAAAGCCAAATGCCCAAAAGTTGCGTTCAACCCAAACGGATGCAGAAAAGAAATTATGGGCAAGATCGCGTAATGATCAACTCAGTTTCAGATTTAATCGCCAAAAACCGCTTTTAACTTATATTGTTGATTTTTATTGTGCAAAGTCAAAGTTAGTAATTGAACTTGATGGCGGACAACATTACGACAATGAGCATCAAGTAAAAGATAAAATGAGAGATTTAGAATTACAATCTCTTGGGTTAACGGTTTTACGTTTTGACAACAGACAAGTAATGTTAGAAATTGATAATGTGGTGGAAGAGATTTATCAATTTTTGATAGGAGAAGTGGAAGATTAAATTAATTTCTTCGGAATTTGAGACTGCCAAATCTCCCCTAGCCCCTCTTTGCTAAAGAGGGGGATTAGATTTCCACAAATTAGCGTGAAGTGGAAATACTCAAAAATAAGATCGAAAAGTAGAATAAGTAGCTACAATCTCCCTCGATCAAGTTCCCCTCTTTAGCAAAGAGGGGCTAGGGGAGATTTGGCAGACTAAGATTGCGAAGTAAGTGTTAAATACCAGCTAGTTAAGCATTTATATTAGAAGAGCAAGGTAAAATTTATGAAAGAAAAAAGTATTATTGTGCCAATTCCTAGCTTAGTTTGTTAGTTAATGCAGAAAAAGAGAAGGGTTTTCCATTGACTCAAGAAGAAGTTATGAAAATAGCAGAAGATTGTACTTGCATTAGGATGAATTATTCTGATTTTATAGAATTATCAGAAAATCGTGGTTATCAAGATATCTCACCTGAATACGCATGGGAAGATTGGTTAGCCATTAAAGAATTTATAGTAAATTAGTTATATTGAGATTTTATAAGAGAAAAACAAAATGAAACAAAACTTCCTCGCCGAGATCGGCACTGAAGAGTTGCCACCGAAGGCACTCAAAAAATTAGCGACCGCATTTGCGGAGAATGTAGAGCAAGAGTTAAACCAAGCGGGGTTGGCTTTTGACAAAGTAGAATGGTTTGCAGCACCACGCCGTTTGGCGGTGAAGGTGCTAGGTTTGGCGGAAAGTCAGCCGAGCAAAGAAGTTGAAAAGCGTGGACCAGCGGTGTCGGCGGCGTTTGATGCTGAAGGTAAGCCAACCAAAGCGGCAGAAGGCTGGGCGAAAGGCTGTGGCATTGCTGTTGAACAGGCAGAGCGTATCGCTACCGACAAAGGTGAGTGGCTGGTACATCGTGCGGTGATTGAAGGTCAGCCGACCAAAAACTTGCTAGTTGGCATTATCAGCAACGCTTTGGCGAAATTACCTATCCCGAAAACCATGCGTTGGGGCGATAAAAGCGAACAGTTCGTTCGCCCTGTGCATACGGTGACGTTGCTGTTCGGTGCAGAGTTAATTGAAGGCGAAATTTTAGGCGTAGCAAGCGGTCGCACTATTCGTGGGCACCGTTTCCTTGGCGAGCCTGAATTCCAAATCGACAACGCTGATCAATATCCACAGTTACTCAAAGAAAAAGGCTCGGTGATTGCTGATTTCAACGAGCGTCGTGCAGAAATTTTTGCAAAATCTCAGCAAAAAGCGACCGCTCTCGGTGGCGTTGCGGACATTGAAGACGACTTATTAGATGAAGTCACTTCCTTGGTGGAATATCCAAATGTCTTAGCGGCGAAATTTGAAGATCGTTTCCTTGCTGTGCCAGCGGAAGCCTTGGTTTACACCATGAAAGGCGACCAAAAATATTTCCCGATTTATGACAAAGAGGGCAAATTATTACCGCACTTTATCTTTGTATCGAATATCAATCCTGAAGATCCAAGCAAGATTATTGAAGGAAACGAAAAAGTGGTTCGCCCACGTTTAACCGATGCCGAGTTCTTCTTCAAAACTGACTTAAAACAGCGTTTAGAAGACCAACTTCCACGCTTGGAAACGGTTTTATTCCAACAACAGCTTGGCACATTGCGTGATAAAACCGCTCGTATTGAACAACTTGCAGGGGAAATTGCGAAACAAATTGGTGCAGACGAAGCCAAAGCGAAACGTGCGGGCTTGCTCTCTAAATGCGATTTGATGACTAATATGGTGTTTGAATTTACCGATACCCAAGGCGTAATGGGAATGCACTATGCCCGTCACGATGGCGAAGATGAAGAAGTGTCGGTGGCATTGAACGAACAATATATGCCTCGTTTTGCGGGCGATGAATTGCCAAAATCATTAGTAGCAAGTGCAGTAGCTTTAGCGGACAAATTCGACACACTCACAGGGATTTTCGGTATCGGTCAGCAACCAAAAGGCAGTGCCGACCCATTCGCTCTACGTCGTGCCGCATTGGGGGCGTTACGCATCATCGTTGAGAAAAATTTACCGCTCGATCTTGCAGATTTAGTTAAAAAATCGACCGCTCTTTTCGGTGATAAACTGACTAATGCTAACGTGGTTGATGAAGTGGTGGACTTTATGCTTGGTCGTTTCAGAGCTTGGTATCAAGACGAAGGCTTTAGTGTTGATGTGATCCAAGCTGTATTAGCTCGCCGCCCAACTCGCCCAGCGGATTTTGACGCTCGTGTGCGTGCGGTATCGCATTTCCGTAGTTTGGAAGCTGCTGCCGCATTAGCCGCAGCGAATAAACGTGTGAGCAACATTTTGGCGAAAGCAGAAACCGCTATCGGCGAAATCAATGTGAACGCTTGCGTAGAACCTGCAGAAAAAGCCCTTGCGGAAGCCGTATTGAGCTTAAAAGCAGAAGTGGAACCGTTAATTGCTCAAGGCGATTACACAGCAGTATTGGATAAACTGGCAAGTTTACGTCAGCCTGTGGATAACTTCTTCGACAACGTCATGGTGAACGCGGAAGATCCCGCTCTCCGCCAAAATCGTTTAGCGATTTTAAACACCCTACAAAATCTGTTCTTACAAGTAGCAGATATTTCGGTGTTGCAATAAATTGCTCAAATCAGACCGCTTGTTGATGACAAGCGGTCGTTTTCTATAAAAATTTTGCAAATCACATGAAAAAACGATTAACACTATGGCTGCCTATTCTATTGGCAATCCCGCTATCGCCCCATTTCGTCTATGGGCAAGATCCAATTGAAGACGGTTGGCAGAAAGCAATGCAAGCCATTGAACAAGGCAATTTTCAACTGGCAGTAGATACTTGGTTGCCGCTTGCCGAAAAAGGTCATGCCGGCTCGGGAATCAATTTAGCAAAGTTAATTGAAGAACACATTGAACTCGCCGACAGCAACCCGCAAGTGGTCAATTTTATTAGAAAATCAGCTCATCGAGATAATATTGATAGCCAATTCTTGATGATCAAAATTTACCTTCATCAACAACAGCCCGAGAAGGCAAAATATTGGTTAAATAAAGCAGAAAACAACAAGCTACTTTGGGATAGTGACAAAGCCAATATTGAATATTATCGGAAACAACTTTTGTAGCATTTTTCGTCAATATAGGAAAGATAATATGACAATCAAAACCGAACTTTTATTTAGCAATCAATGGGATGTGCGAGTGAGTGACCCAGGTTTAGAAGGGGCGATGAGCCACTATTTTGAAACGGTTTCACTCAAGTTAGAAGCCCATATTGATGGCGAAAAAGTCCGCTATGAATTTACTCGCAAGGTCGAAAAAGAAGTCGAGAATCACTATATTTTCGACAATGTGGAAGATTTATTCAAATTCCTTGCCGAGTATTTAGGCCCTGTGGCATTGGGCAAAATTGGCATTCAAATTGGTAAATTGAATCTCGCCTAGTATGTCTCTTCTTTACGCTCAAACACAGCCCTATTGGGACTTTCTGCGAATTGAAAAGCAAGTCAGCCCACACACGTTGAGCAACTATCAACGGCAGCTTAAGGCAATTTGTGCACTGTTTACTCAAGCGGAAATTCTAGATTGGCAGTCTGTCGATGTTCAAGCGGTACGTTGGATGGTAGCTCAAAGCCATAAACAGCAGGGCTTGGGAGCAAAAAGTGTTGGGCTGAGATTGGTCGCCTTACGCCAATTTTTGGCCTTTCTTGTTGAAAAAGGCACGCTCAGCCATAATGTCGCAATTGGGATCAAATCGCCCAAAGCCCCGAAGCACTTGCCAAAAAACATTGATGCGGAGCAAGTCGCTCAGCTGCTCAATTCTGATAGCCATGATCCATTGGATCTGCGGGATTTGGCAATGATGGAGCTGATGTATAGTTCTGGTTTACGTTTATCAGAGTTACAAGGCTTAAACTTAGGCGATCTCGATCTTACCGTGGGCGAAGTGAAAGTACTCGGTAAACGCAGTAAAGAGCGGATTGTGCCTATTGGCTCAAAAGCGATTGCCGCCATTCAACGCTGGCTTAATGTAAGAGAACAATTCAAACCTCACGATAACGCATTGTTTTTAAATAAAAAAGGTGGGCGTTTAGCCCACCGTTCAATCCAAGCTGTGATGGAAAAATGGGGAAAACAACAAGGGCTTACCAGCCACTTACACCCCCATAAACTGCGGCATTCTTTCGCAACACATCTTTTAGAAGCCAGTTCCGATTTACGTGCGGTACAAGAATTGCTCGGGCATAGCGATCTGTCAACCACTCAAATTTACACCCATTTAGATTTCCAACATCTTGCAAAAATCTATGATGCCGCTCATCCAAGAGCTCGTCGAAAAAATAGGGGATGATTCACACCCCCTTATTCTCCGTTATTTCAAACTCCCCACCATATCTTCTGGGCGTACCCACTCATCGAATTGTTCTGCAGTCACTAAACCTAAGTTGATCGCTTCTTCTTTGAGAGTTGTACCATTTTTGTGAGCTGTTTTGGCAATTTTCGCTGCATTTTCGTAACCAATATGGGTATTTAATGCCGTGACGAGCATTAATGATTGCTCTAATTGCTGTTTAATACGTGGGTAGTTTGGCTCGATACCGATTGCACAATGTTCATCGAATGACACACATGCATCGCCCAATAATTGTGCAGATTGCAAGAAATTGTACGCCATAACTGGCTTGTACACATTCAATTGGAAATGTCCTTGTGTACCAGCGAATGAGATAGTGACATCATTACCCAACACTTGAGCACAAACCATGGTCATCGCTTCGCATTGAGTTGGGTTCACTTTACCTGGCATAATGGACGATCCTGGCTCATTCTCAGGGATTAAAATTTCACCAATACCAGAACGTGGACCTGACGCCAACAAACGCACATCATTCGCAATTTTGTAGAGTGAAACCGCCAGTTGTTTTAACGCACCGTGTGTTTCCACAATCGCATCGTGGGTGGCAAGTGCTTCAAATTTGTTTTGAGCCGTGACAAATGGCAAGCCAGTGAATTGAGCGATGTATTCCGCCACTTTCACATCGTAGCCTTTTGGTGTGTTCAAGCCTGTACCCACCGCCGTGCCGCCAAGGGCTAACTCACGCAAGTGCGGTAAGGTGTTTTCTAAGGCTTTGATGCCGAATGCAAGTTGTGCGGCATAGGCTGAGAACTCTTGACCAAGAGTAAGGGGCGTAGCGTCCATTAAGTGCGTACGACCAATTTTCACCACATCTTTAAAGGCTTCGGCTTTATCCGCCAAGGTTTTTTGTAAACGTTTTATGCAAGGCAAAGTGTGTTCAACCACTTTTTTGTATGCGGCAATGTGCATTGCCGTTGGATATGTGTCATTAGAAGATTGGGATTTATTGACATCATCGTTCGGGTGAATGATGGATTTTT
The DNA here is from genome assembly GCF_011455495.1 of Frederiksenia canicola. Classification (NCBI taxonomy): domain Bacteria; kingdom Pseudomonadati; phylum Pseudomonadota; class Gammaproteobacteria; order Pasteurellales; family Pasteurellaceae; genus Frederiksenia; species Frederiksenia canicola. The sequence continues at coordinate 368,284 of NZ_CP015029.1, forward strand.
CGCCTAATTTTCCACCATTAAGCACGTGGGCACGATTTGCTACCACTTCATTGACGTTCATATTTGATTGTGTGCCTGAACCGGTTTGCCAGATAACCAGTGGGAACTCGCCATCTAATTGCTTGGCTAGAATTTCATCACAGGCTTTAGCGATTAAATCGCGTTTTTCAACAGGCAATACCCCTAAATCGTGGTTAGCAAAGGCAGCGGCTTTTTTAAGATAACCGAAAGCTTCGATAATTTCGGCAGGCATTGAGCCTTCAGGACCAATTTTGAAATTGTTGCGTGAACGCTCAGTTTGTGCCGCCCAGTAGCGATCAGCAGGGACTTTCACTTCACCCATCGTGTCTTTTTCAATACGAAATTCCATCGTTTTCTCCTAAGAAATAATCAAAAAATAGCGATGAAATAGTACCACGCCACGCCCCGTGTCCGCCCAACTTTTTATTGGTTTTGTGATATGGATCATACTTTTGCAAGCGGTCAGATCAGCCAAGAATTTTGCAAAATTGTGCTAGAATCTGACCGCTTGTTTTTATAAGGAATAAAAAATGAAAGTGTATATTGTGCATGGCTATACCGCCTCCCCCGACAAACATTGGTTTCCCTGGTTAGCACGGGAGTTAGAGAGCATTGGCGTGCCGTGCGAACGTTTAGCGATGCCTGATTCGGACAATCCAACGCCTGAAAAATGGGTGGCGTTTTTAGAGCAGCATGTGCAAATGGATGAAAAAACGATTATCGTCGGACATAGTTTGGGCTGTATCACTTGGCTAAATTTCCTTGCCAAACAGCAGCTTACGCCAGCAGGTGCGATATTGGTTTCGGGTTTCTATCAACCGTTACACACCTTGCCAGAGCTTGCACCTTTTGCTGAATTTTATGCGAAACAGCCCACTTTGACGGCGTTTCCTTGCAAAGTGGTTGCGGCGTTGGATGATCATATCGTGCCACACCAATATAGCGATGCCTTGGCACAACATTTGCAGGCGGATTATTTCCGTTTAAACCACGGCGGGCATTTTCTCGACCGAGAAGGTTGGACAGCATTTCCGCTGGTGTTAGCCTTGCTTAAAGCGTGGATTGAATAGGTTAGGGAGATGTTGATGCCGCCCGTTTTTAACGAGTGGCAGAGAATTAACTCATCACAGACGAGCCGTATCAACGCAAACTGACCGCAACAAGCGGTCAGTTCCGTTGCATTTTTTGCAAATGGATTTACCGCTTCACGCCGGTAATTCGGCACCATTCTTCTTTTTCAACGACAGGATCAAGCTCAAAGGCGGTTTGATACGCTTCACATACGGACGCTGCTTGAGTGGCGAGAATGCCCGATAAACCAAGATCGCCTTGCGGTTTCACCAACGTGATTATTTGCGGGGCAAGTTCTTTCAACGGCCCAGCGAGAATGTTTGCGACCACTACGTCTGCGTGTAGATTTTGCGGTTGATCTTTGGCGAGAAAGAGTTGCAATTTGTCCGCCACGCCGTTCGCTTCCGCATTATTACGGCTGGCTAAAATCGCTTGCGGGTCGATGTCAATGCCAATCGCTGCTTTTGCCCCGAGTTTCAACGCCGCAATCGCTAAAATCCCCGAACCGCAACCGAAGTCGATGACCGTTTTGCCTTGTAAATCCAATCCATCTAGCCATTGCAAACAAAGGGCCGTAGTCGGATGGGTCCCCGTGCCAAATGCAAGCCCTGGGTCAAGCATCACATTCACCGCATTTGGATCAGGCACCTCTCGCCAACTTGGGCAGATCCATAACCGCCGACCGAACTGCATCGGGTGGAAGTTATCCATCCACTCTCGTTCCCAATCTTTATCTTCAATTTGTTCAATTTTGTAGGCAAATTCTGGCTCAATCACACCGCTTGTTTGCAATGCCGCCACGATTGTCTGCATATCTGTTTCCGCATCAAACAAGGCGACAACGTCTGTATTGCCCCACAGGCGAGTTTCGCCCGGCAATGGTTCAAAAATCGGTGTATCTTGGCTGTCCATAAAAGTGACAGACACCGCCCCGATTTCTTCTAAAAAATCACTGATTGCTTCTGCTTTTTGATCTGTGCTATTTAAACGAATTTGTACCCAAGCCATTGATATTTTTCCTTTTTATATTGATGATGTTTATCAAACATCACAAAGAAGATAAGTTCCCTACTTTCTTTGCTTCGCCAAAGAAAGTAGGCAAAGAAAAGCGACCCCAAGCGTTTCTTTTCCCTACGCTTATTGCTAACTTTTGGAACGAACTTTTCAAACTCGCTTGCGTTGCAAGCTCAAACACGAAAAGTCGTTCTCAAAAGTTTACGCAACCGCTGCGGCGAAACGCAGGGGAAATATGTTCTTTACAAGCGGTCAGTTCTAATGAAAATTTTGCAAATCGAAAAGACGGATCAGGTTCCCTTCTGAGCGGCTTGTGATTTCTAGGAAAATTTGTACTGTTTGAGCGTAGCGAGTTTACAAATTTTCCGTTAAAGAAATCACAACCAAGCGAAGCAGGGGGTGTTTCTTTGCTACTTTCTTTGCACAAGCAAAGAAAGTAGAAGGAACTTGCTCGATCGGTGAGTAGAAACCTTATCCTCGACCACCCACCGTAATTTTATCTAACTTCACACACGGCTGCCCCACGCCAACGGGGACGCTTTGTCCTTCTTTTCCACAGGTGCCGATACCGAGGTCAAGTTCCATTTTTTTGCCGACCATTGACACTTGTTGCATCGCTTCGATCCCTGAGCCGATAAGGGTTGCCCCCGTTACAGCTTTGCCTATTTTGCCTTTTTCAATCAGATAAGCTTCCGAGGTTGAGAACACAAATTTGCCCGACGTAATATCGACCTGCCCACCGCTGAAATGCGGGGCGTAGATGCCGAAGTCGATGGATTCGATCATCTCGTCAAATTCGTGGTTGCCTTCCGTCATATAGGTGTTAGTCATGCGTGGCATCGGCAGATGTGCATAGGATTCCCGCCGCCCGTTGCCTGTTGGGGCAACGCCCATTAAGCGAGCGTTCATTTTGTCTTGCATATAGCCTTTCAAAATCCCGTTTTCAATCAACACGTTACGCTGTGAAGGCACGCCCTCATCATCAACGGTAATGGAGCCACGCATATTGTCGACCGTGCCGTCATCGACAATGGTGCAGAGCGGAGAAGTCACCAGCTCGCCAATTCTCCCCGTGAAAAGCGATGACGCTTTACGGTTGAAATCGCCTTCTAAGCCGTGCCCGACGGCTTCGTGCAGCAAAATTCCCGGCCAACCTGCTCCAAGTACAATCGGCAACGCCCCTGCAGGCGCCGCAATCGCTCCCAAATTGACCACCGCTTGGCGAACGGCTTCTTTGGCGAGATAGACCGCACGGCTGTCGCCTGTGTGATGCGGCTCAAAGAACCAATTTAGCCCGAAACGTCCGCCCGCCCCCGCACTACCACGCTCCCGTTTGCCGTTTTTTTCCACTAATACGGAAATAGAAAGGCGAACCAGCGGACGAATATCTGCCGCGAGTGTGCCATCGGTGGCAGCGACCAACATTTCTTCATACACCGCCGACAAACTGGCATTGACTTGAATTACCCGTGGATCTTCCGCCCGAGCCATTCGGTCAACTAAATGCAGTAACTCCACTTTCTGCTCACGACTCAAACTTTCAAGGGGATTTAACGCTGGATAGCGTGGACAAGCGGTCACTTTCTTGAAATTTTTTACCAATAACTGACCGCTTGTTTGGCTAATTGAACGTGCCGCCATCGCACACTGCTCAAGCTGATTGAGCGTGATTTGGTCGGCATAGGCAAAGCCCGTTTTCTCGCCCGATACCGCCCGCACGCCCACACCACGATCGATATAAAACCCGCCTTCTTTGATGATGCTATCTTCCAACGACCAACTCTCGTCTTGGCTTAACTGAAAATAGAGATCGCCATAATCAATGTGACGATCGGAAAAAATATCTAACACCTTCGCCAACTGCGAAAGCTCAAGCCCACTCGGTGCAAGCAAGCTGTTTGAAACGGAATTTAACATTGCCTTTCTCGTTGAATAAAAATGGCGGGATTTTAGCAAAAAAGCGACACAAACGGTCAGATCCTGCGAAAAATTTGCAAATTTCTCACGGGAAGTGACCGCTTGTCTAAACTTGATTGCCATTTGATCAATTTCGGTTATTTTTTAGTTGCTTTTTAGTACAATAAGATATTAAAACGAGATATAGGAATAGCAAGATGACTCCTCAACAATTAATTAACCAAGGCAAAGAATTATTTGATAAAAAAAAATATCCAGAAGCGATTGATAAACTCAATGAAGCGTTAGGGAGTATTGCCGATAAAACTCAACATATTCAAGAACAAATTAATGCTCAATTTTTGCTTGGGCGTTGTTACTTAGAGCAAGCGATTAAAACTTCTAATAAAGAAACAGCAACATTACTCTTTGACAACGCGATTGAGCATCACACCAAGGAGCTTGAATTAGCTAAACAGCTCACCGATGAACAAAAACGCATTGAAGAACAAGTCTATGCTCAATCTTGGCTTGGGCGTTGTTACTTAGAGCAAGCGATTAAAACTTCTAATAAAGAAACAGCAACATTACTCTTTGACAACGCGATTGAGCATCACACCAAGGAGCTTGAATTAGCTAAACAGCTCACCGATGAACAAAAACGCATTGAAACACAAGTCTATGCTCAATCTTGGCTTGGGCGTTGTTACTTAGAGCAAGCGATTAAAACTTCTAATAAAGAAACAGCAACATTACTCTTTGACAACGCGATTGAGCATCGCACCAAGGAGCTTGAATTAGCTAAACAGCTCACCGATGAACAAAAACGCATTGAAACACAAGTCTATGCTCAATCTTGGCTTGGGCGTTGTTACTTAGAGCAAGCGATTAAAACTTCCAATAAAGAAACAGCAACATTACTCTTTGACAACGCGATTGAGCATCACACCAAGGAGCTTGAATTAGCTAAACAGCTCACCGATGAACAAAAACGCATTGAAAAACAAATCTATGCTCAAGATTGGCTTGGGCGTTGTTACTTTGAGCAGGCAATTAACACTTCTGACACACAAACGGCAAAACCACTCTTTGACAAAGCAATTGAACACAATCAAAAAAGACTTAAATTAGCGAAACAGCTAACCGATAAGCAAAAAGGCATTGAGCAACAAGGTTATGCTCAATCTACTCTTGGGCGTTGTTACTTAGAGCAAGCAATTAACACTTCTGATACACAAATCGCAGAATCACTCTTTGACAAAGCGATTGAACACCACCAAGAAAGACTTAAATTAGCTAAACTGCTCACCGATGAACAAAAACGCATTGAAAAACAAATCTATGCTCAAGATTGGCTTGGGTATTGTTACTTTAAGCAAGCGATTAACACTTCTGATACACAAATCGCAGAATCACTCTTTGACAAAGCGATTGAACACAATCAAGAAAGACTTAATTTAGCGAAACAGCTCACCGATAAACAAAAACGCATTGAAAAACAAGTCTATGCTCAATTTTGGCTTGGGCGTTGTTACTTAGAGCAAGCAATTAACACTTCTGATACACAAATCTCAGAACCACTCTTTGACAAAGCGATTAAGCATCACACTAAGGGGCTTGAATTAGCTACACAGCTAGCAGATAAACAGAAAAGTATTGAACAACAATACCATAATCAATCTTGGCTTGGGTATTGTTACTTAGAGCACGCAATTAAAACTGCTGATGAAAAAACCACAAAGCCGCTCTTTGACAAAGCAATTGAACATCACACTAAATGGTTTGAATTAGCTACACAGCTCACCGATAAACAAAAACGCATTGAACAACAAGGCTATTCTCAATATTGGCTCGGGCGCTGTCACTTTGAGCAGGCGATCAAAACTTCTGATGAACAAGAAGTAACATCGTTATTTAAGGAAGCAATTCAACACAAAGTTAACTATACTCACCAAACTCTTTTTGAGCGTTCGACAAACAAACATCAAAAAAGTATTTCTGAGATCTTAGCATCATTAAGCATCTTCCCATTTGAAGCAAGCAATACAACATTTGCACATTATACAAATCCCGATGTAACAGAATTACTTTTTGGATTAAAAGAAACTAAAAACGAAGATTCTGAAATAGAAAAATCACCTAAACCAATGCGAATGAATAGTGCGACGTATATGAATGATCCTTATGAAGGGAAGTCTTTATTCGAGTTTTTAGGTATTCCTGAAGCATCACTCGAAAATATCACTGAATTTCCGAAATATAATGCTTTTTTTAGTTGTTTCTCCCATCGAGTCAATGATCTCAATCAGTTCCGTTTATATGGCAAAGAAGATGGTGTAGAAGCCTCTGGCTGTTGTTTAGTATTTAATAAAAATAGAAAATGGTTAAAGCAAATTGATATAGCGAAAAGTTTTTCCTCAATGAAAAATGAAAGAGAAATTGGAAGCCCGATTTCTTCATCGGAAAAACATTATTCCCTTTACCAAATTGCTTATATCGCTTATTTAGATGATTATATCGACAGAAACAAATGCGAAATTATCACAACTAAACCCGATGAAAAATTTGCAATTTACTTACCTAAAGTAGGTAATAGTGATGAATGGCATCGTATTAGAGTGGAAAAATTAAAAAAGGCTTTAAAAGATTTAAGAGAAGAAATCTCAAAAACGAATAACGAAATAGAAAAACAAGATCTCGAATATATTCGCTATCTTTTTAAAGACTTTGCCTTTAGAGATGAAGAAGAGTTTAGAATTTTGACTTTAAAGGAAATTGGTAAAGAGACCGAATGTTGTGATAAAACCAATTCGGTATTTGTCCCTTACGCAGACATTAGCAATATGGTTGATGAAGTGATTCTCGGGACAAACTATGAAAAAACAAATCAAAAACGAAAAGTAGAAGTATTTCGCCATAAAATGAAAGAGCACTTTCCCGATGTAAAAATCACCCATTCATCTTTACCGATAAATGCCAATCCACCGACAAAGAAAGACTCATAAGAAAAGCCGCTAATTAGCGGCTTTGGTTCAATAAAGGGGAAATTAGCCTTTCAACCCTTCTTGCTCACGTACTGAATCTACGCCTTTGTTGGCTTCGACACGCTCCATAAACGGTTTTAGGCGGCTGAGATGGCTGAAGTCCAGTCCGATTTTTTGGCACCAGCAGAGCATAATGTAGAGATAGATGTCTGCGACACAAAGATTTTCGCCAAAGAAGGCGTGGGCTTCAAGATGTCGGTTGGCAACCGCTAAGTAGCCTAAAATGGTCGTGGCTGCGTGTTCGCGAATCTCTTGCAACAAGGTTTCGTTGTCTTTTACATAAGGCAATGGGCGGAAAAATGGGGCGAAGGCTTTATGCACATCAGAGTTGAAAAACGCTAACCAACGCATCGCTTTGGCTCGATCTTGGGGCGTTTGGCTGCCGAAAAGTTTGGCTTCTGGGTGCAGTTGATCGAGATAGAACAAAATCGCCGTATTTTGTGAAAGTGCAAAATCGCCGTCCACTAATAGCGGCACCGATCCTTGTGGATTCAGTTTCAAATATTCAGGGGATTTGATTTTCTCGCGAGTCACCGCTTCAGCTTCGTAAGGCTTGCCGATCCACTCTAATGCGGTATGTGGCACGAATGAACAAGCACCGGGGAGATAATAAAGTTTCATTGTCTTTTCCTTTTTTGGTTAAACAAGCGGTCAGATTCTAGCAAAAATTTGCAATTGATTGGAACAAAAGGCTAATATCGTGCCATTTTCTTTTCCCTAACGTGATATGCAATTTCCTGAACTTTCACACGGCATTTTACTTCGCCGTTACAAACGCTTTCTTGCCGATATTCAGCTTGAAAATGGCAAACAAATTACCATTCACTGCCCGAATACTGGCGCAATGACAGGCTGTGCGACCGTTGGCGATCGCGTTTGGTTTTCCACTTCAGACAACCCTAAACGCAAATACGCCCACACTTGGGAACTCACCGAAACCCAAACAGGCAATTTTATCTGTGTGAACACCCAACGAGCCAATCAGCTGGTACAAGAAGCGTTGGAAAATCACTGGATTAGCGAATTATCGGAGTATCAAACCATTTTACCCGAACAAAAATATGGTGAAGAAAACAGCCGTATTGACTTCCTATTGAAAAACGATGGCCAGCCCGATTGCTTTGTGGAAGTGAAATCCACCACCTTATTAACGAAAAATGGTATTGGTATGTTCCCCGATGCGAAAACAGAGCGAGGGCAAAAACATCTGCGAGAGCTCACCACAATGGCACAAAATGGGCATCAAGCCCTGATTTTTTTCGCGGTATTGCACACGGGTATTCAACAATTCGAAGTGGCAAAGCAGATTGACCCCCAATATGCCGAGCTGTTCGAGCAAGCCATTCAGAAAGGCGTAAAAGTGTTGTGTTATAAGGCAGAAGTAGAATGTGTTCAGAAAACACCAATTGGAGTGCATCTCCGCCGAAAAGTGACTTAAAAAAATCACAACGGAACTTTTTCATTAAACCACACTCTTATAAGTGCTAAGAGAATCTTCTTAGTACATTATTTTTATCGGAGTTTATATGAAACTTACTTTAACAAAATCACTGGCTGTTTTAGCGATGGTTATTTCACTCGGGGCTTGTCAAAACTTAGATAAAAAACAGCAAAATACCGCTGTGGGTGCCGCTGTAGGTGGAGTTGCTGGTAATCTGATATTCGGGGGGGCTGGTGCAACTCTTGGTGGTGCCGCACTTGGTGGCGTAATTGGTAGCCAAGTGAAGTAGCATTCAAATAAATTCAAACCCGCTGACTCGTTAGCGGGTTTCTTGTTTTATTCGCATCTCGCGGATTTGCAAAACTTTTATAAAATCTGACCGCTTGTGCTTGAATTTCCCCATTCCACCCCCATATCCCGCCCAGTTTTCTGAAAAATAAGGAATAAAAATGACAACGATTGTATGTGTTCGTCGCAACGGCAAAGTCGCTATCGGCGGCGATGGACAAGCAACCTTAGGTAACTGCATTGAAAAAGGCACAGTGCGTAAAGTTCGCCGTATGTATAAAGACAAAGTCGTAACGGGTTTTGCAGGCTCCACCGCAGATGCGTTTATTTTGCGTGATCTCTTTGAGAAAAAGCTCGAATTACACCAAGGGCATTTAGTTAAATCCGCTGTGGAACTAGCAAAAGAATGGCGTTCCGACCGTGCTTTACGTCGTTTAGAAGCCATGATGATCGTGGCTAACGACAGCGAATTTTTGCTCATTTCGGGTAGTGGCGATGTGATCGAACCCGAACAAGATGTGCTTGCCATCGGCTCTGGCGGCAACTACGCTAAAGCCGCCGCCCTAGCTTTACTTCGCACAGACAACCAACTCTCCGCCAAAGAAATCGTCTCCGAAGCCCTAAAAATCGCAGGCGATATTGATATTTACAGCAATCATAATCACGTGATTGAGGAAGTTTAGCGTATCTACTCAAAAAAAATCTGCCCCCGCTTGCGGGGGAAGTGGCGAGTGAAACGAGCCGAAGGGGGCAAAATCCAGTTATTCACTCATTCTTAAATTGCCCCCTACCCCCTGCTACGCAGGGTACTTCCCCCGCAAGCGGGGGCAGAATTGCCATCAAAGGAACAAATTACTATGTCAATGACCCCAAGAGAAATTGTATCAGAGCTTGATGCTCATATTATTGGACAACACGAAGCGAAGCGTGCGGTGGCGATTGCGTTACGTAACCGTTGGCGTCGTATGCAGTTACCTGAAGATCTACGTCAAGAAGTCACCCCGAAAAATATCCTGATGATCGGCCCAACGGGCGTGGGTAAAACAGAAATCGCTCGTCGTTTGGCAAAGTTAGCGAATGCTCCATTTATCAAAGTGGAAGCCACAAAATTTACTGAGGTCGGTTATGTCGGCAAAGAAGTCGATTCAATTATTCGTGACCTAACCGATGTGGCAGTGAAATTGGTACGTCAGCAAGCGGTCGAAAAAAATCGTTTTCGTGCAGAAGAAGCGGCGGAAGATCGCATTTTAGATATATTGCTACCACCAGCGAAAGATCAGTGGGGCAATACCGAAAGTGCGGACAATAAATCAACCCGCCAAATTTTCCGTAAAAAATTGCGAGAAGGTCAGCTTGATGATAAAGAGATCGAAATCGATATTTCCAGCCCTGTCAGCGTAGAAATTATGACCCCACCAGGTATGGAAGAAATGACCTCACAGCTTCAATCACTGTTTGAAGGCATGTCACCAAACAAAACCAAAAAACGCAAAATGAAGATCAAGGATGCTTTCAAAATTTTGATCGACGAAGAAGCGGCAAAATTGGTGAACCAAGACGAACTCAAACAACAAGCGATTGAAGCCGTTGAGCAACATGGCATCGTGTTTATTGATGAGATCGACAAAATCTGTAAAAAGAGCGAACACAGCGGTGGCGACGTGTCTCGTGAAGGGGTTCAACGTGATTTACTGCCGATTATTGAAGGCTCAACGGTGAATACCAAACACGGTATGGTGAAAACCGATCATATTCTGTTTATCTGTTCAGGCGCTTTCCAAGTGGCTCGCCCATCCGACCTACTGCCTGAATTGCAAGGACGTTTGCCAATTCGTGTGGAGTTGAAATCGCTTAACAAGGAAGATTTTGAACGTATTTTAACTGAACCCAATGCTTCTTTAACGCTTCAATATCGTGAATTGATGAAAACCGAAGGGGTAGACGTCGAATTTACTCAAAATGGCATCAGCCGCATTGCAGAGTCTGCATTCCGAGTGAATGAGAAAACCGAAAACATCGGAGCAAGACGTTTACATACGGTGTTAGAACGCTTGATGGATGATATTTCCTTCGATGCCAGCGAACGTTCAGGACAAAAAATTGTGATCGATGAAAACTATGTAAACAATGCTCTCAATGATGTGGTGGAGAATGAAGATTTGAGTCGATTTATTCTGTAACTTATCGCATAACAAGTGGTCAGTTTGTTGCAAAATTTTGCCACAATCTGACCGCTTGTGTTTTATAACTTGATAAACCCATCATAAATATGTACTGCATCACCTGTCATATAGAGCGGGTGACCGACGCCTTGCCATTCAATTTGTAGCGTTCCACCTGGTAAATCTACTTGAACTCGGCTGGCTAATACACCTTGCATAATCCCAACAGCCACTGCTCCACACGCACCGCTACCGCACGCCTGAGTTTCGCCCGCCCCCCGTTCAAATACACGTAATTTGATGTGATTGCGATTGACCACTTGCATAAAGCCAATATTAGCCCGCTCGGGAAAACGCTCATGGCTTTCGAGCAAAGGACCAAGCTCGTTCACATTCGCTGTTTCAATATCTTCGACTTGTAGCACGCAGTGAGGATTGCCCATTGATACAACGCCGCACAAGACCGTTTGAATATCGGTACGTAAAATGTAGTTTTTCTCAAATTTGTTGGCAGTGAATGGGATTTGGTTCGGCTCCCAAATTGGCTCCCCCATATTCACCCGAATTTCCCCACCTTCCTTCAAACTGAGCACCATTTTGCCTTTGGCAGTGCTTACACCAATATCTTGTTTATTAGTCAATCCTTTTAGTGTCACAAAGCGAGCAAAACATCTTGCCCCATTGCCACATTGAGAAACCTCGCTACCATCTGCATTGAAGATACGGTAATGAAAATCGAGTTCTGGATCGTAGGGCGGCTCAACCAACAATAGCTGATCAAAACCAACCCCACGATGTCTATCAGATAATTTACGAATAATTTCTTCCGTTAAATAAACGTTTTGAGTAACGCCATCAATGACCATAAAATCGTTACCCAATCCATGCATTTTTGAAAATTGCATACTTTTTCCTATGATTTATAAATCTTTGTTGATCTGGAGCATAGAGAGAATATTTTTCTGTGTTATATTGCGAACCGTTCTAAATGCAGTGCCATATTCGATGGATAGACAAAGCAATTTTTTGCTCTCTCAGTATGGCGATTTTTTCCTTAAATTACAATGGAGCAATTTATGTCTGCAATGTTTATTATTCAATTTGCCATTGTATTACTCTGTATTCTAGTCGGTGCACGTATTGGTGGTATCGGTTTAGGGGTAATGGGTGGTATCGGCTTGGCTATCTTGGCTTTTGTTTTCGGTTTAAAACCCGCGGGTCTGCCTATTGATGTCATGTTTATGATTATGGCTGTAGTTTCTGCCGCAGCGGCAATGCAAGCCGCTGGTGGCTTAGACTATATGATCAAAATCGCAACGAACATCCTACGTCGTAATCCGAAACAGATTACGTTCATCGCCCCTGCGGTAACTTGGTTATTTACGTTCTTAGCAGGAACAGGACACGTTGCCTATTCTGTATTACCTGTTATTGCGGAAGTGAGTCGCCATAACGGTGTTCGCCCAGAGCGTCCACTTTCAATGGCCGTTATTGCCTCACAATTTGCGATTGTAGCAAGCCCAATTGCGGCTGCGGTAACCTCTGTCGTTGCTTTTCTTGAGCCACAAGGCATTACCTTAGGAAGTGTATTAAGCGTTACGATTCCAGCGACTATTTTGGGGCTGTTGTGTGCGGCACTTATCGTGAATAAATTAGGTAAAGAGCTAAAAGATGACCCGAATTATCAACGTCTATTACAAGATCCAGAGTATGTAAGACTTAATCAGACGGAGATAAAAACTCAAGAAATTGAGATTAAACCAACCGCTAAAATATCCGTTGGCTTGTTCCTATTTGGGGCATTATTAGTCGTGATTATGGGAACATTCCCTGCACTTCGCCCAGCATTTGATGGCAAGCCAATGGGAATGGCTCATACCATTGAAATCATCATGTTAAGTGTAGGGGCGTTAATCATCTTATTCTGCAAACCAAACGGCAATGCGATTACGCAAGGCTCCGTATTCCACGCAGGTATGCGTGCGGTGATTGCAATTTTCGGTATTGCATGGTTAGGCGACACCTTAATGCAAGCCCATATGACTGAAGTAAAAGATATGGCAAAAGGCTTAGTGGAAACTGCTCCTTGGGCATTTGCGGCGGCACTCTTCATGCTTTCTATTTTAGTGAATAGCCAAGGGGCAACAGTTGCCACCCTCTTCCCAGTAGGTATTGCTCTTGGTATTCCTGCACCAGTGCTTATCGGGGTATTCGTTGCGGTAAATGGTTATTTCTTCATTCCAAACTACGGTCCGATCATCGCTTCTATCGACTTCGATAGCACGGGTACAACACGCATTGGTAAATTCATCTTCAACCACAGCTTTATGTTGCCTGGTCTACTCAGTATGGCTTTCAGCTTAGGCTTTGGTTTATTATTTGCAAATATTTTGCTCTAAGTTACCGCTTGTCAAAAAGGGCATCCTTGCGATGCCCTTTTTTCTTTTATAAAATCTCAATCTCTCTTTCTTATTGCACTCTTATCATGGCAACCTATATTATCGGTGATTTACACGGCTGTTTTGCCGAATTCCAGCAACTTCTTGCCAACGTGGCATTTGACCCTAAAGTGGATGAGCTATGGCTAACAGGCGACTTGATCGCTCGAGGTGATCATTCTCTAGAATGCCTTCGGTTTGTTAAATCACTAGGTGAACAAGCCAAAACAGTGCTTGGTAATCATGATTTACACTTCTTAGCGACTGCTCTTGGCATCAAGAAAGTAAAATCAAAAGATAAAGTGGATGCTATTTTAAATGCACCTGATCGTCATGAATTAATTAACTGGCTTCGCCAGCAACCCCTTTTGTTACAACATCCACGCCATCAGTTTATTCTGACACACGCCGGCATTAGCCCAGAATGGGATCTTGCTACCGCCAAACAATGTGCTCATGAGGTTGAGCAAGTACTGCGTTCTGAGCAATATGGCGAGCTACTGGCTCAAATGTATGATAATCAGCCCGATCACTGGTCAGCGAATTTACAAGGCATTGAACGACTACGTTATGCGATTAACGTTTTTACTCGAATGCGATTCTGCTACCCTGACAAGCGGTTAGATTTTGAGTGTAAATTACCACCGCACGAAGTAAATAATGAATTGAAGCCATGGTTTGAACTCGCTAACCCACTATTTACCACCCAAGACATTCTGTTTGGGCATTGGGCAAGTCTTATCGGTTACCCAACACCCCCAAATATTTATGCCTTAGATACTGGCTGTGTATGGGGCAATTATCTCACCTTACTACGCTGGGAAGACAAAGCGATTTTCACTCAAACCGCATTAAATTCGCATTAAAAATCATCAGTTGCCTGCAAACCAATGAAAAGCACTTGAATCCATACTAATTTTTCACTAGAATTCCGCTTGATTTTGCGACTATAGCTCAGTTGGTTAGAGCACCACCTTGACATGGTGGGGGTCACTGGTTCGAGTCCAGCTAGTCGCACCATTATTCCTAGCGTAACTTAACGCAACCTTTCGTAAAGCCCTTGATTATCAAGGGCTTTTTGCTTTTCTAGCCCTTTTTACTTGTCATTTTTTGTCGCAATTTACCTTATCTAATCGCAAATTTTAGTAACCGTTTTAGTAACCGCGTGCTAAGATCCCCAAAGTCGCGGTTACTAAAAACGCGGGGAAGCCTGATATTCAAGGCTTGCGAGATTTTATTTTTGCGGTTACTAAAATTTTTGGCGGTTACTATGGCAAGAGTTACCAAACCTTTAACAAACACAGAAGTTGATAAAGCTAAACCTAAAGAGAAAGATTATAGTTTGACTGATGGCTACGGGCTTTTTCTGTTAGTGCTATCTACTGGCATTAAAAGCTGGAAATTTAATTACTATCGCCCTATATCTAATAAACGCACTAAAATTTCTCTTGGCACTTACCCCGAAATTACTTTGGCACAAGCTAGAACTATTCGTGATGAATATCGTGCTTTATTAGCTAAAGGTATTGATCCACAAATTCACCGCCAAGAACAAGAAATGGCTCAACGGCAAGATTTATCAAATACCTTTTACAAGGTGGCAGAGAATTGGCGAGTAAAACGGCAGACTGATGTTGAACCTTTAACTATGGAAAAGAATTGGCAAAGGCTTGAAAAATATATCTTTGCGAAGTTGGGGCATTATCCCATTTCTAGCATTTCCCCGTTTGTACTGGTGGAAACGCTAAAGCCGTTATCAGCGGCAGGAAAAAGCGATACATTACACCGCCTGATTAGGCTTACAAATCAAATCTTAAACTATGCCGTAAATACGGGATTGCTGCAGTTTAACTATTGCGAAAAAGTCGGCGAAGCATTCAGTAAGAAGCCGAAGCAGAGCAACCCAGCCATTCATCCGAGCGAATTGCCTGAATTTTTGGCGGTGCTACACAACTCTAATCGTGATCTAATAACTAAGATTTTAATCCAGTGGGAGCTATTAACAATGGTTCGCCCCGCTGAAGCTGTTAGCGTGGAGTGGTCTGAAATTGATTGGAATGAAAAGCTATGGCATATCCCAGCCGAGAAGATGAAAAAAACCAAGAAAGGAGCAAATAGCCATACTGTGCCGCTTTCTACTCAATCTCTCGCTATTTTGGAAAGAATGAAGTCAATTTCAAGTAATGCCCGTTATGTGTTCCCGCACTACAGCGATCCGAATAAATCTATGAGTAAAGAGACCGCTAATAGTGCTATAAGAAAAATGGGATATAGCGGACGACAAACCGCCCACGGACTAAGAGCGGTTGCTAGAACCTTTTTAGCAGAAAATGGTGTAAGTTATGAAGTAGCCGAAGCGTGCTTGGCACACGCTACAGGGAGCGAAGTAAGCCTAGTTTACAATCGCACCACCTATTTAGAACAACGTAAGCCCGTAATGCAGCTATGGGGCGATTATGTCGAGCAGTGCTCGATACGTTCCACCCTTGCCAAGTAACCACTAGCCCCGTATTTCATCGGGGCTTTTTTATTCCTTTTTCAATTCTTAAAAATTCCCTTTTATATATTACTCACTTTCTCACTTTTCCATTTATAAAAGAAATAAATAATTGATATATAAAGAGAAAGTAGAAAGTGAGTTAAAAGTGAAAAAGTGAAATAAATAATTGCTCAAATTCAGCCGTTCAGCCGCCAAAATTCCCGCCTGAAAAAGTTTTGTAAATTTAGCTTTCGTTTTTTATCGTATCTTACCGCCTAAAAATCAACCTATTTACTACTGTTTATTTGTCCTTATATTGTGCTATGGGCTATTTGTAGCCTTCTTAATTAAGAGGACTTAAATGAACATTCATAACAGAATTCGTCAAGAAGTTGTCGAGCTTTTAGCAAATGCAATTGAAGATGTTGGCTATTTTCACAATGGACTACCTAAAATTGATGATGTTGAAAATGGTTTGCCGTTGATTGCGGTTTATCTCAATTCAGCCGAAGCCGACCCTATCGCAATTGGTAGCATCGAATGGCAGGCAAACTTAAGTATTTTGACTTATATCCCTTTTAACGAAGGTGAAGCCCGTCTTGATGAAATCAGCGAGAAAATCAACAACATCATTCTTGGTCATAGCTTTAAGCATTTTTCTATTCGATCAGACTTTCATCAAGCCTACGAATACGAATATGACACTGAAAATAATGTTTGGGTAGGTTCGGCAATTGATTACCGAATTCGTTATGAATTAACCAATATGTACAATTTCAAAGAAAACTCTAAGGAGTAAATAATGTTTAAAAAATTGTTAGAACTACGCCAGCAAAAAGCAGTGTTAGAAAATGAGATGCGTTCGATCTTAACCAAAGCAGACGAAGAAAAACGCTCAACCACTGAAGCAGAAGGGGCGAAGTTTGATGAACTACGTTCACAAGCTGACGGATTAGCGAAAGAAATTGCACGCTATGAAGCGATCACCGATGAACAACGTAATCAGCAAGGGCAAAATGTCGAAAATGCCAAAGTAAACGTAGGCAATGAAGAATTGCGACACTGGATTAAAACGGGTGAATTGCGTTCTTTAGCCACAAATACTAATAGCGGTGCAGATGGTGGCTATTCTGTAATCCCACAGTTAGACAAGCAAGTGATGACTCGTTTGACTGATGATTCTGTGATGCGTCAGATTGCTAATGTGGTGAAACTCACCGAAGGCAAAGAGTGGAAGAAATTAGTATCGGCTGGCGGTGCAGCAGTAAATCATATTGGCGAAGGTGAACAACGCACAGAAACAGCAACACCGAAATTGAATGAAGTTACTATTGCGGTTCATAACATTTACGCCTACCCGAAAACCACTCAAGAGATTTTGGATTTTGGCGGCGTGGATATTCTCGGCTGGCTTACTGATGAAATTTCAGAATCTTTTGTTGAAACGGAAGAAACCGATCTCACCAACGGCACAGGCACAAAACAAGCTAAAGGCTTTTTAACCTATCCAAGAACAACACAAAACGACAAAGCCCGCCCGTTTGGCACATTGCAGAAAATGGAAGTGCAACCCGCAAAACTATCTGCGGACACCTTGATCGATCTCTTGTTCTCGTTGCATAGCAAATACCGTAAAAATGCCGTTTGGGTGATGAACTCACAAACGGCGGCCACATTGCAAAAACTCAAAAATGGCAATGGCGATTACATTTGGCGTGATGGCTTACAAGTTGGTAGCCCAGCGACCCTTTTAGGCTTGCCAGTGTACTATTTGGAAACAATGCCCGATGCAACAGGTACAAATGCCTTCTTGGCGGTGGGTGACTTCAAACGTGGTTATACGATTGTCGATCACGCAACAGGCACACGCACCAAACCTGATGCAATCACCGAGCCCGGCTTTTATAAGGTTCACACTGATAAATATCTTGGCGGTGGCGTGGTGGATTCCAACGCTATTAAAGTGCTTGAAGCGAAAGCCTAAGCAGAACAACCACAGGGGCGATGATACGCCCCTTTTTTGTCTTTAAGGTGATAGAAGATGACAACAACAGACAAAGATTTAGAAATTCGTTCTGCGACACTTTCAGCCGATAGTGAAAGCAAGAAATTAGTCGGTTATGTGGTGCAGTGGAACAAAGAAAGCGAAACATTGTGGGGCGAATATGTAGAACGTTTTGCCCCGAATGCGTTTACTGATTCCTTGAAGTCGGGCAAAGATGTGCGGGCGTTGTTTGAACACGATCACACAAAACTGCTAGGACGAACTTCAAGCAGTACACTCAAACTAGAAGAAGATAGCACTGGCTTGCGTTTTGAGCTGATTCCACCTGATACACAATTAGGGCGAGATTTATTAGTCAGTGTTGAACGTGGTGATATTAGCGGAATGTCGTTTGGCTTTCGCACGATCAAGAATGAATGGGATTTTAGTGTAGAGCCGAATTTACGGACGGTACAGCAAGCGGAATTGGTAGAAATCACCGTAACCAGTATTCCCGCCTACCCTGATTCAAGCCTTGAAATTTTAAAACGTTCGCAAGCGGTGGCAAAAGGTCAAGATTCTACAACTTGGCAAGATGACAACCGCAAGAAGTGGTTGCAACTATTGGGGGCTTAAATGTTCGGATTATTCAAAAAGAAAACCGAGACCCGAAGCCTTACGATTGATGACTTGATAGGCTTACTTGGTACGGCAAACACAGGGGCGGGCGAATATGTCAGCCCCTACACCGCCGAAGCGTTGCCAGCGGTATTAAATGCGGTGAATGTCATTGCTCAAGCGGTGGCATCAATGCCTTGTTATTTGTTTGAAGTAAATGCAAGCGGTCGAAAACGCATAGAAAATCACAGCGTAGAATATCTGCTCAATGAAATGCCGAACCGTAACCAAACACCTTACCAATTTAAAGAAGTGATGATGCGGCACGTTCTACTGAATGGGAATGCTTATGCGGTGATTGGTTGGAATGATAAAGGGCAAGCCGAGAGCCTAACCCCTTTTCACCCGCAAGCGGTCAATATCCAACGCACCCCGAAAGGCGAATATATCTATCAAATTGCCGATTTAGACGGGCGACTTCATACCTACTTACAAGATGAAATTTTACACCTACGCCACGCCTCTAATGATGGCTTTATGGGGCGTTCGCCTATTACCGTTTGCCGAGAAGCTGTCGGGCTTGGTATAGCTCAACAGCGACACGGATCAGCAATTATGAAAAACGGCTTAATGGCGGGTGGTATTGTGACAACTACGGAATGGTTCGACCAAGCCAAAGGGCAAAAGGCGATGGAAGCCTTGAAACGTTATCAAGGTGCAAAAAATGCAGGTAAGACACCAATTTTAGAAGGTGGAATGGATTACAAGCAGTTGGGAATGAGTAACCAAGATGCCGAATGGTTATCAAGTCGTAAATTCACTATTGAAGATATTGCCCGCATTTTCAATATCAGCCCGATTTTCCTACAAGATTATTCACATTCAAGCTATGCGAATTTCAGTGAAGCCAGTCGGGCGTTCTTAGGTCAAACCTTGCGACCGCATTTAGTCAATTTTGAACAGCAGCTTAAAGATGCGTTGATGATTGATCTCACCAGTAACAGCCGTAAGCGTTATGTAATTGAGTTTGACACTAGCGACTTATTGCGAACCAATCAGCAAGACCGCTTTCGCAGTTATGACACCGCAATCAAGTGCGGCATTCTTAGCCCGAATGAAGCTCGCAAGCGTGAAGGCTTACCGCCTTATGATGGTGGTGATGAATTTAGTCAAGCGTGGAAGCAGACTGTAGAAGTCAAACAAGGGGGCAAAGATGGCGAGAATGGTTAGGGCTGGGCGATTCGATAAGGTGATTACACTGCAGAGAGTTTTACCTAAATCGAATAATTATGGTTCAGTAAAGCGAGATTGGGAAGATGTAAAAACCATTCGGGCAAGTATTGAGCCATTACAAGGGCGTGAATATTTTAGTGGCCCTTTTATGATGGGAGAAAATATCACACGCATTCGCATTCGTTATCAACCTGATTTAAAGATTGATCGCAAAATGCGAGTGAAGTATGGCGAACAGATTTTTGATATTTATTCGGTAATCGACAGCAAAGAACGTCACGAAGAACTTCAACTAATGTGTAAGGAAGGAGAAGCACACAATGGCTAAACCTACTATTGACCTAAACGAAATCAAAGCCCACTTACGCATAGAACACGATCTTGATGATGAACTCTTAGAAGCCTATGCCGATGCTGCACTGGAAGCGGCAAGCAATCATATCGGCAAAGTGTGGGGAAATGAAACCACAGCGGAAACGGTGCAATTTACCAAGGGAATTAAAGTAGGTTGCTTGATGTTTATCGGTCACTTATATGTGAATCGTGAAATAGTCAGTGATGTTCAACAGTATGAAGTCCCGATGACTATCAAGGCATTATGGAATCCCTACCGAGAACCCGCAATCTACTAGGGGATAAGCTATGCCGATGCAACCATTAAGGCGTTGTACTTTCCCAGGTTGTCGTCACCGAGTGAAGTCGGGACGATGTGTGGAACATAAGCCAAAGGACAGCCGAGAGAGTGCAGCAAAGCGTGGTTATAACTATCAGTGGTCGAAGTATCGAGCGGAATATCTCAAGCATAACCCGTTGTGCGTGATGTGTTTAGCTAAAGGGATTTATACATCAGCGACAGTTATTGACCACATCAAGCCCGTAGAGAATGGACAAGCTGATCCGCTCTTTTGGGTAGCAAGCAATCATCAAGCCCTTTGTCGAGATTGCCACAGCTACAAGACAAGGGAAATAGACAAACGTGGTTATGGTGCGAAGAAGTAAAGGACTGACGAAATCCAAAACTGGATTTTGTATAAATAATAAACGAAGCTCAAATTTGAGCTTTGCGGAAATTTTGAACGATTGCAACGGGTGGGGGGAGTTTTGAAAAGAAATGCTCAACCCGTCAGAACCGCCCCCCCAAGTTAATTTTTACGCACGGCAATTTTTCAGAAAATATAGGTGGGCTCACTTTTGAGCCGATCCAATTTTGGATCGGTTGAGCTGTTGCGATATCACAACACCTTAGCTATGTACATATGTACATAACTGAACCGTGGTCATATGGTAACACTTGAGCCAGCTCAAAATCGGGCCCGTTGAATATAAGGAAATCCAATGACAAAAAAGAAACTACCGAAAGCCCCCGACTATCTCGACAAAATCGCAAAGGAGCAATGGGGCAGCAAAATTCAAGTATTAGCCGAACGTGGCGATATTACTAGCGAAGATTACACCAACTTAGAACTATATTGCGTGAACTATTCGCTTTATCGCCAAGCGGTTCAAAATATCGCAGAGCGTGGTTTTAGTATTACCAACAGCCAAGGCACAGAAGCCCGCAATCCCGCCTTAACAGCCAAAAGTGAAGCGGAAAAAATCATCATTAAAATGTCGTCCCTGCTTGGTTTTGACCCTGTAAGCAGACGTAAAACCCCAATCGACACAGACGAAGCGGACGAATTAGACAAACTATGAGCCAATGGCACACCTACGCAGAGCAAGTAAAAAGCGGTGAAATCATTGCTTGTAAACGCATCAAGCAAGCGGTTGATCGCTATTTTGCCGACCTTGCCAACCCTGATTACTATTTTGATGTGGAAACGGTAGCGAAGTTCGTCAAGTTTTCCGCACTTTGCCCCCACGTCAAAGGACACCTATATAAACAGCCGATTGAATTATCAGATTGGCAAATTTTCTTATTTGCGAACATTTTAGGCTTTAAATATCGTGATTCTGGCTTGCGAAAATATCGTTCTGCTTATGTTCAAGTGGCCCGAAAAAATGCTAAATCAACGGTGGCGGCTATCTTGGCGAACTGGTTCTTAGTGATGGAAAAAGGGCAACAAGATATTTACACCGCAGCAGTAAGCCGAGACCAAGCGAGAATTGTGTTTGATGATGCCAAGAAAATGGCACTGCTTAGCAAGCCATTGAGTAAAAGGCTCACTATTCAACAGCATAAAATGCTCTATTCGCAAAAAAACAGCCTAATGCGACCGCTTGCAGCGAAATCTAGCACCATTGAAGGTACAAACCCGAGCCTTGCGATAGTCGATGAATATCACCTACACCCCGATAACAGTGTATACAGTGCGTTAGAGTTAGGACAAGGGGCAAGACCTGAAGGGCTTTTATTTGCGATCACCACTGCAGGTAGTAACACCATTTCAGCTTGTAAGCAACATTATGACTATTGTTGCCAAATCCTAGACGGCACAGAAAAGAACGAGTCTATCTTCATTCTGATTTATGAACTCGATGATGAAAACGAAGTGGACGACCCGAAAAACTGGATCAAGGCAAACCCCAATATCGGCAAATCGATTCCCTACAAAGATTTTGAGAACACCATAGCGAAAGCTCGTGGCATTCCGTCCGAATGGGTGGAAATGCTCACCAAACGCTTTAATGTGTGGTGCAATGGCTCTACCCCTTGGCTTGGCGAAGGCAACTGGAAAGCGTGCGAAAGAGCCTACTACGAAGACGATTTACGGGGCAAGGCGTGCTATATGGGGCTGGACCTATCAAGCACCAATGACTTAACCAGTCTTTGCTACATTTTCCCAGTCGAACAGAACAAAGTGCGGCTAATTACCCGACACTACATTCCTGAATATCAACTGCAGAACGTGGCCAACAAAAATAGAGCAATGTATCGCAACTGGGAGCGTATGGGGTGGCTACGGATTACTAAGGGCGACTGTATCGACTACGACCGCATTCGAGATGATATTTTCAAAGATGCCGAGAAGTACGAAATCAAAATGATTGGCTTTGATGTATGGAATGCCACACACCTACGCACACAATTACAAGGCTATGGCTTAGATGTTGAACCATTCCCACAAACTTACCAACGCTACAGCCCAGTGGCAAAATCTGCGGAAGTGCTGATCAACCGTCAAATGATAGAACACAACGGCGACCCGATATTATCCTGGGCGTTGTCAAATGTGGTGATGGAAAGTGATGCCAATGCCAATATCAAACCAAACAAGAAGAAATCAGCAAATAAGATTGACCCCACAATCGCTTTCTTAATGGCGTTGGGAACGTATCAATTAGAATATGGCGATTTAGCCTTTGAGATGTCGGCAGAACAGCAGAAAGCCTTGGCGGAGTTTAATGGATTGGATCTATAAAAAAGCCCACACAAGAAATCTTGTATAGGCTTTTGGGGTACAAATCGACCTTTTATATTACCACAAGGAGCCTAAAATGCAGTGCGAAATTGCGAAAAATAACCCCGTTTTAATGGATCTTGCTATTGAATACTATCTTGGCGGAAATAAAAAAACTTTCACTTTTATGAGTTTATACGATGACTTTGAGCCATACCCTAAAAAAGAGCTAGTTCAATGCTTAAAAGCCCGAATAGAGAAAATAGAAGCCTTATTCTTCACTTTGCCAACAGTCGGCAATGAATTAGCCTTGAAAAAACTAAAAAAAGCCTACAAAATACTGGCTAAATAACCAAAGAGAAGAAAATATATGGATGAACTTAGCATAAAAATCATTATGATTTTATTTCCTGGCATTATCACAACTATGCTACTAGATAAAATAACTGAACATAAGCCTTGGGACAATTTCAAATACTCAATTTTTATTATTTTTTATGGTGTGATGTCCTATGCTATCCTTCAGCTATACTATATAGCTACTCTTTTCTATGAAGTTGGAAAAGTGGGTTTTGATATGAAGGATGTAAAAATCTTAAATGTATGGGATTTTAACAATAAAGAAATCAAAGAAATACCTTATCAAGAGATAATTAAGGCTGGTTTTGTCTCATTTTTATTAGGTTTATTTATCTCCTATATTGATCATAAAGAGTATTTTTCATCCTTATTGCTGAAGCTAGGATTAACGAGCAAATATGGTAACTATTCAACTAATTACCAGTTATTAAAATTAAAAAGGAATGATTGGATAGATGTTACCATATGGGATAAAGATTTATTTATTCGTGGTATAGTAGTATCTATAAATGAAACAGATGGTTTTTGTGAGCTGTGTATACATAATGCAGAGGTCTTTATAATTTCTGATAATGGTATGGATAGCATATACAAAGTAGATTATATTAGTCTATCTGAAAAACCTGATAATTTACTCATATCAACAACTCAACAACCTACAAACGGAGGAAACTAATGACAGAAGAAGATAAAAAATCAAATCAGACCGATGGAGCTAATCCTTCTCTTGAAGGATATAGTATTTCAGATTATGAAACAAGAAGCCTAAATGTTGCTGCTTTAAACCGACAAATATCTGAAGGTTTTAATTTAAAAGTAGCTAATCAAGCACCACCACCAAGACCAACGACACAACCAGTTAGCCATAAACCGAAAAAATAACCAAATCAAACGCACCTAGGCTGATCCCCGAAAGCAAGAAACCTTATCTTGTTGGTGCGTTCCTACCATAAGGGAAAATGCGAAAGGGGCATTTTATGAAATACGTAATTGTTGATATTGAAACGGCAAACCCAAACATCACGAGCATTTGCCAAATTGCTATCGTCACCTACGAAAACGGGCAAATTACAGACCAATGGCACACCTTAATCAATCCTAAAACAGACTTTCACTATATGAACGTGGCAATCCACGGCATAGACGAAAGAACTGTAAGGAACGCACCGACACTTTCAGATGTAGCAGACACAATCAAAGCCAAATTTGCGGATAATCTTATTTGCTCTTATGGTGCATTTGATCGTAGCTCACTCACTCGAATTTTCCCTGAATTATCAAATCAATGGCTGGATATTGTGCGAGTAGTCCGCCGCTCTTGGAATCAAGAATTTGCGAAATATGGCTATGGATTAGCAAGTATGGCAAGTGCATTAAAGATTAAGCAGGCTAATCACCACGATGCGTTGGATGATGTGCTTGTTGCAGGGGAAATCTTACTAAAAGCCTTGGCGGATAGTCAGCAAGATTTAGATTTTTGGTTGCAGAGAGTAAAAAAACCGATTGATCTTGAAAATTACCAAAAAGCCCACGGTAAGTTAGAAGGCAACCCCGAAGGCGAATTACACGGTGAAACAATCGTATTTACGGGCGAATTGTCTATCCCAAGAGCCAAAGCGGCAGAATTGGCGGCTCAAGCAGGCTGTAATGTTGCAACAGGGGTAAGTAAAAAAGTAACGCTACTGGTGATTGGCGAACAGGATTTAACGAAACTCAATGGAAAAGAGCTTAGCAGCAAAGAAATCAAAGCAAGGGAACTAATAGAGAAAGGACACCCTATTCAACTGCTTTCAGAAGTGGATTTTTTGACTTTAATTAAAATCTAGGTGAAATATAAATGTTAATTCCAAATAGAACATCCTATACATTGTCACAAGCATTAGATTACCTTAAAAAGCATCATAATTATGATTTGCTAGAAATTGCGGATTTAATTCATTTTGCGAGAAATGGATTATTAAAAACGGTAATCAGAATGGAGTGCAGCAATCAAGCAATATATAGCATTGGCGGAATAGAATGTAACATCAAAATAATCTCATTTTGGGAAAGTCACACTGTTCTTTATAAAAACAATCACTTGGAAGTGATAAAATATACTGATGCTTTAATTTCAGATAGATACCAATTTAATAGCCGTTACTTATATCTTTCTGGAAGCCTAGATACAGTTGATCGGTTTGGAGATAGAAAAACGATTGACTTTATACATCATCAAAATGACTTCATTGAATTAGAACTAAGGCATTTATATATGCTATCTATTCAAGGTTACTTTGATTTACCCAAAGAAGCGTTTTATGGGAATGAACATTCTATTACTAGCCAAAAAAGAATAAAAGTCCCTAAATCATTTCCTATTCAATCAGTAAAGAGAGATGAAAATGATATTTTGGTAACGATGTCTTTTGAAATAAATTTTAATCTTGTTGATGTTGCATTAAGAAATGATGACACCTTTGAACTATCCTTAGATCAGATAGAAATTTTACACGATGACTTGATTAGGTTTATTCAACTAAACGAAAATAATGATGTTCATAAAATAAAAGAATATCAAGATAAAATCGAACAGTTAGAAAAACAGGTTGCTCAACTTCACCAACAATTAGAAAGCCAAAATCAAGTGATATTACTCAACGAATTTATGGAAAATGATCGCTTGGCTTTAGCCATTCAAACCCGTAAAACGTACTGGCAAGCCTATGATGAAGCCTTGAATAACGCCCCAAAATCTACGGCTATTGTTGCTGATTTACAGCAAAAATATAACCTTTCCCAAAAACAAGCCCAAGCAATAGAAATTATTGCTTGCCCACTTAATCGTAACTAATTGATTTTATTACTATGATAGTAAGGGGTAATAGCGAAAGTTGCTATTACCCCCTTGCTATAAGCCTATCCTAATTCGTTCTAATACTCTCGCAACGTTGCTTAACCAATCACTTCACAACACAGCTTAACGGGAGAAAAGAAAGAATGACCCAACCAATCAAACAAACCCAACCACCAGTACAAGCCGTTTGGGGCAACACCGAAGACGTAATGCGAATGGTCGGCTTTAAACGCACCAAGCTCAACGCACTGCGCAAAGAAGATCACACCTTTCCAAAGCCGATAGTGCTTTCTCAAAATCATATCCGCTGGAACTTGGACGAAATCCGCCAATGGATTGCCGCCAAAGAAGCCGCACGGGGGTAATGATGGCAAATCGACTACTTACCGTTACGCGCGCCTTAATTTCTAACGTTCATTTAGGGATTAGCGAGAAAGAAGCCTATTTTGAAGTTCACTTCTTGAACGCTCGCAACGAAGTGAGCCGCTTAGAAAATTTGCTCTCGATCAAACTCAAACGTATTAAGGAAGAAAGCCCCGCGGGGCGGCTTTACACGCGCTACACCGTGGCAGATGCAGCACAGGTGCGCAAAATTGCCAATTTCCACAACGGCAAACTACAAGCGAACAAACACCGTAAAGATTATGCCGATATTGAGCCAATCACCAAAGAGCAGATTGAGCGAGCTATCGAGCTTTTAGGGCAAAAATGAACATCTTCAAATTCATCACAAAATTCACACTAGGGGGACAAATGAGCGAACAAGGTGCAGATGCGGCGGGAATGGAGCTATACAAAGGCTTTAAATTCTTACTAATCGCTTTGGGGATTAGTGGCGGGCTGGCATTGCTATTTTGGCGATTACCCGATTTAGCTCAATTCATTATCACACTGAAAAACAGCTAACCGCAGGCAATAAAAACCCCAAGCCTTGCGACTTGGGGGAAATTTCACATTAGGAGTAAACCATATGTCGAAAAAAGAAATGCGCAAACATATTAGCAAATTTAATTCAAAAATCAATAACTATGAATTTTTTTCACTTCACAAATCCACCGAGCAGGGCTATATTGCCCCTGCTTTCGCAAAATCGGAAGCCGAGCGTGGAAACTCGAATTATTTATCTGTGGCGAACAATAGCGCGCCTTGCGCTTTTTTTGTTCGTAGCTTACGCACACCCCAAGAACGCCTAGAGCTTCACGAAAGCCAAGAGCGTCATTCTATGGTGGGGCGTAATGGGCAACGTTCAATCGTTGGCTGTTTTCCACAGATGACAGTTTTCCACCCCGTTACGCTCTACCGCCAAGCGTGGAAACTTGCGGTAGATAGTCAAAAATCTATCTGTGGAGTTACCCCAATGATCTACCTACTCAAATGCGTAAATCGTTACGCACACGCCTATCAAGAAAACATTGTTAAAGTCCAAGCCCCAAGTGCAGACGAAGCCCGCTGGCAGTTATCCGCCCAATATCGTTTACTTCACATCGTGGCACAATTCCCCGACCGCTTGAGCGACTACGCCGAGCAGAAATTCGCAAAACTTTCGCAGAATCTGACCGCTTGTAATGCCAAACCCCGCCCAACTTTGGGCAAGGTATGCGGCACCGCCGTACACCCTACAAATACAATCTCTTTCCAAGTACAAGGGGGGATTTATGCGTAAAGATTTACCCCTTCAATTTGACCTTTTAAAAAACGCTGTAGAGCGATTAAATCAGCCTATTGTAATGCTCAATGTACTGCATAACCGCACCGCCCTAGACGATTTAGACACGTGCGAGCTTGAACAGATGCTAAAAGGCATTGAAAGCCTATTACAAAGACAAGCGAATGATATTCAAGGACGCATTGATTTTATTTTAGAAAAAGGGGGCGACAATGAGCAAAACAAATAATCCATACTTTTTAGATGAACAGGCTCAACAATGTTTAAAAGATGGCATTGATTCCCTATGGCAAGCTCACGCTCTAATCGGATTTATTCAACAATCGCTTACAGCTGATGAAATGGCAGACCATTACACCGCATTAAATGGTGTGTTGGCATTGATAAACAAAGGCTTAGACGACTTGGCGGAGGTGTAGGATGACTAACTCAATGCAACACATCAAAATTCAACCGAGCTTACTCGACCAAATGGAAATTGCTAACAATCGCATTTTGGCACAGGCAACCTTTATCAATGATGAACCAACCCAATACACAGGCGAAACCTTACGGCACGCTATCCGAGTGATTAACTGGCATTGTGACGAACAGGCAAACCTAATCGACACCTTGCGGGGGCATATCAAACGCATTAACAAGCTGATTGATGATGCGGACAACGTATTACAAGGGGGTAACAATGACTAACGAAAACAATAAAATCGACTGGAGTAACTTCAACGAAACGGAACAGCAAGCCATTGCGATTCATTATGATAATGTTGCCAACGGTACAAATAACCCAACATTTCCTTATTCTGCTGCAGTATTTGAAGAATTGGCGGAAAACTTGGCAAGCATTGCTCTAATAAAACCAAATGCTGCGCTTAGAATGGTGGATGAACTACAAGTAATCAATGATGTGCTACTCAAACAAATGCCAATACCACCAACAAAAGACGAAGCCGAATTAGCGACAATGTTCACTAACGAAGAAATTCAGCAAAATTTGTTAGGTTGCACTGCAAGCTTTTTCTTAGTGAATCAGTTTTCTAACATCATCAATCACATTCTATTCGCACTGGAAGCAGAAGCGACAGCAACAGGGGGCGAGAATGGCACAAAACATTAAACTGAAAAAAGCCCCGAATCTGAAAGAACAGCCTAAAGGGGCAACAGAATGTCAAATTTTTATCGGTTCGCAAGCGTGGGATTTTGCCAAAATGCCACAAGCAGAGCGTTCACAGGCAGAGATAGATCTCAATCAGATTTTGCCAACGTGGGAATTTACCCCGCCAATCGTGCTTGATGTAAACGAATTGGCGGAGCTAACCGCCTATCAAGTCGCACCGCCAACGGTGCAGCATATATCGATTCAGCGTTGCAACAATGCCGAGCCACTATCGCAAAACATTATTACTATTTTATGCGACCAAATAGCGAGCCAAACGGAAGCCGATACGGTGATAATGTATGACGAAGCAGGGCAACAGCTTGAAAATTTAAGCGGTTACATTCGCCGATTAAGGTTCGACCCTGATTCACAACGAATAGCACAGTTGGCGGCTGAAGCCAGTAAAACCCCTGAACAACGCCGAGCCGAATTTGTAAAACTGTTTGAGACAATGGGTGACAATGAAAAGTTAGCGGCGTTTATGGAATGGCACAATAAGCCAATCTATTACCACGAGCAATTAGAAACCCTTTACCACTACACAGGGAAAAAATGGGAAGCAGTGGAAGATGTGGCAATGGGGCGACTTATTCGCAATTTCTTTCTTGAAAATGGCATTACCAAATATAAAGCAAGCCATATTGAAAAGATGTTGAGCCTATTCAAATATGAAGCCGAACGAATGGGAAAACGTGATCCGAATTTGCTTGCCTTTTCCAATGGCATTTTACACAAGCAAACTGGGGAATTTATGCCCCACGCCAAAGAGCATTTTTTAACATCGTTCATCAATATAGATTACTTTTCAAGCCAAACGCCCACCCCAAACTTTGACAAATGGCTAAATTGGGTCAGTGATGGCAAAGCAGAAAAGCGTGATCGCATTTTGGCGGCGTTGTATATGATATTGACTAACCGCTACGAATGGCAGCTCTTTTTAGAGATAACGGGCGAAGGTGGCACGGGTAAAAGTATCTTCAACCATTTAGCCAAAATTTTGGCGGGCGGTGAAGATAACACGGCAGCATTCAGCCTGAAAGATTTAGAAAACCCAACAATGCGGTGCGGTTTAATCGATAAAACACTGTGCTATTCTCCCGACCAAGAAAGCTATATCAGTGACGGCGGCATTCTACGCTCTATCACTGGTGGCGATGCAATTAGCTTTCGCCCACTGTATAAAGGGGCATTTAAGGATGTAGTAAAAGCCATTTTCCTGATTACCGGCAATAGCCCAATCATATTCAAGGAGCAAAAAGGCGGTACATCACGCAGACGGGTGATCTTCCAATTTAACAAGGTAGTAAGCGAGAGCGAAAAAGACTATCACTTAAAAGACAAGTTGGAGCAAGAAGCGGGCGGTATTGTTCGATTACTGCTTGATGCTTTCCCTGAACCGATGGCAGCTAAAGCCTTGCTAGAAGAACAAAAAACCAGTGAAGAAGCACTCGAAGTCAAGGAAGAAACGGATCACATACTGCAGTTTGCGAAGCATTTTGAAGCACGGGAAATTATCAACGGCTTAACCCTTGGCAGTAGCCGAAAACCCCACGCACACCGCACAGCGTTGCATTCTGCGTATTTGTACTATTGCGAGCGAATGGGCATTATCAACCCACTACAACGCAACCGCTTTAGACAGGCGTTTGAGTATGCTCTAAAAGAGCGTGGCAGTAGGAACAGGTTGCTGACACGGCTTAAAGACGGCTTAACCTTGACAAATATCTACTACATTAACATCGATCACAGCCTGAAAGATTGGGATAGCTAAACGAACAAGCCTAGCATAACAGCTAGGCTTTATTTTTGCCTAAATTATCGCCAAAAGTGAAAATAAGTGGCAAGTTTCCCCACTTCTCAAAAAATTTTCACTTTCCAAAAATGCTTTATTATTCAATACCTTAAACATCAAAAAAGTGCGAAGTGTAAAAAGTGAGACAATTTCTCAAAAAGTTTTTTTTCGTAGAATTTTTTATTTTTGACGGATAAGTTAGAATGCCTTTGATGCGGATCTATTTTTGAAATGATTTTGAATTTTAGTAACCGCCATAGTAACCACTAACAAAACATCAAAATTTATTTTATATATAATACAATAAGTTATTCTTTAAATTCGAGTCCAGCTAGTGCACCATATTCCAATCCCTTGTCTTACGGCAAGGGATTTTCTTTTTAGAAAATAGCAAAAAATGCACTGAATCTAACCGCTTTCAGTTTAGATTTTGACAAAATTAGCGTAATATCTCACCAAAAGATGAATGGAGGGATTTTATGAAACATGCTCAGCTTACTATTTCAATATTATCGCTTTGCTTTCCCGTTGCATTATTCGCAAATGAAACTATGCTAGATAAACAACATAGCAAAGTGAGAGAGACGTTACATAGCTGGTCAAATGTACTCGATGATTGGGTTGGCACTCCAGACCCAGATAAACCTGCCTCAGCGAATTTGCGTGTTATGTTAGATAACCAATGGAATCGTTATGATGGCTATTCAGTTAAACCTCGCATACGAGCTAAATTACGCTTACCCGCCTTGAAAAAGCATTTAAGTATTGTTATGGGGGATGAAGATTTAGATAACCAATCCCAAGATCGTGTTCAAACTGCACCAAATTACCGAGAACGATTACCCAAAGATAAATATTACGACAAACACCAAGCTCGCCAAGACAATAATTCCCTTGCATTGCGTTGGTCGGATGGTATCAAAAACCTTGGCATAGAGACGGATCTTGATTTAGGGATTCGCTCTGGAGCGGATATTTTCGTACGAGCCAAAGCCAGTAAAAAATGGCAACATACTAACCAATTCTCAACCCGTCTCGAACAAATCTACCGCTATGGTTCAAATAGTAAACACTATGTACGAACCAACCTCGAAAATAAATATGTCCAAGATGATATCGCTTTCATCAATAACCACACTTATTTTGAGTACACCCACGATGTTGATGAGAATTTACGTTGGGGAAATAGTTTATATCGCGAGCACAACTTTGTAGGTTACAAACGTTTGAACTACGGTCTGTCAATCGGTGGTGATATTCAACACAAACGCTTTAAGTTGATCCATTACGGCCCGTTTATCACTTATCGCCAACCCATTTTACGTGAGTGGCTATTTATTCAGCCTGAGCTATCATTCTACAACAACAAAAGGCTCAACCGCTCACATCATCTTGGGGCTTTCTTACGTTTAGAGGCGATTTTCTAATTCTACAAGCGGTCAGTTCCCGATGAAAATTTGCAAATTTTCCCGCTAAACTGACCGCTTGCTCTTTTGCTCGCTAGCCTTTCCGCCTAAAATACTCGCCATTTTCAACTAATCAAAACAAACCGATGACCAAAGACCTTTCTACGCATACGCCAATGATGCAACAATATCTCCAACTCAAAGCCCAAAATCCTGATATTTTGCTGTTCTATCGAATGGGGGATTTTTACGAGCTATTTTATGATGATGCGAAGAAGGCGGCGGCGTTGTTGGATATTTCACTCACCAAACGTGGGCAATCCGCAGGCGAGCCGATTCCAATGGCGGGCGTGCCTTATCACGCTGTTGAAGGCTACTTAGCCAAGCTGGTGGCACTGGGTGAGTCGGTGGCGATTTGTGAGCAAGTGGGCGATCCTACCACCAGTAAAGGCCCTGTTGAGCGAAAAGTAGTGCGAATTGTCACGCCGGGGACGGTAAGCGATGAAGCCTTGTTGCCAGAACGCCAAGATAACTTGGTGGCAGCGATTTATCAGGAAAAAGGTGTGTTTGCCCTAGCGACCTTGGATATGGCATCGGGTCGATTTTTGATTAGCGAATTACCAAGCAAAGAAGCCCTTTCGGCGGAGCTACAACGTACACAACCTGCTGAAATTCTCTACCCTGAAGATTTTAGCGAAGCGGGCATTTTGCAAGGCTACAAAGGTTTACGCCGTCGTGCGGTATGGGAATTTGAGTTAGTCACCGCCATTCAGTTGCTCAACCGCCAATTTGGTACGCAAAACTTGGCGGGTTTTGGGGTAGATAAAGCATTAGTTGGGCTTTGTGCCGCGGGCTGTTTGCTTCATTATGCGCAGGAAACCCAACGCACTGCCTTGCCCCACATCAATGCCATTCATTTAGCACAAAATAGTGACACCATTCTGCTTGATGCTGCGACACGTCGAAATTTAGAGCTTACCACCAATCTTGGCGGTGGCGTAGAAAATACCTTGGCTTCAGTGCTAGATAAATGCGTTACCCCAATGGGTAGCCGCTTGCTTAAACGTTGGATTCATCAGCCGATTCGTGATCTCAATAAACTTAACACTCGTCAACAGATTATCCTTGCCTTACAACAGCACGAACGCATTGAACCGCTTCAACCACTTCTACAACAAGTGGGCGATATGGAACGCATTTTAGCAAGGGTGGCATTACGAACGGCTCGCCCTCGAGATCTCACTCGTTTGCGTCAAGCCTTGGCGCAACTGCCTGATATTGTAAAATTATCGCAAAATCTGACCGCTTGTTTAGATCAACCCCTCACACAAATCGCTGATTTTAGCGAACTGCACGAGCTACTGGAAAAAGCGATTATCGACAACCCTCCGCAGCTTATTCGAGATGGTGGCGTGATTGCCGAAGGCTACAATGCAGAACTGGACGAGTGGCGAAATCTGGCAGAAGGGGCAACCCAATATCTTGATGATTTAGAGCAAAGAGAACGTGAGCAAACAGGCATTGATACCCTGAAAATCGGCTTCAATGCAGTGCATGGCTACTACATTCAAATTAGCCAAGGGCAAGCTCACAAAGCACCGATTCACTACGTTCGCCGCCAAACGTTGAAAAATGCGGAACGCTACATTATTCCAGAGCTAAAAACGTATGAAGATAAAGTGTTGAAATCTAAAGGAGCATCGCTCGCTTTAGAGAAACAACTTTACGATGAGTTGTTCGATTTACTTTTGCCACGTTTAGGCGAATTACAACTTGCCAGCCTTGCACTTGCCGAGCTTGATGTGCTCACCAACTTTGCCGAACGTGCCGAAAGCCTCAATTATGTGATGCCAACCTTCAGCCCGAAACGCCAAATCAATATCAAAGGTGGTCGTCACCCTGTGGTGGAACAAGTGCTGAAAGATCCTTTTATCGCTAACCCCGTTTATCTCGATCCACAACGCCATCTACTGATTGTTACAGGGCCGAATATGGGCGGAAAAAGCACCTATATGCGTCAAATCGCTTTGATTACTTTGATGGCATATATCGGCAGTTTTGTGCCTGCAGAGAGTGCGGAAATTGGGCCAATCGACCGCATTTTCACCCGTATCGGTGCATCGGACGATCTCGCTTCTGGGCGTTCAACCTTTATGGTAGAAATGACGGAAATGGCGAACATTCTGCATCAATCCACCGAGCAGAGCCTTGTGCTCGTTGATGAAATCGGGCGTGGTACATCTACTTATGATGGCTTATCACTGGCGTGGGCGTGCGCCGAATGGCTGGCGAAAAAAACCCAATCCCTCACCCTCTTTGCCACTCACTATTTTGAATTAACCAGCTTGCCGAACCAGCTCAAAGGCGTAGCGAATGTACATTTAGATGCCTTGGAGCATAACGACACCATCGCCTTTATGCACAGCGTGCAGGAAGGGGCTGCAAGTAAAAGTTACGGCTTGGCAGTGGCAGCTCTTGCAGGCGTGCCGAAGCAGGTGATCCAACTGGCAAAACAGAAACTCGCTCAGCTCGAACAGCTTTCACAGCAAACCGCCCAACTGCACGATAATCCACAGGGCGATTTGCTATTCAACGCCGAACCAACGGATTTGCAAATTTCCGCCCAAAACTCACCGCTTGCACAACCTTCAGCGGTTGAAATGGCGTTAGCCGACATCAACCCAGACGAACTTACACCAAAACAGGCACTCGATGCCTTATATACATTGAAATCTCTACTTTTAACCGCTTAAAATAAAAAGAGTTGCTATCCATTATGGGTTAGCAACTCTTTTATTATTCATTGACTATCGGATTAATTAGAACTCATAATTAACACCAACATTGTAAGAGGCATTATTATCCCCTGTGCTCATCGCTACGCCAGCTTTTGCTGCGAAATGGGCATTAAAGCGATAACCCGCTCCCACTGCAACCGCTGATTTAGACTGGTATCCACCAACCGCAGCCGTTACATTGAACTTACCCACACTATATGGCTGGAAAAGACCAGATAATGCCGCTTGGGTCGCTAACCCTCTTTTTAGTTCTTCATTGAGCTTGTCTAAACGCTGTGTGTTGCTTTGCACTTGAGCATTTAATTTTGATACAGACGCTTCAAGTTTTGCGGTTCTTGCTTTTAAGCCTTCAATATTG
The DNA here is from genome assembly GCF_011455495.1 of Frederiksenia canicola. Lineage (NCBI taxonomy): Bacteria > Pseudomonadati > Pseudomonadota > Gammaproteobacteria > Pasteurellales > Pasteurellaceae > Frederiksenia > Frederiksenia canicola. The sequence continues at coordinate 403,686 of NZ_CP015029.1, forward strand.
GCTGGTTTAAGTGAGGCGATTGCCTCTTGGTTTTGCTTAACTCTTAAATCTAGAGCGGTCAATGCTGTTTTATCCGCTTTCTCACTGAGTTTTCCATCAACATAAGATTGATCCGCTTTTTTAGCTAATTCAGTTTTATCCGCCTTCTCATTGAGTTTTCCATCAACATAAGATTGATCCGCTTTTTTAGCTAATTCCGTCTTATCGGCCTTCTCACTGAGTTTGCCATCAACATAGGTTTTGTCCGATTTTTGAGCTAACTCGGTTTTATCTGCTTTACCACCTAAAATAGCATGAACATCTACAAACCTTGTTTCTATATCCGCTAAATTCGCTTTCTCACGTAGCTTCGCATCGACATAGGTTTTATCTGCTTTTTTACTTTGATTTTCGGCTGCTAGATTTACTGCAGCAACAGCTTGATTAGTAGTAAGACCAAGTCGAGTTTCTAAATTTTCTATCTTAGCTTCATTTGTTCCAACCCTTTTGCTTAGATCATTCGCTAAAGATAGATTTGGAACAATGGAAGCTAATAAGCATGCTGCAACCGTTAACTTTAATGGTTTCATGGTTTGTCTCCTTTAATGATAAAAAATCTTGATATCGCTTTATAATTGCCTAATCGACAATATTTATAGGGGTATTATTTTACAATGTCATTTATTAGAAATCCATCAAAAATGAATATCATTAAAAAATCCCCCCAAACTCGCTCAGAATTTGGGGGATTTTTTCATAAGATAGAATTAACTACTCTTCATCATCCATATCAAAACCTGCATTGAGTAATGCGGCAAGGCTCTGAGTGGCTTCATCATTCACAACGCTTTGTGTCTCTGCTTCAATGTCTTCTGCACTTGCAAAAGTTGAGGCGGAAGTCACCGCTTGTTCTGATGTTTGAAGTATTTCACCCTCTGCACGACGTTTGGCTCGGTTTTGATGGTAAGCAAAACCAGTACCCGCAGGAATTAGACGGCCGACAATCACGTTTTCTTTCAAACCACGTAATTCGTCACGCTTACCAGCCACGGCTGCCTCGGTAAGCACACGGGTGGTTTCTTGGAACGATGCCGCAGAGATAAATGACTCTGTCGCAAGGGATGCTTTGGTAATACCAAGCAATTCACGTTCAAATTCCACCAACGGTTTGCCTTCTTCCGCACGTTTGCGGTTGACGATTTTCACACGAGCCACTTCAACTTGTTCACCTTCAAGGAACTCGGAGTCGTAAGCATTGGTAATCACCGCTTTACGCAACATTTGGCGAACGATGACTTCGATATGCTTATCGTTAATTTTTACCCCTTGTAAGCGGTAAACTTCTTGCACTTCGTTTACGATGTAATCGGTTACGGCGTGAACACCACGCAAGCGTAAAATATCGTGTGGGGTTTCCGCACCGTCAGAAATTACATCACCACGTTGTACCAATTCACCTTCAAATACGTTGAGCTGACGCCATTTTGGAATCATTTCTTCGTAAGTCTCGCCTTCTGCTGGCGTGATTAACAAGCGGCGCTTTCCTTTGGTTTCTTTACCAAATGAGACGATACCTGAAATTTCCGCCAAGATAGCAGGCTCTTTCGGTTTACGTGCCTCAAACAAGTCTGCAACACGTGGAAGACCACCAGTAATATCCTTGGTTCCTGTGCTTTCTTGTGGAATACGTGCTAACGCATCACCCACTGCCACTTCGGCACCTTCGTTCAAGCTCACAATCGCTTTACCTGGAAGGATATATTGTACTGGTGTGTCGTTCACTAAAATGTCATTGCCTTGGGCATCCACTAATTTCAATGCTGGACGTAAGTCTTTACCTGCTGTGGCACGCTCACCCACATCTTGTACCGAGATTGATGAAAGACCAGTGAGTTCGTCCGTTTGGCGAGTTACCGTCAAGCCATCAACGATGTCGCTGAACTTGATGAAACCGCTCACTTCGGAGATGATCGGCATTGTATGCGGATCCCAGTTCGCCACGACCTCGCCAGTATTTACTTCTGCACCGTCGCCTTTTGAAAGTACCGCACCGTAAGGCACTTTATAGTTTTCTTTGGTACGACCGAATGCGTCAATTACCGTTAATTCAGTATTACGAGAAGTTAAGACAAATTTGCCTTCTTTATTGGTCACGAATTTTGCGTTGGCAAGTTTAATCGTACCCGCATTCTTCACTTGAATACTGGATTCTTTGGCTGCCGCAGATGCCGCACCACCGATGTGGAACGTACGCATCGTTAACTGTGTACCCGGTTCACCGATAGATTGTGCCGCAATAACACCCACAGCTTCACCTTGATTGATCAAGTGACCACGAGCTAAGTCACGACCGTAACATTTCGCACATACACCAAAGTCAGTGTTACAGGTTACGACTGAACGCACTTTGATGACGTCCACAGACTCCGCATCAATCACATCACACCATTTCTCATCGATTAAGGTATTGCGTGGAATTAAGACGTCTTCTGTACCTGGTTTTAATACGTCTTCCGCTACCACACGACCGAGTACACGATCACGCAAGGCCTCTTTCACATCACCGCCTTCGATAAGCGGGGTCATCACGATACCTTCGTGTGTACCACAGTCATCTTCTACGATCACCAAGTCTTGTGCCACATCTACTAAACGACGGGTTAAGTAACCTGAGTTCGCTGTTTTTAATGCCGTATCCGCAAGACCTTTACGGGCACCGTGGGTTGAAATAAAGTACTGAAGAACGTTTAAGCCTTCACGGAAGTTGGCGGTAATTGGTGTTTCGATGATCGAGCCATCTGGACGAGCCATCAAACCACGCATACCTGCTAACTGACGAATCTGTGCTGCAGAACCACGCGCCCCTGAATCCGCCATCATAAAGATACTGTTGAATGACGCTTGTTTCTCTGGGTTACCTTCACGGTTAATCACTTCTTCCGTCGATAAGTTTTCCATCATCGCTTTCGAGACACGTTCGTTCGCTGCCGCCCAAATATCGATCACTTTGTTATAACGCTCACCTGCAGTCACAAGACCAGAGTTGAATTGTTCTTGGATTTCTGCTACTTCTTCTTCTGCGGCAGCGATGATGCTGTATTTTTGTTCTGGGATCACCATATCGTCGATACCAACAGATGAACCTGAACGTGCTGCATAAGCAAAACCGGTGTACATAATTTGGTCAGCGAAAACCACTGACTCTTTCAAGCCTAAACGACGGTAGCTTTCATTGATTAATTTTGAAATCGCTTTTTTGCCTAATGCTTGGTTGAACAAACTAAATGGCATTCCTTTCGGTGCGATCATCCATAAAATTGCACGACCGATTGTGGTATCTACTAAGTAAACTTTTGGTTCAAACTCACCGCTTGCATTTTTCTCGTATTCCGTGATACGCACTTTTACACGAGAATGTAATTCTGCTTGACCAGTACGGTACGCTTTTTCAGCTTCGCGTGGATCAAGGAAGTACATTCCTTCACCTTTGCCGTTCACTTTGTCACGGGTCATATAGTAAAGACCTAATACAACGTCTTGCGATGGTACGATAATCGGATCACCGTTCGCAGGCGAGAGAACGTTGTTGGTAGACATCATTAACGCACGAGCTTCTAATTGTGCTTCAAGGGTTAATGGAACGTGTACCGCCATTTGGTCACCGTCGAAGTCCGCGTTGAACGCCGCACACACAAGTGGGTGTAACTGAATCGCTTTACCTTCAATCAACAACGGTTCAAACGCTTGAATACCCAAACGGTGAAGCGTTGGTGCACGGTTAAGCAGGATTGGGTGTTCACGAATCACTTCTGCGAGAATATCCCATACGATTGGATCTTCACGCTCTACCATTTTCTTCGCGGCTTTAATGGTTGATGCGATACCACGACTTTCTAATTTTGAGTAGATAAATGGACGGAATAATTCCAATGCCATTTTCTTCGGCAAACCACATTGGTGTAGACGTAAGTATGGACCTACGGTGATTACCGAACGACCTGAATAGTCAACACGTTTACCTAATAGGTTTTGACGGAAACGACCTTGTTTACCTTTGATCATATCCGCTAATGATTTCAATGGACGTTTGTTTGAACCGGTAATCGCACGACCACGACGACCGTTGTCTAACAACGCATCGACTGACTCTTGTAACATCCGTTTTTCGTTACGCACGATGATGTCTGGTGCAATCAAATCTAACAAGCGTTTTAAACGGTTGTTACGGTTGATAACACGGCGATATAAATCGTTCAAGTCAGAGGTGGCGAAACGACCACCATCAAGTGGTACTAATGGACGCAAATCTGGCGGAAGCACTGGCAATACCGTCATCACCATCCATTCTGGCTTATTGCCTGATTGGATAAATGCTTCAAGTAATTTCAAGCGTTTGGTGATTTTTTTGCGTTTGGTTTCGGAATTGGTTTCTTGTAATTCTTCACGCAACATTTCGCATTGGTGATCCAGATCTAAATCTTTCAACAATGCTTGGATACCTTCCGCACCCATTTTCGCTTCAAATTCGTCGCCCCAACGCTCTTCCGCTTCTAAATACTGTTCTTCAGTTAATAACTGATTTTTCTCAAGATCAGTCATACCTGGCTCGATCACTACATAGCTTTCGAAATAAAGCACACGCTCAATATCACGCAACGGCATATCTAAAATCAAACCGATACGGGACGGCAGTGATTTTAAGAACCAGATGTGTGCCACTGGACAAGCCAATTCGATATGGCCCATACGGTCACGACGTACTTTGGTTTGCGTGACTTCAACGCCACATTTTTCACAGATCACACCGCGGTGTTTTAAGCGTTTATATTTACCACACAAACATTCGTAATCTTTCACTGGCCCAAAAATACGTGCACAGAAAAGACCGTCACGTTCTGGTTTGAAGGTACGGTAGTTGATCGTTTCTGGTTTTTTCACTTCACCAAAAGACCAAGAACGGATCTTATCTGGCGATGCTAAACCGATTTTAATCACATCAAAATCGTCACTTGATTTTGATTGTGCTTTTAAAAACTTAACTAAGTCTTTCACTTTTTTGCCCCTAGTGATGTAGGTTTTATAAAGTTCGCAACGGCAAACCATTGCGATATAAATTGGGTTGCAAGCGGTCAGATTTGCCAGATGTTTTGCAAATTTGCAACATTTTTGCAGGATCTAACCGCTTGTATCATCCTTAATCTTTGATGGCACTGGTCTGACGCACACCATCCATAAGGATATTACGCCTCGTCCAACTCCATATCGATCGCTAATGCACGGATCTCTTTGGTAATTACGTTAAAGGATTCTGGCATACCTGGCTCCATATAGTGTGTGCCATCTACGATGTTTTTATACATCTTCGTACGACCATTCACGTCATCGGATTTCACTGTAAGCATTTCTTGAAGCGTATAGGCTGCACCGTATGCTTCTAATGCCCAAACCTCCATCTCACCGAAACGCTGACCACCGAACTGTGCTTTACCACCGAGCGGTTGTTGCGTAACAAGACTATAAGAACCGGTTGAACGTGCGTGCATTTTGTCATCAACTAAGTGGTTCAATTTGAGCATATACATATAACCTACGGTTACAGGGCGCTCGAATTTCTCACCTGTACGGCCATCATAAAGGGTGATCTGACCACTAGTTGGTAAGCCACCTAATTCTAATAAGCCTTTGATTTCTTTTTCATGTGCACCGTCAAATACTGGGGTAGCAAGTGGTAAACCTTTGCGTAAATTTTGTGCAAGAGTCATCACTTCTTCGTCGGTGAACTTGCTTAAATCAACCACTTGCGAACCGTGACCGAGATCGTAGGCTTTTTGCATGTAGTCACGCAATTTCGCCACTGACTGCTGCTGTTTGATCATCGCATTGATTTGATCGCCGATACCACGTGCTGCTAAGCCTAAGTGAGTTTCAAGGATCTGACCGATGTTCATACGAGACGGAACGCCCAACGGGTTCAATACGATCTCAACTGGCTGACCGTTTTCATCGTATGGCATATCTTCCACAGGGTTGATTTTCGAGATAACCCCTTTGTTACCGTGGCGACCCGCCATTTTATCACCTGGTTGAATTTGGCGTTTCACCGCAAGGTACACTTTCACCACTTTCAATACGCCAGGAGCTAAGTCGTCCCCTTGGATAATCTTATTGCGTTTGATTTCAAGTTTGCGTTCAAACTCTTTACGCAACTCTTCGTGCTGTTCTGCAAGCTGTTCTAATTGGTTTTGTTTTACTTCGTCGTCTAAGGTTTGTTCTAACCATTTTTCACGATCAACTTTATCCAACGCTGCTTCAGACACACCGCCTTCCACCAACAAGTTACGCACTCGAGTGAATAAGCCTGCTTCTAAGATTTCCAACTCTTCGGTTAAGTCTTTTTTCGCTTCACGAAGTTGGATTTCTTCGATGTCTTTCGCACGTTTATCTTTTTCTACGCCATCACGAGTGAAGACTTGAACATCGATAACCGTACCTGATGTACCGTTTGGTACACGTAATGAAGAATCTTTAACGTCAGACGCTTTTTCACCGAAAATTGCACGGAGAAGTTTCTCTTCTGGGGTTAATTGGGTTTCGCCTTTCGGAGTGACTTTACCCACTAAGATGTCGCCACCTTTTACTTCCGCACCGATGTAAACAATACCTGATTCATCTAATTTACTTAATGCTGATTCGCCCACGTTTGGAATATCAGCCGTGATCTCTTCCGCACCCAGTTTGGTATCACGCGCCACACAAGAAAGTTCTTGAATGTGAATGGTGGTGAAGCGATCTTCTTGTACCACACGCTCAGACACTAACATTGAGTCTTCGAAGTTATAACCATTCCAAGGCATGAACGCCACGCGAATGTTTTGACCTAAGGCTAACTCACCTAAGTCTGTTGAAGGACCGTCAGCTAAGATTTCACCACGTTCAACTGGCTCGCCTAATTTCACACAAGGAATTTGGTTGATACAGGTGTTTTGGTTTGAACGGGTATATTTGATTAAGTTATAAATATCAATACCTGCTTCACCCGCTACCGTTTCGTCTTCGTTGACTTTAACCACGATACGAGAGGCATCAACGTATTGGATCGTACCACCACGTTTTGCGACGACGGCTACACCCGAGTCGAGTGCCACGGCTTTCTCAATACCAGTACCGACTAATGGTTTATCCGCACGCAATGTTGGCACGGCTTGACGTTGCATGTTCGCACCCATCAACGCACGGTTCGCATCGTCGTGTTCAAGGAACGGGATTAACGCCGCCGCAACAGAAACCACTTGCTGTGTTGAAACGTCCATATAGTGAATTTCTTCTGGGCGATATAAACCAGACTCACCATGTTCACCACGACAAGTGACATAGGTATCTGTAAAACGGAAGTTTTCGTCTAAGTTTGAGTTCGCCTGTGCGATCACGAAGTTACCTTCTTCAATCGCTGATAAGTATTCGATCTCTTCAGTCACTTGACCATTTACCACTTTACGATATGGCGTTTCTAAGAAACCATAGTCGTTAGTACGTGCATAAACAGAAAGTGAGTTAATCAAACCGATATTTGGACCTTCAGGCGTTTCGATTGGACATACACGACCATAGTGAGTTGCGTGTACGTCACGCACTTCAAAGCCCGCACGTTCACGTGTTAAACCACCTGGACCTAACGCAGAAATACGACGTTTGTGAGTAACCTCTGAAAGCGGGTTGTTTTGGTCCATAAATTGCGAAAGCTGTGAAGAACCAAAGAACTCTTTCACGGCCGCAGAAATTGGTTTTGCATTGATCAGATCTTGTGGAGTAACCCCATCTAAATCGCCTAGTGAGAGACGCTCACGCACGGCACGCTCAACACGCACTAAACCGATACGGAATTGGTTTTCAGCCATCTCGCCCACTGAACGAATACGACGGTTACCTAAGTGATCGATATCGTCCACTTCGCCACGACCGTTACGGATTTCGATCAATTTCTTCATCACGCCGATGATGTCATCGTTACTTAAAATGCCCGAGCCTTCACCTTCAGGAATATCAAGTGAACGGTTGAATTTCATACGACCTACCGCTGAAAGATCATAACGGTCGCTTGAGAAGAACATATTGTCAAATAAGCCTTCTGCCGCTTCTTTTGTTGGTGGTTCACCTGGACGCATCATACGGTAGATTTCCACTAACGCACTTAAACGGTCGTAGGTCGGATCCACACGCAAGGTTTCAGAAATGTATGGGCCGTAATCTAAATCGTTAGTGAATAACACTTCGATTTGGTGATAACCTGCTTGAGCCAATTTTGCTAATAATTCTAAGTTTAGCTCGGTATTTGCAGGGCAAACCACTTCACCCGTTTCAAGATCGATGTAATCTCTTGCTGTGACTTTGCCAATGATATACTCGGTTGGCACATTGATTTGAGTAATATTATCTTTTTCTAATGCTTTGATATGACGTGCAGTAATACGGCGACCGTTTTCTACATACACTTTACCTTCTGCTTCGATATCGAATGCGGCTGTTTCACCACGCAAACGCTCAGGAACGAGTTCCATCAATAATTGATTGTCTTTGATTTCAAAATTCACTTTCTCAAAGAACAAGTTCAAGATTTCTTCGGTGGTGTAGCCTAAAGCACGTAAAATAATGGTGGCTGGCAATTTACGACGACGGTCGATACGTGCGTATAAGTTGTCTTTCGGATCGAACTCGAAATCTAACCAAGAACCACGGTAAGGAATGATACGAGCGTTGTACAACACTTTACCTGATGCGTGTGTTTTACCTTTGTCAGAATCAAAGAATACGCCTGGACTACGGTGTAATTGTGACACGATAACACGCTCGGTACCGTTGATCACGAAAGTCCCGTTGTCGGTCATCAATGGGATTTCGCCCATATAGACGTTTTGTTCTTTAATATCTTTAACGGTACCTGCTGCCGCCTCACGATCGAATGTGACTAAACGTAATTTCACACGCAACGGTGCGGCATAGGTTGTGCCACGAATTTGGCATTCACGCACGTCAAACGCAGGTTCACCTAATTCGTAAGAAACGTATTGTAATTCGGTGCTACCGTTGTTGCTGACAATCGGGAACACTGAACGGAATGCCGCTTCTAAACCTTGTTGTCCTTCAGGATCTCTTTGAATGAATTTATCAAAAGAATCAAGCTGAATAGTTAATAGATAAGGTACGTTCAGAACTTGTGGGCGTTTACCAAAGCTCTTACGGATACGCTTTTTCTCGGAATATGAGTATGCCATTGTTAGATAGCCTTCTTGATTTTTTATCTGGTTGAATTTTCACAATCCGCCTAAAGACTGGCAGGAAGTGGCATATAAAATAGGATACGAGATGTCGTTTTCCAATCAGGGAACAGGGGTCAAAAATCACTACCGCTCTGGCGTTTGATCGGGTTAGGAAGATTTGCAAAACGCTCAACGGAAGTGACTGCTTGCAAACTTTTAAATTGACTTTAAAATCAATCAGTTAGATAAACTTAAACGACACAAGTTTACCTGAACATATCAAGCACAAAATGGCTGGTGGTTTACCACCAGCCATTTAATGCAAATTCGGACTAGCAATTATAGGGAGATTTGGATAACAAATCAATGGATTGATTAAAAAATTATCGTTTAAATGACCACATACAAGCGGTCAGTTTTCCACAATTTTTTGCAAATCAAAAACAAAAACCCCGATATTTTCATCGGGGTTTTCTGAACCTTGAAGGTCGTTACACAAAAATCAAAAATTATTTGATTTCTACTTGTGCACCAGCTTCTTCTAATTCTTTCTTAAGTGCTTCAGCTTCTGCTTTAGAGATGCCTTCTTTTAATGCTGCTGGTGCAGATTCAACTAAGTCTTTTGCTTCTTTTAAGCCTAAGCCAGTTGCACCACGTACTGCTTTGATTACAGCAACTTTGTTCGCACCTGCGTTAGCAAGGATTACGTCGAATTCAGTTTTCTCTTCTGCTGCTTCCGCTGGACCAGCTGCTACTGCAACTGCTGCTGCCGCTGCTGATACGCCGAATTTTTCTTCCATCGCTGCGATTAATTCAACGATTTCTGATACTGATTTAGAAGCGATCGCTTCAATGATTTGTTCGTTAGTTAATGACATAACAATCAATTCCTAAAGTAAATAAGTTAAACGAGTTAAGAAGTTTTCTGCTTAAAATTATGCAGCTTCTTGTAATTTGTCGCGTAATGCTGCAAGAGTGCGAACAAGTTTGCCTGCCGCAGCTTCTTTCATTGTGCCCATTAAACGTGCAATTGCTTCTTCGTAAGTTGGTAATGTTGCCAAGAATTCAACATCTTGTACTTTACCTTCAAAGGCTGCACCTTTAATTTCAAACTCTTTGTTTGCTTTCGCAAAATCTTTTAACAAACGTGCTGCTGCACCTGGATGTTCAGTAGAGAATGCGATAAGAGTTGGACCAGTAAACGTGTCTTTTAAACACTCGAATTCAGTGCCTTCAACCGCACGACGTAATAAAGTATTACGTACCACACGCATTGTCACGCCTGATTCACGAGCTGTTTTACGTAACTCGGTCATTTTATCTACTGTTACGCCGCGAGAATCCGCAACGACAGCAGAAAGGGCACCTTTGGCAGCTTCGTTTACTTCAGCAACAATTGCTTGTTTGTCTTGAAGATTTAATGCCATTGGTTTTAGCTCCTGATACACTCCACAAAAAACGTGGAATTTACAAAAAATCTCAAAAAAGTAACCGCTTGTTACCAAACGTTTTTTGAGCCTAAGGTGTCCAGAAGCAGAAAATTCTGTCTGTTCACCATCTACGTAGGTTATTCCATTAAGAAACGGTTCACACCGGTTCACCTACGGTCTTGGACGGGGCTTGAAAAGGCAAGCACCATCAATATTCTGCCCATAGGGCAAAAATGAGTTGCGGATTATACGCTCAAATATTAAACCTGTAAACGGTTTTATGCGTTGATTAACGCCTTTAGTTCCGCAAGCTCTTGTTGAATTTCGACTTCGAGGCTTTCAATTCGAGCTAAAATTTCACAAGGTGGATCATATTCCTGCTCTTGGTGTACAACTTCTTTGTAGCGATTGATCGATAAATCGTAGCCATTTTCCACAATGTCAGCCACATCAACGACAAAACTTGGTTGGGTTTTATCACCGAAGCGGCGAGCAATTTCTTCATATTGATTGGCAAGCAACAACGTTTTATATTCTGCCCACGCTTTTTCGACGGTAGGTAAATCATTTTGAGCGATGGGTGAACGCTTATCATCCAAACTATAACCATCTGCCTGCACATCATAAAACCAGACTTGGCGAGTATTGCCGCCTTTGCTGAATAGCAAAATCGCAGTAGAAACGCCTGCGTAGGGTTTGAACACGCCGCTTGGCAAGCTAATCACGGCTTCTAACTGGTTTTGTTCAATCAGTGTTTGACGCAGCTGCTTATGTGCTTTAGATGAACCAAACAACACGCCATCAGGCACAATCACTCCCGCTCTACCACCGAGTTTCAACGCATTCAGAATGTGAGCAACAAACAGCAATTCCGTTTTCTTGGTTTTCACCACTTTTAATACATCAGGGTTGGTATTCGCTTCGTCTAGGCTGCCTTTAAAAGGTGGGTTTGCCAAAATGACATCGAAGAAATCTTTCTCTTGGTCTGGGTAATGGGTTTGAATTGATTTATTTAAGGTGTCTTGATAGCAAATATTTGCCCCCGTGATACCGTGCAGCAGCATATTCATACTGGAAACACTTAACATCGTGCTATCAAAGTCGAATCCCCAAAACATTTGATTCAACATAAATTGCCGTTCTGCATCGGTTAATAAATCACCGATGTAATGGACATTCCCTTCCTCATCGGGCTGCAAATAGTTTTTACTGGTGTGCGTTTTGTGTAAATACTCCACTGTTCGCACTAAAAAACCTGCGGTGCCACAGGCAGGATCGCACACCGTTTCGTTTGGTTTTGGGGCAACTAATGCCACCATCATATCAATGATATGGCGAGGTGTGCGGAACTGTCCGTTAATGCCCGCAGTTGAAAGTTTGCTCAATAAATATTCGTAAATATCGCCTTTTACATCGCTTTGATTGAGTGGCAACTGATCGACAAGCTCTACCGCTGATACCAACACACTTTCATTTTTGATTTCCACGGAGGCTTGTTTCATATATTCGCCCGTTTTACCAAGCTCCGCTCCGTTTGCGGCAAGCTCGGTGAAATGGGGAAACACATTGTTTTTTAAGTGCTGATAGAGTAATGCTCCTGACATTTGACGGAAGTTTTTCCAACGCAACGCTTGCCCTTCTGGCGTGTCAGGAAAAATGCGTTTAAAGGGCTTGCCAGTACGGTATGCTTTGCGTTCGCTCGCTTCTTCTTGCATATCGAGCATTCGTGCGAATACTAAATAGCTAATTTGTTTGATGACGGTCAGCGGATCGGTAATACCGCCTGTCCAGAACTTTTCCCATAATTTATCAATATCACTGCGAATTTTGCCTGTGAGCATCTTTTTTCCTTTTTATTTGCAAAATTTTCTTCTAATCTGACCGCTTGTTAGCCAACAAACTGCCCGTTAAAGGCTTTCTGCATCAACGCTTGATGCAGCACTTCCAACTCCGCCAAGCTTTTTTGTAGCAAGGATTTTTGGGCGTGGATTTTTTCAGCTATTTGGGCGAATTGGGTTTGGAGTTTTATGTCAGGACAAATTACATTTAACTTTGAAAGAATGTCTAGATTAATATTTTTTTGTGCTGATTCAGGTGCAGTTTCTTCCAAAATACGCTGAAAAAAACTAAACCAATAATTAATAAAAATGGCATTTGTGTGAGAATTGGGAATAAAACCAACAACACTATCAGGAAAACAACTATTAAATTTTAAAATTGCTGTTTTAGCAATATTTGCCGCAATCGTAATACAAAGAGTACCTTTTTCCCACATTTTGCTTTGTTCAAATCCCTTTTTCGAGTAAGTGTTCTTATATTCTTCTAAATAAAGTCCCGAGTTTGCAATATCACCAGTTTGAATAAATGGATATTCTCCGCCAAGCAATTTAGGATCATTTCTTGGTCTATGCTTTGAACCCCCCCTACCTAAATATCCCAAAGTAGATAATTGCACCAAGTTCCAATTCCTTGTATTTATTACTGGATCCCCAAACATCTCCAAAAATACGCTTTGCACTAACTTATCCAGCTCCGCTATTTGTGCTTTGCGTTTTGCAATCAGTGCTGTGGATTTATCGAGAATTTGGGCGATTTGGGTTTGGGTTTCAATACTTGGATAATAAATATTAGGTTCAGTTAAATTTTCTAATTTAATGTATTTAATCACACACCCAATTGCTTGTTGACGCAACACCCCCAAATATTTCTCCATAAAATAATAAAGATACTTCATATTAAGCTCTTTATCTTTCTTACAAGTTAAAACATAGGTTCTTTGGTAAGCATCAAATTTGCCTTTGTAATATTTAACATTTAGATCGCCATTGCCTGCAACTAAAACAACTTCATCATCAAAACTATATTTATCTATTCTGGAAATTTCACGAGCAGTGGTAAAAAAAGGATATTGTCCATTTTCTACTGCTGCGTTTGCGTCAAGCTTTCCTGTTTTAATATTAACTAACTCACCTAATTTCATTCTTTCTCCATAAAATTCTTCTACATCTCTCTTCACCATCACTGTCCATTAAGACTCTCTCACTGCTCAAAGAAGAACTTAATACAAGCGGTCACTTTCTGATTATTTTTTGCAAATCGGATTTGCAAAATAATGAGCGGATCTAACCGCTTGTTGGTTTATTTTTCACCAGACAACCTACACCTTGTGGGACATCTACGTCGGTATATTGTGTAACGTTTGCCATTTCGCCACACATAACTCAGTCATCATTCACACGTCCTAACGTTTCCGCACGGGTTAAAGGCTCGACAAAATAAGGGTGAAGCAGTTCAAATAGTTCATCCGCACTGTTTACATCAAAGATGCCGTCAATACTCTCGGCATGAAGATGCGTGAAAGGGGCATCAAATAAGCGTTCACGGGTAATGCCGCCATGTTTGGCGATGACACTTTGCAATAAGTCGATAAAACGTACCTGCAAGGCAGTTAGATTCGGGTGCTGTTGAATGAATTGTTCAAAATGTTGGCTGATGGCTTTGCTGTCTAACCCCACGATCTCTTTTAACAAGCGGTTTAGGTTTTCTGGTGTATCACCATAAAACGCAATTAAATCGTTAAATTGCACATCAGGATGCTGAGCTAGAACTAAAGCAAACAGCGACTCAATCTCGGTTTTACTCACCGCTTGGTTTTGTTTCACTTTGATGATGACAGGGTGCTGTTCAAATTCTGCAAACAGTTTTTTGTAGCGTTGGCGGTCTGCGTATTGAGGTAAGATTGGATCTCGTATCGTCATCTGAATCTCACCATCTTCGGCTTTGGTTTTATTCCCAAAGGCGAACGGTGAAGTGGTTTGCTGTTTGCGGTATTGCATAATTCCCCGCAAAATCAAACGTGCTTGTTCTAGCGCTGCAATATTTTCTGATTGCCAAAAAACGGGTTGCTGCAAGCGTTCAATAGTGAGGAGATGTTTGCGAACCACGTCTAGGTTGGTGGCGAGTTCACTTAACCAGTCAAGCAAACTCTGTTTATATGCCGCTAAATCCGCTGATCCCGCTAACCATAAATGTTGAATTTGTGCAATGAGTCGGTCAAATCTCACCGCTTGTACTTCTGACTCGGGCAGCTCTCGCTGTGCCATCAATGGTGAGATGGTTTTCTCAAGCCAATGCTGTGTGGTGCTGTCGAACTCGGCAAGCAGATCGGTTTCTCGTAAGAGAACGACGGTCCGCATTTCCCGTTTTACAGCTATTGCATCAAGCGGGAGAGCTAAAATATCTTGCTGCAATAAATGGCGGATTAAATCCCAATGCTGATTTTTCGCTTTGGCGACTTTGGCAAAGGCAAGCCGAGCATCAAAACAGCTCTGTAACAGTGGTTTCGCTTGATTGAGATCTTCTGGTTCTTGATATTTTTCATCAAAATAGGTGAAATTTTGGTGATGGTCGAAAATAATAAATTTGGTTTTGTCCTGATCGCCATCAAGTAATTTCGGGCAAAGACGAGTGCCTCGCCCAATCATCTGCCAGAATTTCACTTTCGATCGTACCGATTTTGCAAACACTAAATTTAAGATAGACGGCACATCAATCCCTGTGTCTAACATATCCACTGAAATGGCAATACGGAAAGCACTGTTGGGATCTTTAAATTCAGTGATGAGTCTATCCACGTGTGGCACATTGTTGTGAATCACTTTACACATTTTTGTGCCAAATTGTGGATAACGATCGCAGAAGACTTGTTCGAGATGTTCCGCATGTTTTTGGCTTTGCGCAAAAAGAATCGTTTTGCCCATTATGCCATTTTTCGCTTTCAGCCCATTTTGCATTAAATTATCAATGATAATGCTATCGGTGTCATAGCTGATAATATTTCGCCCAATTTGAGAACCTTCAAAATCAGCATGTTGTGCCATTTCTTCGCCAAGATCTTCTTCTAGCTGACGTTTCTGTTCATCAGACAGTTGATCATAACGAATGCCATTGCGTAGAAAGTTTGTCGTGACTTCTTGCACTTCGTAACGAGCAAGATAAGGTGGCTCGTGCTCCCAAGCCTCTTCAAGGCTGAAAGAGTACGTTGGGTTCTGATTTTCACAACCAAACATTTCATACGTATTACGGCTAACAAAACCAACTGGCGTTGCAGTAAGCCCTAATTTGAGCGAATCAAAATAGTGGAAAATATCGCCGTATTTATTGTAGATAGAGCGGTGCGATTCATCGGCAATGATCAAATCGAAAAACCCTGTATTCAGTTGAGCAAAACGATTCATCATCGCGGGATAAGTGGCGATAAAAATACGTGCACTGGATTCAATTTGATTAGCTTCTCCGATGACACAGCGGGGTTCAGTTGGTACATATTCACGGAAATCGTCGTCTGCTTGCTTGCGTAATTCTCGGCGGTCGCATAAAAACAACACTCGCTTTGCCCAGTTTTTGGCAAGCAATAGATGGGTTAGCCCGATTGCTACACGGGTTTTACCTGTGTCTGTCGCCTGTACGATCAATGCCGCACGACGTTGGTTTTGGAAATGTTCTGCAACGGTTTTAATGGCTGCGGTTTGATAATTCCGCCCGGCAATTTGCGTACACTCTGTTGGGTAATTTTCCGCTAAATTTAATTTGTACTGCCGTTGAAAGAGTAATTTTTGTAGGCTTTCTTTATCATAAAAACTAAAAATTTGGCGAGGACTATTGTAAACGGCATCATCCCAAATATAGGTTTCATAGCCATTGCTATAAAAAATGATCGGTCTTTGCCCAAATTGAGCTTCTAATGCATCGGCATATAAACGAGCCTGCTCACGTCCACGTTGTACTTCAACACTCGTTTTCTTGGCTTCTAACACAGCCAGCGGCTTGCCATCGCTATCCCATAAAACGTAATCAACGGCACCTTTGCCTGATATTGAACCTGTAAAGTTAGTAAGACGATATTCAAACTGAACGTCATCTCTATTATGCAAGTTCCAATCTGCATTGGCTAACATAGCATCGATCAACTGACGGCGAGTTGTCGCTTCATCCCAATTTAAACTATTTGCGACTTGTTGGCTTTGCTGCTGACGTAATGCAAGATCATCTGTCGATAACATTTCTGCAGAACGAGCTTGTTCAAGCCTTTCTGCTTCTAATTGAGCAATGACTGCGTGAAGATGCTTCTGTTCTTCTTCTAATGCTTGTAAGCGTTTTGTCGTGGCGGTATTTGACGCTTCAAAGGTAGGTTCAATATAGGCGGGTAATTTATCAATTGGCAAATTGGCATAACGCACCGCCATATAAATAGCGAGTTTATGTGCGGTTTTTAAGGCTTGCTTAGCTACCTCAATTTTTCCAACTGCACCGTGCGCTGTACGATTACCTTTTATTCTCAAATAATCTAACTGATACCATAATGATTTATCGACTGAATTTCTAAATTCGGTCGATTTCAGCAACTCATTAAACGTGGCTTGAGGCAGTCGTGCAAATTTTTCTTCTTTATAGATCTCCTAAACCATTTCTTCCGCAAAACTGCGTAAACGAGTTAAACAACTTCCCGCATCAATATGAAGCAACTTCTCAGCTAAAGTCGCCAATTCGGAAAGCTGTTCGTAATGAGATGTTAAGAACGAAAAATTGTATGTATTCATATCTCTCTGCCTTTGGTAAAAAATTACCAAGATCTAACCGCTTGTGAGCGGCAAAATTGTAACGTTTTATCCTATAAAGAAAAAGACCACAGAAATCGAATTTCTGTGGTCTTTTATTTAACTATTTAGCAATTATAGTGAAGACTGATCAACAGCAACACCAGCACCCATTGTCGTAGAGATGCTTACTTTCTTGATGAATACACCTTTAGCTGTTGTTGGTTTAGCTTTAGTTAAAGCCGCTAACAATGCTTGGAGGTTTTCTTTTAATTGCTCAGGTGAGAAATCTGCTTTACCGATTGTGGTATGGATAATACCATTTTTGTCATTACGGTAACGGATCTGACCCGATTTTGCATTTTTAACCGCTTCAGCAACGTTTGGAGTCACGGTACCTACTTTCGGGTTTGGCATTAAACCACGTGGACCAAGGATTTGACCTAATTGACCCACAACACGCATTGCATCTGGTGATGCAATAACCACGTCGAAGTCCATTTCGCCTTTTTTCACTTGTTCCGCTAAGTCTTCCATACCCACTAAATCAGCACCCGCTGCTTTAGCAGCTTCTGCGTTAGCACCTTGTGTAAATACAGCAACACGAGCTGTACGACCAGTACCGTGTGGTAATACTGTTGCACCACGTACGTTTTGGTCTGATTTACGAGGATCGATACCTAAGTTTACTGCAACATCAACGCTTTCAACGAATTTCGCTGTTGCGAATTGTTTTAATACTGCAATCGCTTCGTTGATTTCGTATGCTTTAGTAGAATCTACGCCAGCTTTGATTGCTTTCATTTTTTTAGTCAATTTAGCCATCGTATTATTCCTCCACCACTAAGCCCATTGAACGTGCAGTACCTTCAATAGATTTCATCTTAGTTTCAATTGTTGCACCTGTCATATCTGCTGCTTTAGTTTCAGCGATTTGACGGATTTGTTCTTTAGTTACTTTACCAACTTTGTCTTTGTTTGGTTTTGCAGAACCTGATTTAAGACCCGCAGCTTTTTTCAATAATACCGCTGCTGGTGGCGTTTTAGTAACGAAAGTGAAAGAACGGTCTGCGTAAACAGTGATAACAACTGGAATTGGTAAACCTTTTTCTAAGCTCTCAGTACGAGCGTTGAATGCTTTACAGAATTCCATGATGTTCACACCTTGTTGACCTAATGCAGGACCAACTGGTGGTGACGGGTTAGCCATACCTGCTGCAACTTGCAACTTAACGTATGCTTGGACTTTTTTTGCCATTTTTAAGTTTCCTCTAATTGGGTGATAACGCTATTACTAGCTCCCCTGTTTCCAATAAGCACGATGTGCTACACAAAAATACGAGCCAGTGAACTGGCTCGTAAATAGGGTGCGAATTTTACTGGGTTTGTGATCGTTTTTCAAGCGTTTTATCTCAACATCACACTTCCCACTACGGAAAAAAGCACCGTTTGCTGTTTTACAAGCGGTGCTTTTCTGAGAATTTTTTGCAAACTAGCCGTTCGCTTTTTCCACTTGACCAAACTCAAGCTCAACAGGCGTTGCACGACCAAAGATCGACACAGATACTTTAAGACGACCTTTGTCGTAGTCCACTTCTTCGACTGTACCATTGAAGTCTGCAAATGGTCCTTCGGTAACTCGTACTTCTTCACCTGGTTGGAATTCTTTACGGTGACGAGGTTTGTCTGCGGTTTCTTGTACACGGTTTAGAATACGCTCAGCTTCTTTTTGTGAAATCGGAGCGGGTTTATCTGCCGTACCACCGATAAAGCCCATGACACGAGGCACACTTTTCACTAAGTGCCAAGTATCATCGTTCATTTCCATCTGAACTAACACGTAGCCTGGGAAGAATTTACGCTCCGTTTTACGACGGCGTCCCCCCACGTTTTCAACGACTTCTTCCGTTGGTACAAGCACTTCGCCGAATTGATCTTGCATATTATGCAATTTGATATATTCACGCAAAGTCATTGCTACACGGGCTTCAAAACCCGAGAAAGCTTGCAAAACATACCAACGCATTTTGGTTGGTGCTTGAACTTCTAATTCTGTTTCGCTCATGTTAGAACCTCAAATTTGTTAAAAATGTCACCACAGAAACAATAATGGAATCAATTCCCCATAATGCTAACGCCACCACGACACACACCGCCCCGACAATTAATGTGGTTTGGGTTGATTCTTGGCGAGTTGGCCAAACAATTTTACGTAGTTCATGGCGAGATTCTTTGATAAAAGTGATCGCTTTTTGACCTTGATTAGTGAATGCGGCAAAAACAACGGCACCAACTAATAGCACAACTAAGAGTAATACACGCACCACAAAAGTAAAGTGGCTAGCAAAGTATGCATTTCCAACTGCAGCAACCGACAAAAATGCAATTGCTAATACCCATAAGGCGATATTTGCACCTTTACTTTTCACCCCTTTTTCTGCGGTTTCAGGATGTTTTGGTTGAATTTCTTTAGACATATCTGACCTAAAAAGTAAAAAATAGATAACTGGAACTTTTGAAAGCTCGCAATTCTAGCATTTTCTGCTGTGCTTGCCACGATCTTTTGTGAAATTTCGCAAAATTGATTCAAAATCACGCTACTTAAGTATTTCTTAAGAATGTCTTAAGATTTATTTGTTTCAATGCGGCACTTGAGAGATTTTCTCCATTCCTTTTGAAATTTTGTTCATTAGCGTATTTTGGCAGGACGATGTTCCTGCCATTTTTTTGCAACATTTTTGCCTGATCTGACCGCTTGTATCATTTTTCTGCCCCTTAAGATTTTCTTCAGGTTCATCTGTTTTAATCATTCGTGATGATAGTTCATCATCGTTTTCACTTAACAAGGAACACAAAATGACAAAACAAGAAATTATTGACAGCCTAAGATCACATCTTGCAGAACTCACTGAAGCAACCTTCTCGAAAAGTCGCGAGATGAAGCAATCCCTTGAGCAGAAAATTAAGCAGAGTGAACATTTCTCGAGGCAATTAGTCGAAGCACAGGTGGCTCTAGCTGAACAAATCTCACAGAGTAAAGCACAGTTACTTACCTTGGACAAACCGTTGGAACTTGAACAAGAACTGACTGAAATCGCTCATGATGATGCGGATATTGCTCAACTTCAGCACCATTTTGCGGAAAAAGTGAATCAGCACATCAACCAGCTAAAAGCGGATACGGTTACAGCTGAACAAAGCCTAAACGATTTGCTGGAAGAAACTAAACGCACCTTATATGGTAAAACAAACCGTTGGGCACACTACAAGCAGCAATTTGATGCACGTTTTGGGCATCATATTCAATGGGCAAAACATAAGTTAGCGGCACAATTAGTCATTTGTGCCGATAAACTCAAAGCGTAACCTGACACGAGCGGTGAGATTGACTCACAAATGCCTTAAGAAATTTGCAAAACTTTAGGCGGATCTGACCGCTTGTTGTTGGTAACAATAACCCTGTTCGGTTGGCACAAACTCAAATAAATGCGTGATGCAGCTTGGGGCATCTTGATCTTGGTGCGAAACGAAGAGCAGTTGCGTTTGGCTATTTTGCACCAGCTGATCGATAAAGTGTTTGACCAATTTGCGATTTAAGCCGTCTAAGCCTTGCAACGGTTCATCTAAAATCAGAATGGGTGGGTGTTTTACCATTGCTCGTGTAATCAACAGCAATCGCTGCTGCCCCCACGAGAGTGAACGGAAGGGTTTAGTGGCTAAATGGCTCAAATTCAAACGAGCCAACCATTCATCGGCTTTTATCCGTAAGGCATCGGGCGTTTTCTGATAAACACCGATTGAATCCAAGAAACCAGACACAATCACCTCTCGTACCGAGCAATTCACTCGATAATCCATATGCAGTTGGCTGCTCACATAGCCAATGTGTTTTTTGATTTCCCAAATGGTTTCGCCTGAGCCACGTTGTTTGCCAAACAGCACAACGTGGTTGGCGAAGGATTGCGGGTGATCACCCGAAAGCACCGACAGCAAGGTCGATTTGCCTGCACCGTTAGGACCTTTAATCCACCAATGTTGCTGTGGCTCAACCGTCCAAGACAAATTCTCTAAAATTTTCTTATCGCCATATTGAATATTCACCTTTTTCAGCACAAAAGGAGGAAGATCAGGCGGTAAGGTTTCCTGTGGTGCGGCACTTTTTGGCAGGGGGACGTCAATGGCTTGTTCGGCGTAGATCAGTTGTTGAAAGAGCGAATTTTGCTCAACTTCCGACCGCTTGCCTTGTAAAATCAGTTGAAGTTGATCCAACAACGCCAAGTGGGTGGCATGCGGAGGAATATCATTGAGCCGATTGACGATCAGCACCAACGCCATTTTGTGTTTGAGTTCATCTAACAAATTCAGCCAATCTTTCACCGATTGCTGATCGAGTCCTTCAAAGGGTTCATCTAAAATCAGCAAGTCGGGGCTACTCACAAGCAATTGGCAGAGCAACACTTTGCGACTTTCTCCCGTTGAAAGCTGAATAAACGGGCGGTCAAGTAGCGGCAAAATGTGCAATTTTTCAGCGTAGTGCTCACATAATTGCGGATTGTCCGTGCCATTTAAAATCACTTGGCGAGCAGTTACACCAAAATCATCGGGGCTGACCGCATCATTGTTACGGCTTTTAAACACCACTTCAACGATTTGCTGTTGGCGTTCAAAAGAAGAGAGGGCAATATTGCAAAATTCTGACGTAAACTGACCGCTTGCAAGCGGTAACTTCCCACTCAAACTTTGCGAAAAGGCGGTTTTCCCACTGCCATTGCCACCCACGATGACCCAAAAGTCACCGTGCTGAATGGTCAGTTGTTCAATCGTTAAACACTGTTTATGTAATGAAAATTGGGCGTTGTGAATGTTGAGTTGCATGGTTTTCTAGTTATGGTTTCACCAATTGGTTTTGCATCGATTGATAGAGCTGCTCTAACATTGCATAGCGTTTGCGATACATTGAGCGTTTATTGCTCGCAATACTTTCGAGATCTTTCATCGAGAAGTCCGTTGGCAATTGCCAATATTCTCCCGGTTCCCCGCCAGATTCCGAAAAAATCACATCATAGTCCACTACATAACGACTTGCCTGAATCAAACGGGATTTGTTTTGGTATTTCTGTGGAATGCCGAACAACTTTTGATAGCCTAAGGTTTTTGCTAAGGCTTTCATCGCTTCCACCATTAAATAAGCAGGACGTAAGCCGTGGCATTTTTTGGTGAGCTGTTTAACTAATTCTTTGGAATGTTCGCTTTTTGGTCCTTGGATCACCGCTATCAATAACGCATTCTGCACTTTGCCAAAGGTGAGCAAATAGATATTTTCTCCCGTTGGTTTGTATCGCAGCTCTAACGCCCAATAGCCTTCCATGGCTTGGTGATGATTGATGTCTAAAAAAAGTTCAAAATCAGGAATCACCTCGCCAAAACTCATTGGCTGCTCCCACAATGGCGGTACACCCAAAGATGCTAATTTTTCAGGCAGAAATGTCAAATTCTCACAAACTGCAGCCAGTCGTTGTTGGCGACTAAAACGCTTGTCAAGAAAACGGTGTGCCACGGGATAGCTGTAACTCGGGTGCTGATTCAGCAGTGGGATCAACTGTGGCGATTGATTGATAAAGGTTTCAAAACGTTTAATGGACGGCAAATTCCACAACGAACGCAGACGATAACGTAGCCGTTTCATACGGTAAGATTTACCATTGCGATCTGGGTATAAGTCGTGTGGATGTGGCCAGTGATAGGTTGGGTGAGTCATAAAAACATCATATTGTCCGATAAAGAGCGACTATTCTCGCACATTTCATCCGCTTTTTCACATGGCATTCCCAGTGTAGCGACCTCATCGCACTTTTTTGCAAATTTTTGCTCGGATCTGACCGCTTGTTAGGCAGCCAAGTATGCGTTGAGTGCAGGCATTTCACGAATGGCATCTGCTACGCCTAAATCATACATGGCTTGAATTTTGCTCAAATCTTTTTCAATCCGCTTAATCGGCAACGTTTGCGAGGGACGAAGCACAAAAATCGTACCTTTTTCACTTTCTGCAATCACCTTTTCCACTTGCTGATTATATTCAAGATAGCGATTTTGCAAGGTGTGAACCAAATTAGGATACCGATGATAAAACAGTTTGCTCAGTAAGGGATTGCTTGGGGTTTTGCGGTACTGAAAAGGGCGGGTGAGCACCACAATGATTTTGTCAAAGCCGAGCGATTGGCAAAATGTCAGCGGAATGCTGTCTGCTATGCCACCATCGAGATATTTTTTGCCATCTATTTCAACAAATTGCGAGACATAAGGCATCGCCGAGCTGGCTCTTAAAGCTTCCATTTGGGCAAAAGGATCGGTAATTTTGATGTATTCCGCCATACCAGTTTCCACATTGGTGATGGTGGCGTAAAAATCGATTCCCGATTGTTTGAAGGCATCATTATCAAACACATCATATTTGAAAGGCACTTCGTAAAAGGCAAAGTCTTTGTTTACGATATTGCCTGTCGTAAGCAGACTGTGCCAACCGATATAACGCTTATCCCCCAAAAACTGTTTGTTATAACGCAATGCCCGCCCCTTTTGTTTAGACGGAAAATTCACCCCAAACAACGCCCCAGCCGAAACACTCACAATGCCATCAATGTGAATATTTTCATCAAGAAACACATCCAGCACACCCGCGGTAAACATACCCCGCATTGCCCCGCCTTCTAACACCAATCCGACTTTCATTTACAATTTCTCAGTAAAATTTGGTAACCATGCTTCCGCCGAACCATCGTGGTCAAAATTGGTTGCTGCATCAATCCGCAACGACTCGCACACGAGGTTTGCACCACAAGCAGTGAGTTGGGTCTCGATAATGTTGACCGCATTGCAGAAGGTATCGTAGTCGGAACTGCCAAGCCCGATCACCGCAAACTTCATACCACTTAAATCGGGTTTTTCGCTCTCAATCGTGTCAAATAACGGCTTGATATTATCGGGCAATTCTCCTGCTCCGTGAGTAGAACTAACCACCAACAAATGCGGCTGATGTTGAATATCACGCAATTCGGCATTGTTAAACAAGACCACCTCAAACCCTTGCCCGCTCAACACCTCGTTGAGATTGTCTGCGATATATTCCGCTCCACCTAAAGTGCTGCCCGTGATAATACAGATCGATTTACTCATCATTTTGCTCTCGTTGAAGAAATTTCGCCGAATTTTAGCCGATTTTTTTGTATAATGCCCAACAATTTCCTACAGCAAGCGAAATCCCCTTAATCCCCTTTTTCAACAGGGGAGACAAATTGCAAAAAAATCGTCAAAAATGACCGCTTGCATGACCTTATAAACGAAGAGAAAAACTATGTTTGAGAATCTATCCGACAAATTGTCGAAAACCCTGAAAAATATCACAGGCAAAGGGCGTTTAACTGAAGACAACATTAAAGATACCCTGCGTGAAGTGCGGATGGCGTTGCTAGAAGCGGACGTTGCCTTGCCAGTGGTGCGTGAGTTTATCAACAAAGTCAAAGAACGAGCGATTGGCGAGGAAGTCAATAAGAGTCTCACCCCAGGGCAAGAATTTCTCAAAATCGTTCAAGCGGAACTTGAAAAAGCGATGGGCGAAGCGAACGAAGGCTTAAACCTTGCAGCCCAACCACCCGCCGTGATTTTAATGGCAGGTTTGCAAGGGGCGGGTAAAACCACCTCGGTCGGTAAATTAGCAAAATTCTTAAAAGAACGCCATAAGAAAAAAGTGTTGGTCGTGTCGGCAGACGTGTATCGCCCTGCGGCGATCAAACAGCTTCAAACCTTGGCAGAAGCCTTGAAGGTCGATTTCTTCCCAACGGAAACCAGCCAGAAACCTGTTGAGATTGCTGAAAATGCGTTGAAACACGCCAAACTCAATTTCTTTGATGTGTTGATTGTCGATACCGCAGGTCGCTTGCACGTTGATGGCGAAATGATGGAGGAAATCCAGCAAATTCATGCGGTGCTTAACCCGATTGAAACGCTCTTTACTGTTGATGCAATGACGGGTCAAGATGCGGCGAATACGGCCAAAGCCTTTAATGAAGCCTTGCCACTCACAGGGGTGATTTTAACCAAAGTCGATGGCGATGCACGAGGTGGTGCGGCGTTGTCTATTCGTCAAATCACAGGTAAACCAATTAAATTCTTGGGCGTGGGCGAGAAAACGGATGCCCTTGAACCATTCCACCCTGATCGCATCGCCTCTCGCATTTTAGGTATGGGCGATGTGCTGTCGTTAATTGAAGATTTACAACGCTCGGTCGATCAGGAAAAAGCCGAAAAAATGGCGGCGAAATTCAAGAAAGGCGACGATTTCACCTTAGACGATTTCCGTGAACAACTGGTCGAAATGAAAAAAATGGGCGGAATGATGTCGATGCTCGACAAACTCCCAGGTGCGAAAAACTTGCCTGATCATATTAAAAATCAGGTCGATGACAAAATGTTCATCAAAATGGAAGCGATCATCAATTCAATGACTCTCAAAGAGCGTGCCAACCCCGACATCATCAAAGGTTCCCGCCGCCGCCGTATTGCTCTTGGATCTGGCACACAGGTGCAAGACGTGAACAAACTGCTCAAACAGTTCGATGAAATGCAACGCATGATGAAAAAAATGCGTAAAGGCGGCATGGCAAAAATGATGCGTGGTATGAAAGGCATGATGGGCGGCATGGGCGGTTTAGGTGGACTCGGCGGCTTAGGCGGCATGTTTGGGCGGAAATAACGCCCTCAAAGTTCCTAGCAAAAGCGAGATACTCTTCGTCAGATTATCTCGCTTTTCATTTGCAAATTAGGCGACGAATCCAACCGCTTGATAAACTTGTTTCAAGGTCGCTTGGGCTTTGGCTCTCGCTTTTTCTGCCCCTTCACGATAGATCTTTTCGAGTAACGCCTCATCGTTACGGAAATGGTGGTAGCGTTCTTGCAGCTCGGTTAACATCGCAGACACTTCATCCGCAACGGCGGTTTTAAGATGACCGTACATTTTCCCTTCAAATTCGGCTTCTAATTCTGGAATCGTTTTACCAGTGACGCTGGCTAAAATATCCAACAAATTCGACACGCCCGGTTTGTTTTGTACATCATAACGCACCACTGGCGGCTCATCGCCGTCGGTCATTGCCCGTTTGATTTTTTTCGCTACGGATTTTGGATCTTCCAACAAACCGATCACATTATTGCGATTTTCATCCGATTTTGACATTTTTTTGGTTGGCTCAAGCAGCGACATAATTCTCGCCCCCGTTTTGGCAATAAACACCTCTGGCACCGCAAAAATACCGTCAGTGAGATTACCTTCCACATCTTTTTTGCCGTATAACGCATTGAAACGATTAGCTATATCACGGGTAATTTCAAGGTGCTGCTTTTGGTCATCGCCCACGGGTACCTGGTTGGCTTGATAGAGCAGAATATCCGCCGCCATCAGCACGGGATAGGTGAATAACCCCACGTTCACATTGTCTTCGTGGCGAGCGGACTTGTCTTTAAATTGGGTCATTCTGCCCATTTCACCAAAATAGGTGTAGCAGTTCAAAATCCATGCTAATTGCGAATGCTCAGGCACGTGCGACTGAATAAAAATCGTGCTTTTATTGGGATCAATACCACAAGCAAGGTAGATCGCAAGGGTGTCCAAGGTCGCCTTGCGTAACGCTTCGGGATCTTGACGTACGGTGATCGCGTGCAAATCGACAATGCAGAACAAACAGTCGTAATCGTCCTGCATTTTGGTCCATTGGCGTAACGCCCCTAAATAGTTACCTAAACTCAGTTCGCCAGAAGGCTGAACACCACTAAATACAATTGGTTTAGTCATCATCTTTGTTTCTCTTTGTTATACAAGCGGTTAGATTTTACAAAAGTTTTGCAAATCACTCACCGACAATCTCTAAAATTTCCGCAAAATCATCGCATACATAATCCGGCTTAGAATCCCTGATTGGGATGTTGTAGTTGTAGCCGTAGGTTAAGCCAACGCTTTGGCAGCCGGCATTTTGGGCAGCAAGAATATCGTTTTTCGAATCACCAACAAATAGCATTTCGTGCGGATATAACCCGAATTTACCGCATAAATAGTAGAGCGGAGCAGGGTGTGGTTTGATTGCGGGGAGCGATTGTCCACCAAGGGCTTCGCTGAATAGGTGATCGATGCCAAAGGCATGCAACACTGGCTGAACATGCTTGGTCGGCTTGTTAGTGACCACCGCTAAAATGTAGCCTTGGGCATGCAATTTTTCGAGCGTTGCTTTCACGTTTGGGTAGAGTTTGCTGATGTTACACACATTTTCGCCGTAGAATTGCCCAAAACGGCGTTTCAGTTGAGCTAGCTGTTCAGCAGAAAATTCATCGGCTCTACCCGTCCATTCTAGCCCACGGGCGAACAGAATATCCGCCCCGTTGCCAATCCACGTTAGCACCAACTCTTCAGGGGCTTGTGGCAAGCCCACTTCCGCAAAGGCAGAATTGAGCGAAAGCGCAAGATCAGGCAGGCTATCGACTAAGGTGCCGTCTAAGTCAAAGCCGATGAGTTTGAATTTGGGGGTCATGGTATTATCTCGCTATGTTGTAGCGGCGGATCTAGGTGTCCGCCCATTTTTGATTTGCAAAAAATTCGGTACAAAATGCTTTAGCATTTTGAACGTTGGCTTTGCCAACGACCCCGAAGGGGCGAACAAATTCCCTAAGGAATTTGTGAGTAAAACCAACCGCTTGTTATGGGCAGACTGGCAGATCCGCCCTTACTGGTTATTGTTTCTTATAGGCAATCGCCATAATCACCACTCCGCCAATAATCATCGGTAGGGAGAGTTCTTGTCCGCGCGTGATCAGATCAGTGGTGACATTGACACTGTGGTCGATTTCTCGTACATATTCCACAAGGAAGCGGAAAATGCCATAGCAAAGCAAGAACAGCCCTGCTACTGCACCTGTCGGGCGTGGTTTACGAATGAATAGGTTTAAAATCACGAACAATGCCACGCCTTCTAATGCGGCTTGATAGAGCTGCGAGGGGTGGCGAGGGAGATGATCAACGTGCGGGAAAATCATCGCCCAAGGCACATCGGTGGTTCGCCCCCAAAGTTCGCCGTTGATGAAATTACCAATTCGCCCTAGCCCCAAGCCAACAGGCACGAGTGGGGCGACAAAATCCGCCGTTTGCCAGAAAGCACGTTGCTGACGGCGAGACGTCCAGATCATCGCCAAAATCACCCCGATCAAACCGCCATGGAACGACATTCCGCCTTCCCAAATGCGAAACAAATAAAGCGGATCAGCAAGTAAGCGGTCGAAACTGTAAAACAAGACATCACCAATACGCCCACCTAAAATCACGCCGAAAAAACCGTTAAACAGCAGTTGATCGACTTGATCTGTTGTCCAGACACCGTGGGAACTTTTAGCTCGTTTGTAGCCTAACCAATAGGCAAAACCGAAGCCGAATAGATACATCAAGCCATACCAATGGATGGCTAACGGTCCGAGTTTTATTGCCACAGGGTCGATTTGTGGGAAAATCATAAATTCGTTCATTTGTTCTCGCTATTTTAAAAACATATTGATCGCAATGCAGACCAGCAACACTGCAAAGGCTTTTTTCAGTACAGGCACAGGTAGCACATTAGCGGCGTTAGCCCCTAATTTTGAAGTGAAAAAAGAAGTTAAGGTAATACCAAGTAACGCTGGCAAATAGACATAACCTAAGGAATACTCAGGCAAATTCGGCATATTCCAGCCGTTGAAAATAAAACTGAAGGTCGCTGAAACCCCAAGCAATGCCCCACAGAAAGAAGAGGTGCCAATGGCTCGTTTCATCTCAATGCCACGCCCATCCAAATAAGGCACGATAAGCCCTCCACCTGCAATGCCCGCCATGCTCGAAATCACACCAATAATGCTACCAGCAATAATGGTGGATTGGGGGGTAATTGGCTTGACTTGTGACGCTTTTTTCTTCAAGGAAAACAGCATTTTTCCAGCTAAAAACAGCACGATCACCGCAAAAATCTTCGACATTTGCTCTTTTGGCACGCTGGTGACTGCAAAACCTGCAATAAAAACCGAAATCATCAACGCTGGGATAAAATATTTGCTCACTTGCCAATCAACATTGCCGTTTTTATGGTGACGATGTGCAGCAGAAAATGCCGTGACCACGATAGTCGAAAAGGAAGTGCCGAGTGCCATCGACATCAAATATTCGTTTGGAATTCCCACTAATGGAAAGAGATAAACCAACACAGGCACAATAATCAGCCCGCCGCCGATACCAAACAGCCCTGCCAAAAATCCCACAACAGCCCCTAAGGCTAAACAGCTAAAAAAGATTTCAATCACGTTGTTTCCCCTTGTTTACGCGATAAGGTTTACGAGATTCCCGTCGTTCTGGACGAGATTCTTTACGTTCTTGCGGCTGCAGATCTTTTGGTGGGTGATTGCTCATTAACACTTGAGCGAATTCTTTCATTACTTTGCGATAAACATCCCGCTTGAACGACACAACCTGTCGCACTGGATACCAAAAACTCACCCAACGCCAACCATCAAATTCTGGCGTTTTGCTTGTTTTCAAATTGATCATACTCTCAGGGCTAACCAGTTGTAATAAGAACCAACGCTGCTTCTGCCCGATACACACTGGATGGGTATTTTCCGTACGAACCAATCGCTTAGGGAGTTTATATTTTAGCCAATACTTCGATGCCCAAAGCACCCGCACATCTTTTTTAGATAAACCGACTTCTTCATAAAGCTCACGGTACATTGCTGTTTCAATGTTTTCACCTTCGTTAATGCCTCCTTGCGGAAACTGCCACGAATTTTGTCCAAACCGTTTTGCCCAGAGAACTTGCCCTTGTTTATTGCAGATGACGATACCAACATTTGGGCGGTAACCATCAAAATCGATCAACTTAGACCGCCTTGTTTTGCGTGAATACAATAGGAGAGAATTGTTTCATAATTCTGCCGATTGAACAACCAAAAAGGGGAGCAACAAGCGGTCAGTTTCCTGAAAAAATTTACCAACTGTGGATAACTCTGTGGAAAAGTTGAATATTTGTTGATAACTTTCTGAACTCAACTTGGGAATAAGATGATCGCAACACGATCCTCGGATCTTTTCTACTGGTTTTGTCGATCAATATTCACTGTATGTATTCACATTTGATCGCTGTTTAAACTCACATACATGAATAACTTGATCGTGATTTGTTAAAATTTGATGGCTTATTCACATTCAAGGTAAGATTATCCCCATCATCTGTGGATAAAATTGTGATAGATCGGAAAAAAGATCCTGTATAACTCAAAACAAGATCTTATATTGGATAAATAATTTAATAAAAACAATAGGTTATTTGTAATGTGGAGAACTACTAAAAGCCAGTTTGTTTTTTAACCAAAAATACAAGCGGTCAGATCCTGCGAACATTTTGCAAAAATTTGGTCGGATCTGACCGCTTGTTGCCCTTCCGTTTTACTTAGCTCAATACTTCCCGAATGCGTTCCAACGCCCAATCAAGATCGGCTTTTTCGATCACAAGTGGCGGGGCGAAACGAATGACAGTGTCGTGGGTTTCTTTGCACAGCAAACCTTTCTCTTTCAAGGCTTCGCAGTATGGGCGAGCAGCCTCAGTCAGCTCCAAGCCAATGAACAAGCCACGCCCTCGTACTTCTTTGATTTTCGGGTGCTGGATTTTTTTCAGCTCCGTCAAGAAGTATTCGCCTAATTCACGGGAACGCTCCGCCAAGTTTTCTTCAACTAATACATCAAGTGCAGCGATCGACACCGCACACGCCAAGGGGTTCCCCCCGAAAGTTGAACCGTGAGAACCTGGGTTGAATACGCCTAAAATCGCTTTGTCTGCTAGAACACAAGAAAT
Source organism: Frederiksenia canicola (assembly GCF_011455495.1). Classification (NCBI taxonomy): domain Bacteria; kingdom Pseudomonadati; phylum Pseudomonadota; class Gammaproteobacteria; order Pasteurellales; family Pasteurellaceae; genus Frederiksenia; species Frederiksenia canicola. Next base: position 434,855 of record NZ_CP015029.1, read on the forward strand.
CGGGAACACGCCGCCACCGAGAGCTTTACCGAGAATGTACATATCTGGCTCGAAACCTTCCCATTCGCACGCAAACAGTTTCCCTGTGCGACCAAGCCCTGCTTGGATTTCGTCCGCGATAAACAGCACATTGTGTTGTTTGCAGAGTGCGTAAGCAGATTTTAGGAAGCCTGTTGGTGGAATTAAAATGCCTGCTTCGCCTTGAATTGGCTCAACTAAGAATGCTGCAGTGTTTGGAGTGATGGCATTTTTCAGGGCATCTAAATCGCCGTAAGGCACCAGTTTGATCCCCGGTAGCAAAGGCCCAAAGCCACGTTGATAATCAGCATCGGACGAAAGGGAAACGGCTGCCATCGTACGACCATGAAAATTGCCCACACAAGCAATGATTTCTGCCCGATCTTTTGCCACTCCTTTCACATCATATGCCCAACGGCGTGCGGTTTTAATCGCCGTTTCAACCGCTTCTGCCCCCGTATTCATCGGCAACGCCATGGATTTTTTACCGAGTTTGCAGATTTTTTCGTACCAAGGGGCAAGTTGATCGTTATAAAACGCCCGTGAAGTGAGCGTCACTCGCTCGGCTTGATCTTTCAACGCCTGCACAATTTTCGGATGGCAATGCCCTTGATTTACCGCTGAGTAGGCACTGAGCATATCCAAATAGCGTTTTCCTTCTGGATCTTCGACCCAAATGCCTTGAGCTTTGCTGATCACAATCGGCAATGGCAGATAATTCTTCGCCCCAAATTGTTCTGTTTGTTCGATGATTTGTTGAGTTGATTGCTGCATTTCTCACTCCGTCTCTAGAAAAGTCTTCACGGGAAAAGTGTAGCAAGATTTTGGGAGGGGTTGTTAAATTTTTGTGAAAAGTATGAAGTACGTCGCATTTTTGCTGACAAGCGGTCAGATCCTAGCTTTTTTTTGCAAAGACAACATTTGCAAAATTTTCAGCGGATCTGACCGCTTGTCATACGACTAGAGCAAGAGGCTGCCGATTAAGGCAATCGCAAAACCGACTAAGCCGATAGATGTTTCAAGCAGTGTCCACGTCTTGAGCGTGGTTTTTTCGTCCATTTCTAAGAAGCGGCTCACCAGCCAGAACCCAGAATCGTTCACGTGGGAAAGCACTGTCGCACCCGACGCAATGGCAATCACGATAAAGCAGAGATCAAATTGACTCAATTCTGGGGCATTCGCCACTAATGGGGCGATCAGGGCTGCGGTCGTGGTCAATGCTACCGTTGCTGAACCTTGTGCAACACGGAAAATCGTAGCAATTAAGAAAGCAGCGACAATAATTGGCATTCCCGTGTCGGCAAGTAAACCCGACAGCACATCACCAATGCCGCTCGCACGCAATACGCCACCGAACATTCCGCCTGCACCGGTGACCAAAATAATCGAACAGATCGGCCCAAGGGCATTGTTGCAGATATTTTCAATTTGCTCAAAGCTACGATTCCCACGCAGCAACGCAATCGCGACAATCAGGGTGATTAATAATGCTACAGGTGTTTTGCCGATTAAACGCAGACTTTGTACCCAAAGTTCTGAACCATCGATCACTTTGGCAACGCTCAGTGTGTTCAAACCTGTGTCAAATAAAATCAGGAAAATAGGCAGTAACAATACGGTTAAAACACGTCTGAAACTTGGTGGATTTTGTACCGCCACTTCATTCACGGACATCGCATTTAAAAAGGCTTTTGGTAAATCAACGTGAATGCGTTCACTGACCCATTTACTGAATAAATAGGTGCCGATATACCATGTTGGAATAGCACAGGCTAGCCCAACAATGACCAGTAACCCCATATTCACGCCGAGTAAATCCCCCGATGCCACTGGCCCTGGATGCGGTGGTAAAAAGGCGTGCATTACCGCAAACGCCCCTGCTGATGGCAAGGCATAACGCAGTACAGAGCCACCAAACTGCTTCGCTACGCTGAAAATAATCGGCAGCATCACAACCAAGCCTGCATCAAAGAAAATGGGGAAACCAAATAGCAGTGAAGCCACCCCCAACGCAAAAGGTGCCTTTTCGGCCCCAAATTTATTGATTAAGGTATCGGCTAACACTTTGGCTCCGCCAGTGATTTCCAGCAAACGCCCAATCATCGCCCCAAGCCCAACTAATAAGGCGACAGACGCGAGTGTTCCACCAAATCCACTCAACATCGTAGGGAGCACTTTATCAATCGCAATGCCTGACGCCAAAGCAGTCAGTAAACTCACGCTGACTAACGCCACAAAGGCGTGAACTCGGAATTTCATTATTAAAACCAGCAATAGCACAATCGCTACGACCATAATCAAAATAGGCATAGGAAACCTCCTGTGGTTGATTTGTTACAGGTAACATACATTCAACCTAAAAACATGTAAATATTTTCGCCAAAATTATTTCAAAAATGTGAACAGGTTCAAATTTTGATAAGAATATTCTCGCTATTTAACCAGACAACAGAATAGAATAATGTTATAAGTAACATCAAGTATGGGGGATTTATGTCTAACGGAAAAGCATTTATTTTGATGGGCGTATCAAGTACAGGCAAAACGTCAGTTGGCACCGCAGTGGCTGAACGACTCCATCTCAAATTGATTGATGGCGATGATCTGCACCCAAGAGCTAATATTCTCAAAATGGGGCAAGGCATTCCGTTAAACGATCAAGATCGCGAACCTTGGTTAGAGCGGATCAACGATGCCGCTTTTAGTCTGATACAAAAAAATGAACAAGGCATTATTGTTTGCTCAGCCTTAAAAAAAGCCTATCGTGACAAAATTCGCCAAGGAAATAACCGCTTGCATTTCTTGTTTTTACACGGGGAATTTGAGTTGGTGTTGGAACGAATGAAAAAACGCCAAGGACATTATATGAAAGCCGACATGCTCAAAAGTCAGTTTGATACCCTAGAAGTACCGCAAGCTGATGAGTCTGATGTGATTTTTATTGATATTGATGCGAGCTTTGAAGAAGTGGTCAAACGCTGCGTGCAAGCATTACAACCGCTGCTTTAAATGCTTTCACCTAAGTGAATTTGATAGCCTAAATTGATAATCGGGCTAAATGGTGTTGTGCCATCAATCCGAGCCAACAGTGCCTGAGCTGCGGTTTGCCCAATCGCTAAACGGGGCGTAATTACGGTGGCAAGCTGTGGCGTGAGCGATTGCCCCACATCGTGCCCATGGAAGCCAGCAATCGCAATTTGTTCAGGCACTTTAATGCCTAATCGTTGGCATTCAAACAATGCCCCGATCGCCAAATCATCATTAGTACAAAAAATACCGTCGATGTTAGGGTACGCCTGTAATGCTTGGCGAAGCTGCTCCGCCCCGAGCGAAAACGAAGAGGGTTGCTCGGTACATAAGCTCTGCGGCACAAGATGATGTTTACGCATCGCCTGTTCATACCCCTGCATTTTCAATTGCGTACGTTTATCCATTCGAGCTGAAAAATAGACAATATGACGGCAGCCACGAGCAATCATCGTTTCAGTCATCGCTTGAGCTGCAGAAATATTGTCAAAACCCACCGCTTGTTGTGCCCCAATCTCACTCGTTTCCATAATTTCAATCACGGGAATATTCGCCGTTTTCAACATTTTTAACGTGCGTTTTGAATGCCCTGTTTCAGATAAAATTAAGCCATCTACATGATAAGAGAGCAAAGACTCAATCCGTTGTTCTTCTTTTTCTTGGCTGTATCCATAGTGAGCTAACATCGTTTGGTAGCCTGCGGCATCTGTCACTTGCTCAATCCCTTTAATCACATCGGCAAACACTTGGTTAGTTAAAGACGGCACAAGCACCCCAATCGCACGACTGCGAGCATTGAACAACATATTCGGTGCTTTATTGGGAATATAACCAAGCCGTTCTACCGCTTCTGCAATTTTTTGGCGAGTTTCCACCGCCACGGATTCAGGCTGACGCAAATAACGACTCACCGTCATTTTAGTAATACCGAGCGAATCTGCGATGTCTTGCAAGGTTGGACGTTTGGTTTTGATGGTCATGGAATGGATAAAATTGAGATATTGGCGGAGGCGTATGGGAGTCGAACCCACCCGAGAACGCTGGCGTCCTCAACAGGATTTGAAGTCCTGCCACATCACCGGATATGACACACCTCCGAAAAAGTGGCGATATTCTACTGAATTTATTAGAATTGTGCAAAATTTCTCAAAGAGATCACCCCAATGCAAAACCTATTTCGTGCCATTCCTTCTGTTGATAAATTGCTCAAAACACCACAAGGCTCTGCGTTAGTGGCGGAATTTGGACATCATGCCTTTGTAGATCAGGCTCGCTCGCTGATTGAGCAAATCCGCCACCAAATTCAACAAGATCAAAGCCTGCCCGATGTTATACAAACAGAAAATGGCATTTTTGACGTGATTTCTGACCGTTTGCAGGCTCAAAAACAGGTGGCGATTAAAAAAGTGTTCAATCTAACCGGCACAGTGCTACACACCAATTTAGGGCGGGGGCTGTGGTCGCAGGGGGCGATTGCCGCAGCGACTGATGCGATGAAGCACAATGTGGCGTTGGAGTTTGATATTGATGCGGGCAAACGCAGCCATCGTGATCTCTATATTTCTCAATTATTACAACAAATTACGGGCGCTGAAGCCGCTTGCGTGGTGAATAACAACGCTGCGGCAGTGTTGTTGATGTTAGCCACCTTTGCTCAGGGTAAAGAAGTGATCGTTTCTCGGGGCGAGTTGGTGGAAATCGGCGGAGCGTTTCGCATTCCCGATATTATGCAGCAAGCGGGCTGCAAATTGGTGGAAGTCGGCACGACCAATCGCACCCATTTACGCGATTATCGTCACGCCATCAACGAAAATACTGCCTTTTTAATGAAAATTCACACCAGTAACTTTCATATTCAAGGCTTTACTGCGAGTGTCAGCGAAGAAGAATTGGTGGAGCTCGGCAAAGAATTTGATTTGCCCGTCATCAGCGATCTCGGTAGCGGCTCACTCGCGGATTTAACCGCCTTCAACTTGCCTGAAGAACCAATGGTGCAACAAAAAATCGCCGAGGGTGTGGATTTGGTTTCCTTTTCAGGCGATAAACTGCTCAGCGGCCCACAAGCAGGCATCATTATCGGCAAAAAAGCCTTGATTGACCGCTTGCAACAGCACCCGCTCAAACGAGTTTTACGATGCGATAAAGTGATTTTATCCGCCCTTGAAGCCACCCTTCGCCACTATCTTTTCCCTGACAAATTGGCAGAAAATCTCCCAACGCTACAGCTACTCACGCAATCGCTTGAGAACTTACAGTACAAGGCAGAGCAACTCAAAACCACTCTCCACAAGCGGTTAGATTCTCGCTATCTTTTGCAAATCGAGCCCAGCCTTGCCCAAATAGGCAGTGGTGCCTTGCCAACGGAGCAAATTCCATCCATTGCGGTGACGATTTCTGCAAGCAAACAAAGCGATTTGCTTGATTTAGAAAAACATTTCAAAACCTACCCACAACCTATCATCGCCCGAATTCACCAACAAAAAATGTGGTTGGATTTACGATCCGTCGCGGAGTTTGGGGAACTGGTTGAGATGTTGGAAACGAAACAAGCTATTAAGCTATAGAAAAGGAAACTAGCTGTATTAATTGTCGAGGAGAGGCGGATCGATGTGCCCGTCCACAACAAGCGGTCAGTTTTGCATACTATTTTGCAAAGAGAAAACAGGGAACATACAGATCCCCCCAACAAAATGAGAGAACCACAATGCACAAAAAAACCACACGTTATGATGACTTATTCGCAGGTTCGAAAGTGTGGCAAATCTTTAGGAGAAAGCAATGATCATCGTCACTTCCGGCCATGTCGATCACGGCAAAACCTCATTATTAAATGCCTTAACAGGCACGCATACCGCCCATTTGCCCGAAGAAAAGCGGCGAGGGCTGACGATTGATTTAGGCTATGCCTATTTGCCGATCGAAGATCGAGTGATTGGCTTTATTGACGTGCCGGGGCATCAGCGGTTTTTGTCAAATATGTTGGCGGGACTAGGGGGGATTCAGCACGCCTTGTTGGTGGTGGCAGCGGATGAAGGGATTAAACCGCAAACAGAAGAACATCTCACCATTCTTAATTTATTGAATTTTAAGCAAATTATCGTGGTTCTGACCAAATCCGATCGAGCGAGTGCAGAGCAGATTTTTCAGTTATCCAACCAACTTCGCCAGCGTTATCCATTTTTAGCGAACTCACCATTTTTTGTGACATCAACGGAAACCCAAACAGGCATTGACGAGCTGAAAGAGCATCTGATTGAACTCTCGCAAGAGCTGCAACCGCTACACAAACCGTTTCGTTATGCGATTGACCGAGTGTTTAACGTCAAAGGGGCTGGCTTGGTGGTGACAGGCACGGCAGTGGCGGGCAAGGTACACATTGGCGATGAATTTTTTCTCTCGAACGGTAAAAAAGTGCGGGTTAAAAATATTCATGCCCAAAATCAGCCGTCTGCCGTGGGCTTGGCGGGACAACGACTGGCGTTAAATATCGCTAATGCGGAGAAAGATGAGATTCAGCGGGGCGATTGGATCACTCAACTTGAACCACAAACTACTGACCGAATTGCCGTTAAACTCACCGCTGCAAGCGAGCTAAAAGAGAGCAACATGATACATTTGTATCACTACGCAAGCCATATTACCGGCAAATTAAACCTGCTTGATCGCAAACAAACAGATAGATTTGGCGAGAGTTTAGCCGAAGTCATTTTCGATCAGCCGTTGCCTTGCGTGGTGGGCGATAAGCTGATTATTCGCAATGGCGATGATAGCCAAACCGTTGCGGGAGCGGTAATTTTGGAAATAAACGCGCCCAAACGCCATAAACGCAGCGAAGTACGCTTGGCATATTTGGCAACATTGGCGAAAGGGGAAGATTATCGTGATCGGATTGATGTTCAACTCCAGCAACAAGCGGTCAATTTACCGCAGTTGTTGTGGAATGAACAAATTTTCATCACTGATTTAGAAGCCCTCGCTGAGCAGAGCGACTATTTTCTCAGTGCCAACCACCTGTTTAATCTTACCTACAAACAGCAAATTCAGCAGCGAATTATTGAGAAAATCCGCCACTATCACGAACAGCATAGCGACCAGCTCGGCGTAACCAAAAACCGCTTGCACCGCATCGCTGCCCTTGAGCAACCTGAGTCTGTGGTGCTGGCGTTAATTGATGAACTGCTTGGCACACAACAGCTCGCTCAAACGCGTGGCTGGGTGCATACGCCTGAACATCGCATTGAATTTTCCGCAGAAGAATTGCACATTTGGGCGGAAATCCGACCGCTTTTCGCAGCAACCAACCAAGCCCTATGGGTGCGGGATATCGCCAACCAACTCTCGATGGACGAAACCCAAATGCGAAACTTACTCTACAAAGCAGGCAAACTTGGCTATCTCGTGCCAATTGTGAAAGACCGCTTTTTACTGCACGAACAGATCAGCGAATTTGCCCAACTGATCAAACAGTTCATCGCAGAACATGGCGAGATTTCGGTGAATCAGCTGCGAGATGAAATCGGCTACGGTCGTAAACTGACGGTGCAACTGATCGAATATTTCGACCGCTCTGGACTTCTCCGCCGCAAGGGAAACGTGCATCTCTTACGAGATGCTCAGACCTACTAGCAAGCGGTCAGTTCCTTGCAAAAATTTGCAAAAAATGCATAAAAAGTCACCGCTTGTATTTCTCCAATACAAGCGGTGAATATTTTAAGTGACGCTTATTCCGACACTATTTCTGTTTTTTCAAAAATTCCACGCCAGTGTCTGGGAAGTCCGTGAACACACCTGTTGCTCCCGCCTTGTTGAGCAAGGCATCGTACATTTCGTTCACATTAGTGAAGAATGGGGCTAATGCATCTTTACGCACCGTGTACGGGTGTAGCTCCATTTTGTAGTTTGCCAGCTCTTTTACTAATGGCGTGTATACGATGTTGCCTGGTTTGGATTGCTTATCATCCACCAACATATACCAACCCGGGCCTACACCGTCTGCGTATTTCGCCACTTCCGCCATTGCCCCAGGTTTAAACATCCAGTCGTAATCATAATTCACCCATTTGCCAGACTTGTCTTTTTCTTCCGTTTCGTGCCAGTCGGTATAGGCGACTAATTGTACTAATTTCACGTCCATATTGAGTTTTGGCAACAACTCGGTTTTGATGCGTTTGAGTTCGTTGAAGTCGAAGGTTTGTAGGTAAACCATATCGTCTTTGCTATCATAACCGTATTTTTTCAACACCTTGAGCGTTTCAAGGGCGATGTCTTTACCTTCTTGATGATGTAACCACGGGGCTTTAATTTCAGGATAAATACCCACTTTTTTGCCTGTGGATTTTTCTAAACCTTGAATAAATTCGATTTCATCTTCAAAGGTATGAATACGGAAATCCGATTGCCACATCGGTTAAGCCGTCAAGGAAGTGGTCGTGGATCACGATCAAGCGGTTGTCTTTGGTCATCGCTAAATCTTGCTCTAAATAATCCGCATGTTGAGCAAATGCTAAGGCTTTGGACTCTAACGTGTGCTCAGGTAAATAACCACTCGCTCCACGGTGAGCAATGATGATTTTGTCTGATTTGCTCATCTCCATTTGTGGTGCGGTTTGGCAACCTGCAAGTAACGCAACCGCTAAGGTTGAAAAGGCTAATGTTTTGATTTTCATAGGTAACTCCTTTGTGATTTTAGAATGCAAGGTAGAAAGATTGATTGCCTTACATTTGCAAAACTTTTTGCGGAACTGACCGCTTGTAAACAAAAAGGGATATGCTTTTTTGCATATCCCTTTGCAATTAAAAATTAGTTACCGTAAGTATCACCAATTTTTGCTTTATGTTTACTTTCTTCAATCATTGTAATAAACATTAACAGAATGGCTAACACACCACCGGCAATCATCACGTAGAAACCGCCGTCCCAGCCATAGTATTCAGCAGCCCAACCAACCACCGCTGATGCAGAAACGGTACCACCAAGGTAGCCAAATAGCCCTGTGAAGCCTGCTGCGGTACCTGCTGCTTTTTTCGGTGCAAGTTCAAGAGCGTGTAAGCCAATAAGCATTACAGGACCATAGATTAAGAAACCAATAGTGGTCATTAAAATGAAGTCCATTAATTGATATGGGTTTTCATACCAAGCGTGACCTGCATATTGAGCCAATTCATTTTCTGGTGTTGCTGGATTTAACCATAAGGCTACAACCGCAGCGGTGGTTAAAATCATAAAGATGAAGCCTGTTAAACCACGTTTACCTTTGAACACTTTATCCGATACCCAACCACATAATAATGTACCTGGAATTGCCGCTAACTCATAAATGGTATATGCCCAAGCTGTCCCTTTAATGTTGAAGTGTTTTACTTCACCTAAGTAAACTGGTGACCATTTCAATACACCATAACGAATTAAGTAAACGAAGACGTTAGCGATAGCGATGTACCATAACAATTTGTTTTTCAACACATAAGTCACGAAGATCTCTTTTGCTGTTAAATCATGCTCGTAGGTTTTTTCGTTATAGTCATCTGGGTAGTCATTACGCCATTTTTCGATTGGCGGTAAACCACAAGATTGTGGGGTATCTTTCATTACAAAATAAATCGGAATGGCGGCGATCATCGCTGCAATACCTGGATAGTAAAGGGCTTCTTGCCATACATCTTTTGCTGTTGCTTCAACACCATGGGTAGAGAAATACAACGCACTTGCAAGTAACACCATCGCACCTGGAACCATTCCCCCTAAGTTGTGAGCGGTATTCCAAATAGACACAATAGAACCCCGTTCAGATTTAGACCACCAGTGAACCATTGTGCGTCCGCATGGTGGCCACCCCATACCTTGGAACCAACCATTTAAGAAGATTAACGCGAACATTACCGCAATACCTGAAGTTGCCCAAGGCATTAACCCCATCATAGTCATACAGAGACCAGAGAGTAAAAGACCAAATGGTAAGAAAACTTTTGGATTTGAGCGGTCAGAAATTGACGCCATAAAGAACTTAGATAAACCATAAGCTAAACCAGCACCTGTACCGATAATACCCAGTTCAGCTTTGTTATACATACCTGCTTCAATCAAACCTTTTTGGGCTAAATCAAAGTTAGCACGCACAAAATAATAAGCGGCATAACCAAAGAAAATCCCTGCAAACACTTGCCAACGCAAGCGTTTATACGTGGAATCTATCTTGTCCGCAGGAAGCTCCGGAATATGCGGAGCGGGTTTAAATGGACCAAACATAAGAAACTCCAAAACAAAAGGTAAAAGAAAAATGTTCATTTCTGAACCTGCCACGCAAATAATAAATTTTTTAGATAATTTTCAAAGCACTAATCTTTAATTTTGTGAGCCAATTCACAAAAATTGTGTACATATGTGAAATATGTCACAAATTTACTTTCTTTTTCGATCATTTTATTGTTGATTAATGTTGTTTAACGCTAAAATATTTTCGTTTTACAATGATTTTGATGATTTTTTAATTAATTGTGGGGGAGCTATGAATATATCACCTCAAATATATCGCAATGCTGCTGACTTTTCGCCACAAAGCACCGACGTGATCATTATCGGTGGTGGAGCAACAGGGGCGGGGATTGCCCGAGACTGTGCGTTGCGAGGCATCAACTGTATTTTGCTGGAACGCAGAGATATTGCCACTGGGGCGACTGGACGTAACCATGGTTTGTTGCACAGTGGGGCACGTTATGCCGTCAAAGATCGTGAATCCGCCGAGGAGTGCATTATCGAAAATCGCATTCTGCGTAAAATTGCTCGCCACTGTATTGATGAAACCGAAGGGCTTTTCATCACTCTGCCTGAAGATGACATCAACTACCAAAAAACCTTCCTCGATGCTTGTGCCGCCTCGGATATTGAAGCGGTTGCGATTGATCCGAAATTAGCCAAAATAATGGAACCGTCTGTCAATCCTGATTTAATCGGAGCTGTAGTGGTGCCAGATGGCTCAATTGACCCTTTCCGCTTAACCGCTTCCAATATGTTAGATGCGACCGAAAATGGTGCAAAAGTATTCACTTACTGCGAAGTGAAGGGCTTAATTCGCGAAGGTGGCAAAGTGATCGGCGTAAATGTGTATGATCACAAAAACCGCATCGACCGCCAATTTTTCGCTCCCATTGTGGTCAATGCCAGCGGTATTTGGGGACAAGGCATTGCCGAATATGCCGATCTTAAGATCCGAATGTTCCCAGCGAAAGGCGCATTGCTCGTCATGGGGCACCGCATCAACAAAATGGTGATTAATCGCTGCCGCAATCCAGCCGATGCTGACATACTCGTGCCGGGCGATACCATCAGTGTAATCGGCACGACTTCGAGTCGCATTCCCTACGATCAAATCGATAATATGATCGTGACCCCTGAAGAAGTGGATATTCTATTCCGTGAAGGTGAAAAGCTCGCACCAAGCCTTCGCCATACCCGTGTGCTCCGGGCATATGCGGGGGTGCGTCCGCTGGTAGCAAGCGATGATGATCCGTCTGGTCGTAACGTCAGCCGTGGCATCGTCTTGCTTGACCACCAAGAGCGAGACGGCTTAGAAGGCTTTATCACCATCACGGGCGGTAAATTGATGACCTACCGTTTAATGGCTGAATGGGCAACGGATCTGGTTTGCAAAAAACTAAACAAAACCACTCGCTGTACCACCGCCGAACGAGCCTTACCCGGCTCAAGCGAAAGCCGTGCGGAAACCAACAGTAAAGTGATTTCGTTGCCAAGCACCATTCGTTATTCGGCAGTGTATCGCCATGGTTCTCGTGCCACTCGCTTGCTGGATAAAGAACGACTGGATCGCTCACTGGTATGCGAATGCGAAGCGGTTACCGCTGGTGAAGTGCGTTATGCCGTCGATGAATTAAGCGTCAATAACTTAGTCGATCTCCGCCGCCGCACTCGTGTGGGAATGGGCACTTGCCAAGCAGAACTTTGTGCCTGTCGCGCTGCAGGGTTGATGACTCGCTTTAATGTTGCCACGCCACGCCAATCTACTACGCAGCTTGCCTCTTTTATGGAAGAGCGTTGGCGGGGCATTGAGCCAATTGCATGGGGCGATGCCATTCGAGAAGCGGAATTTACCAGTTGGATCTATTACAGCCTACTCGGTTTGAATGATGTTCAACCGCTTGAACAACAAGCACAGCAGGGGACAGATGACAATGAATTTTGATGTAGTGATTATTGGTGGGGGCTTAGCTGGACTCACCTGTGGGATTGCCCTCCAAGAAAAAGGCAAGAAATGCGTAATTATCAATAATGGGCAAGCAGCCATTGATTTTAGCTCTGGCTCAATGGATCTGCTTGGTCAACTACCTAGCGGACGAAAAATCCTATCCTTAGAGCAAAATTACACCGCACTTTATCAACAACTACCGCAACATCCATATTGCTTGATTGGAAAAGAAAAGACTTTCGCAAAAGCACAACAATTTGAACAATTAGCCGCCTCTCTCAACCTTGATTTAGTCGGTTCACATTTGCAAAATCATCTGCGGATCACACCGCTTGGAGGGTTGCGTTCAACATGGCTTTCACCTAATAGTGTTCCGACCGTGCAAGGTAACGAGCCTTTTGCCTATCAAAAAATTGCGGTGCTAGGCATTGAAGGTTACCACGATTTCCAGCCACAGCTATTGGCAGACAACCTCAAACAGACTCCATCATTCGCCCATTGCGAACTTAGCACTGCTTATTTACACATCCCAGAGTTAGACCAGCTACGTGATAACGCCCGCGAATTCCGCAGTGTGAATATCGCTCAACTGTTGGAACACAAACTGGCATTTGCGGATTTGGTCAAAGAAATTCAGCAAGCCAGCCAAGGTGCCGAAGCCATTTTCCTGCCCGCTTGTTTTGGTTTGGACGATCAAAGTTTCTTCAACGCACTGAAACAAGCGGTCGGTTTGGCGATTTTTGAACTGCCAACCTTGCCACCCTCTCTGCTTGGTATTCGTCAACACAAACAGTTACGTGCCAGATTTGAACAACTCGGTGGCTTGATGCTCAACGGCGATAAAGCCTTGAAAGCCAAATTTGATAACGGCAAAGTGAGCCACATTTACACCCAATTGCATCAGCAAGATCCAATTGTGGCAGAGCATTTTGTATTAGCCACAGGCAGCTACTTCAGTAACGGCTTAGTGGCGGAGTTTGAACAGATTTTTGAGCCGATTTTCCATAGCGATATCATCGGTTGCAAAACGTTTGATAAAACTGACCGCTTGTCATGGACGGCAAACCGCTTCTCCGCCCCGCAACCGTATCAATCGGCAGGTGTGGCAATCAACTCCCGCTGCCAAGTGCAAAAAGAAGGTGAGTTTGTGCCAAACCTCTATGCTATTGGCAACGTTCTCGGCGGTTTCAACAGCCTTGAACTCGGCTGTGGATCAGGTGTAGCTGTGGTCACTGCATTGACGGTGGCAGATGAAATTTTGAAGGGATAACAAATTCCACATTGTGGGAGAAATATTATGAATAACATTCAACGTTTAATCGAACAAGCTCAACAAAATCTGAATCCTGCAATGGTGCATCAAAGCTTTGATGAAAGTTTTGAAAGCTGCATAAAATGCACCGCTTGCACAGCAGTTTGCCCTGTTTCTCGCCAAAATCCAGCGTACCCAGGTCCGAAACAGTCAGGGCCTGACGGAGAGCGATTGCGGTTGAAAAGTGCAGATTTGTATGATGAAGCACTGAAATATTGCACCAACTGCAAACGGTGTGAAATTGCCTGCCCGTCTGATGTGAAAATCGGCGACATTATCGTGCGTGCCAGAAATAAACATCTCGACCGCCAAAACAAACCATTGATGCATAAATTACGGGATGCGGTACTGAGCAATACCGATATAATGGGGAAACTCAATACACCATTCGCCCCAATTGTGAATACCATTACTGGGCTCAAAGCAACCAAATTCCTGCTCGAAAAAACGTTAAATGTCAGCCGCCATCGTACTTTACCGAAATATGCTTTCGGTTCATTCCGCAACTGGTATCTGAAAAAAGAAGCTGAACGCCAACGACGGTATAAAGACAAAATTGCCTACTACCACGGCTGTTATGTCAACTACAACAACCCACAGCTTGGCAAAGAATTAATTGATGTGTTTAATGCAATGGACATTGGTGTGGTGCTACTTGAAAAAGAGAAATGTTGCGGCTTACCATTGGCAGTGAACGGCTTCCCTGAAAAAGCCAAAACCTTGGCGAAATTCAATTTGAAAGAGTTGGAAAAAGTGGTTGAGAAAGCCTTAGATGTGGTCGGTACATCTTCCAGCTGTACGATGAACTTACGAGATGAATATCACCACGTTCTCGGCATGGATAACGCCGCCATTCGCCCACACGTGAATATTGTCACTCGCTATCTCTATCAACTTTTCAACGAAGGTCGCAAGCCAAAATTTAAATCAATGCCGCTGCGGGTGGCATATCACACCGCTTGCCACGTTGATAAAGCAGGCTGGGCACCTTATACGCTAGATGTGTTGCGTCACATTCCTGATTTAGATATTGTGATGCTGCCATCACAATGCTGTGGTATTGCGGGCACTTACGGCTTCAAAGCGGAAAACTACGATGTTTCCCAAGCTATAGGCAACCCACTATTCAACCACATCAATAACGGTGGCTTTGATTTTGTGGTATCTGAATGCGAAACGTGCAAATGGCAGATTGATATGTCCACCAATCTTACCTGCTTACACCCGATCACCTTGCTCTCAATGGCATTGGTGAAGTAACAACAAGCGGTCAGTTTCTTGTCGAAATTTGCAAAAACAAAGGGGAAACGCACGTTTCCCCTTTCATTTTTTATACGCTGATCATTAGAACTTCATTTCCACAGAGAGCGTAAAGTTTCTGCCTGGTGCAGCAAAACGCTCATAATTTGTGACCGCTTTTTGGCTATTTAAGGCATTAATAGATGACTGGCGAACCGATTCCCAAGTGGTATAACGAGTATTGAAGACATTGTAAATACCCGCTCTCAATGTTAGGAACTCTTTTACATTCACATAGCCAACTAAGTCATAAATACGCCAAGGTTTTGTGCGTTTTTTAGTAGATTGTTCCGCATAAACACGCTCACCGTGTTCTACCGTTCCAATTAACTCCGCATTACTTTTTCCTTTTGAATAGGTCATAGAACCAAGGATTCCCCATTTATCATTTGGATCATCATAACCTAACCCAATGATATAGCGAGAAGGTTGTAATGAATCCAATAATGGGCTTTGAATATGGGTGTAATTCGGCTTGTTTTTCACTTTCTTCGGCTTAATGCGGTTGTAAGCGAGAGAAGTGTAAATGCCTTCTGGAACTTTTTCCCAAACACCATTCCAGTCAATTTTGCCTAGCAAGTTAATCCCTGTGAGTTCGATTTCTTGTGCATTGTGGTAGCCATAGCTAAACACGTTTCCAGCATCAAGCCCTCGGATCTTCGCTAGAGTAATCATATCTTTATAGGTATTTTTGAAGTAACTCGTCTCAAGTGTTCCAAAATCACCTCTAAAGGTAATGCCGACTTCTTGGTTAAAGGCTTTTTCAGGATCGAGTTTACTCACATACTGTGCATCATCATCACGACCACGCTCTAAGCCCGGTGTGCGTAAACCAAATTGCTCTTGGAAACTTGGTACACGGAAGCCTGTCGAGACACGATAGGAAAGTGACATATAATCCGTCGGTTTAGCAACGATACCCGCATTCCAAGAGAAGGTTTTGTAAGAACCTTTGCCTGTCCATTTATCATTTGATTTCATTTGATGATAGTCATAACGTGCACCAACCCCAAAATCAATATACTTACCTAAACTCATATGATCACGTAGCGCTAGATAGTAATTATGCCCTGTAATGTGGCGAGTATAGCAATCTGTTAAACCTGAAGGTTTTTCCCAATTACAGAGCTGCTTGGTCACAATTTGCTCTTTTTCTCTGCGATAAATATAGGGGCTATCAAAAGTCCCACGACCCAATAATGTTTTCCATTCAAAGCCTGCATACTGTTCAAAGAAATCACTGCGAGCTAAGCTAGACTTAAACTTATCGAAACCGGTTAATACCCCTAATTTATGTTTGGTAAATCCAAGCTTGACGGTTTTATCCAACTCAAGTCTAACGACATCGTGCTTCTCGGTATAAACATTATGTTCGGCTTGATAGTAAGACCAAGGCTTATCTAAACTTGGTAAGCAATGTTTATCCACGGTTGGATACGCAGAACAATGTTTTTGATGCAAGAAGTTATCAATCACAATTTTCTGCTTATCCGCACTTAAAGTAAGATTATCCACAACCCCATCTTTTTCGGGATTCATATAGCGATAGACTAAACCTGAACGTATTTTTGTATGCTCTTCATCAATAAATTGTGTACGAGACCAACGTAACCCTATCGCTAACGGACGGAAATACTCTTTACGGAATGCTAGACCATCTAAAATATTATTCCCTTCATAAATGCCTGTATTTGGATTTGGTGAAAGATTACGCTGTACATCTGCATTCGTAAAATATTTGGGTACTGCCATATCCTGAATATCATACTGCTGCTTGGTATGTTCAAAAATAGTGCCAAGATAGTGTTTAGGGGTAAATTGATAGCCTAATCTAACTAACCAAGAATCCGTTTTATAATCCATTGGATTCGGTTTAACTCTACCTTCACCCGTATATTCATTACCGCTTACCGTTTCGATTGGATGAACCATCGCCAGATAGTTTTTCTCCTCAGCAGCACTCAATGCGGGTACTTCTCGGCGAGTAGGAGGAGTTGCTCTCGTCATTCTTACACCTGGCTTAGGCTGGCAATCTAAGGTTTTACACTCACTTTCAATTAAAAACCAATCGTATTTTGCTCTTTCATCAAGCGTATGTGAAAGCTGATACTCGTTTAAATAGCCTGAAACACGTTGAATCGTTTGAGAGCGGCTACCCGCATCTTTATGAACTTGTAATTCTTTCCCTTTACGATGGGTATAAACGACTAACGCATCAAAGCCATTGTGCTCTGCTGCAAAAGCAAGTGAGTTGGTAAACTGCTTATTCTTACTGCTATAAGCACTTTTACTATTTAGCCCCCAACTTTGCCCAGGCTTGATAATATCTTTTGCTTCTTTGGTTCTAAAACCGACCGCTCCCCCTAAAGAGCCGCTACCGTATTCTGCAGAACTCGCTCCTTTACTAATTTCGATAGAGCGAATATTCTCATATTCAATTTCATTGATCGCACCACTTCCACCAGATGAGCGAAGTACATCATAGGATTGAATCTGCGGAAGACCATCAACCACTAACGCAACACGGTTCTTATCCACACCACGAATCGAATAACCCGCTGATGCACCTCGACCTTGCTCAACCACAGAAATACCCGGATCATAACGAGTGAGATCTCGAATTCCTAAAATCTGCTCTTTATTGATAGAATCAACATTTTTTACTAATTTACCTAAGCCAGTGACTTCATTTTCCTTACGGTGAATTTTTTTCTTCACCCCTGTAACAGTCACATCGCTTAGTGTAGTAATTTTTTCTTGACTTTCATCCGCTTGCACAACACCAACTAAACAGCTTGAAAAAAGTGCGACGCTAATTAAATTTAACTTAAATACAGATTGCTTCATGGCATACCTCATTATTCATTTGCTTGGCGTTTTGCGCCAAAAACAACGCCCACTTTTGATGCTTCACTGTGGAAAGAACCACCTAATTCCGATGCATCTTTGCCGAAGAATCCGCCTTTGACATCAACATTCTGAATATGAACAATGCGTGAACTATTTGTTGCCGCAGGATCAAGGTTGAAGCCATCTTTTCCTGTTGATGCCTTACCATTAAATCCATTTCCATCTAAAGAGCCATGAATAATAAAAGTTGGGTTGATACGTTCTTCCGCCGTTAATTTACCCGCAATTTTTTTACTGCCAAAATCAACTTCAAACTCCGCTCGGCTTCCACCATTTTGGTTTCCTGCCGACGTACTCCATACCGCACTATCCGAGATATAACCTTCCCAAGTTCCTTTGTAATTTACTTCTCCCGAGGTTGGCATTTCTTTTGTTGCTGTTCTTTCACCTTGTAAGAAATAATTTGCTTGGTTATTGACACCAATATTACCGAATTTGACATAATCTAAATTGCTACAACAGATCACTATTTTAGTGCCGTCTTTTTTATCCGTTTTATAACTTACAAAAGTATCTTTATTCGTAGCAATATCATACTCTTTACCATCAATAATTAGTTTATCGATATTACCGAACGTATTGAGATCGTTAGCCTTAAAATTATCTAAAGGAATATAAACCGCATCGTATTGTTTCTCGACTTTTTCACCTTCTGTTTTCGCACGCTTTCCAGCAAATACAGCGAATAAAGAATAATCATTTGCTAAGAATTTCCCTGCTAACTCTTCGGAGTTTGGTCCGTAGAACCCCCCTTCTAGGTAGTTGGAATCCTGTTTAAATGCTTCATTATTTTTATCATTAGCAATCGCTTTTCCTTTAAAGCGGTTTCCTACAATGTCAGCTGATATCGTATAACGAAGAAGATGTGCTTGTTCAGGGTTATTATTATTTACCTCAGTATGCTTATATAGCTTGCCAGAGAGTTTTTTGGTGCCAAAATCAACATCAAACTCACTTGTATGTCCAATTTTATTACCATCTTTCTGATTATGAACACGATCATCAAAAGAAGATGCCCCAGCAAAATCACCTGGACGGTAAATACCCGGGTTAAAGCCTGAACCATCAAAATTACGTCCGTCTTTTGCATCTGTTACAAAATCCCACGTCCCTTGGTAAGTTGCCTTCAATGTTGCAGGTACTGCGGTTGAAGGGTTTGTTCCATGGTAATAAACATAACCGTAAGGCCCCACCTTAAATATTCCCTCTCGAAAGCGTCTATCCGTCCAACCTATATTTGCTACATAGCCTGATTTCACATACTCCGTATTTCTTTCCGCACTTGCTTTACCCGTATTCGTATGGGTATAAATTACAACCGCATTATCTGACGATTTTTTTACCTCATCTAAATGAGGAACGTCATTATTATTTTGATTCAAGGCAACAATGCTTTCCGTATTCAATGAAACGTGTACATCTTTATTTTTAGGATGACGATTTCTCACAGGAATCTTCACTTCATACCCTAATGCAGGACGCATAATGCCTTCTGCTTCTTCAGCTTTTACTCTTGGCGTGGTACTGATATCTTTTGAGCTCCCCTTAGTAACGCCCGGTTTTTCAACCTCAACATCATCTACACCAAAACTACCTTTTGTGCCGCCACAGGCTGCAAGCATTGAAGAGATCACAACCGCTAACGTTGTTTTTACTGCATACTTCATAAGAAACCTCTTGTCTTATTTCACTTCCGTTACAAATCCGATTTTTTTCAAGCCTGACTGTTGAGCAAGTTCTAACACCTTCACAACATAGCGATACTCGACGGCAACATCAGCAGAAATTGCCACAACGGCATCTTTATCTTCTTGAAACTGTTGAATAAGTTGAGTTTTTAACTCATCTTCTGAAACAAGCTGTTCACCGATATACGTTCCTGATTGATTGATGGCAATACGCATCACTTTCTTCGGCTCAGATTGTTTTTCAATGCTTGACGTTGGTAGCTCAAGAGGAATAGATTGGGTTAAAACAGGCATTGTGATCATAAATACAATCAACAACACTAACATGACATCAACCAAGGGGGTAACGTTAATGTCTGACATCACACCGCCAGATTCTTTCTCAAATGATCCAAATGCCATTTTTTAGCCCTCTGTTTTGTTGAGTAAGAACACATAAAGATCGTGTGCAAACGCATCTAAATCTTGGGATAAATTACGATTTAAGCGAGTAATGGCGTTATAAGCTAATACTGCTGGAATCGCTACAAATAACCCCATTGCCGTTGCGACAAGAGCCTCACCAATTGGTGCAGACACTGTTGCAATACTCACTTGCCCCTGCTGGCTAATATCCATTAAGGCATTAAAAATACCCCATACTGTTCCAAATAAACCGATAAAAGGAGCAACCGCACCAATGGAAGCTAAAGTAACTAATCCACCATCAAACTGACGTAATACTTGGCTCATCGCATTGCGAATATTTAACGTTAAGAAGTCTTTCAAAGAGAGTTGTGATTGTAAGCCTGAAAGTTTATCTTTTTGATTGATGTAGGTTTGGTAACTTGGTAAAACCTCTTTCAAAATACGAGCAATAACTGAACTGTCTTTAGTAATATTTTGTTGAGCTTCGCTCAAATGTTGAGATTGCCAAAAAGTGGCTAAGGTTTTTTTATTGCGACTTTTCACGCTCATCATACGTGTTAAACGAATAAAAATAATGCTCCAAGAAATTACACTCATCAGTACCAATATCCCGAATGAGATAGAAAGTACCATGTCCTGATGTTTAAAAATGTCAATTAAGTTCATATAAAACCTCTCAAAAACGAAATTAAATTATGCAGCACTGCCACATTTAAAATTCATCGTAAAAATAACTAAACCTGCAACGGCTTTACCATTTGATCTAGCAGGGCTATAAATATGGGAAGATGCTATTCTTTTTGCCTGATTATCCAAACGCTTAATGCCAGATGGACCAATGACCTCCACGCTAGAAGCTTTACCACTTTCAGCAACAGCTACTTTTAATTTAACCGAACCTTCATCATCGGCCTCATCAGAAATATCCGAACAACGCCCAACCATTGCTTTACCATACCCAGCCCCAAGGCTGGCATTGGTATGCCCATTTCCTTGCGTAGCGCTACTACCTGCAACCCCATTCTCCTTACCGATAGGACCTTCAGCTGTTGGTTTTCCTTGGGAAGCGGTCGGTTTTTCTGCTTTTTTTGCAACTTTCACCTCTTTCTTCTCTTTTGGTTTTTTCTCTGCCTTTTTAGGTTTAGGTTCTGGTTTCTTTTTCGGGGGTTCGACTTTTGGTGGTGGCTCAATTTTGGGTTCTTCCTTAACCAAATCAGCAACTGGCTCAGGTACTTCAGTCGTAGTAATTTCTTCCTTAACAACAGGTTCGGGCTCTGGTTCAGGCTCAGGCTCAGGTTCTGGTGCTACCTCAACACTCGGTGCCTCCACACCGAGATTAACTTCAACCATTTGTAAATTACTGATCTCATCAAACTCTAAGGTATTAAAAGGAATTTGCATCAGCCCCCAAGCGAGTAACACATGTAAACAAGTAACGAATGTTGTTATAAGAATAGAATGCACTCTATTTCTCATTATGTTTTATCTCATAGAAGGTTGTATATTTAAGAATTTACTTATATAAGGTAATAAAGAAAGGAAATAAGCAAACAAAAATACAAATAACAATAATTATCATATTATCTCAAATGTATTTTTGCTTGTAAAGGTATGTAAACAGAAACTAGATGTGCGGTATTATGTCGCCATCGCACAATCACAAATAAGATCAAAAAAGCGATGCCTCCTAATACTAAGTAATACTAAGTAAGGACGAAGCACTAATTCGTTTATAAAACTCAGTAGCTTGCACTCACTCAATAGCATTTGCGAAGTAAACACAAGCGGTCAGTTTTTGCAAAATTTTGCAAGGAAGTGACCGCTTGTTATGCCCCTTTCTTGTGTTTCAAACACTCCACCGCATAACGTTGCCCCCATTCAAACATCGCTTCAATCACTGGCATCAAGGTAGAACCAAATTCCGTGAGTGAATACTCTACTTTTGGTGGTACTTGGGGATAAACTTCACGATGAACGATACCGTCCATTTCTAATTCACGTAATTGCAAGGTGAGCATCCGCTGTGTCACCTTCGGTAATAGCCGTTGCAACTCGTTAAAACGGCGAGTTTGGCTGTTTAAGTGATACAAAATCAACACTTTCCATTTCCCGCCAATAATTTCTAATGTGGTGCTAACAGGGCAACAAACGGATTGATGTTCAAGGCTTTCTGGTTTTTCTTTCATTGTCTTTCTCCCATTATTTTTTCACGTCTTTTACAGTATCAAAAATGTGCGTACTTGTAATTAGGTTTGTACATCATATAATACATACAACAAAACGAAATGCTAGTGAAAATTAGCAAAATTAAATGAAGATAACCAAGGAGCAAACGATGCGTATCGCAGAATTAGATCGAATCAATGAACTGGCACGTAAAGCCAAAACGGTTGGCTTGAGTAGTGATGAAATCGCAGAGCGTGCCACTTTACGTCAAGCCTATCTCAGCCAAATTCGCGGCCAAGTGGTGAATATTATGTCCACAGTAACCGTACTAGATAGTGAAGGGAATGACGTTACCCCCGCAAAATTACGTGAAATGCAAGCTGTGGGTATGCAACTTCACTAAAAATTCACCAATTGAAAACAAAGGATTTTATTATGCGTAATGTGAAAAAAGTTTATCAAGCAAATAGCCAACACTGGGTTGGCGATGGTTTCTTAGTACAACCACTTTTCTCTCATATGGGTGAAGATCGTGGCACCAATCCATTCTTAATGTTGGATTATGCGGCACCGTACCACTTCGAGCCAAACCGTCATTATGAAGATCACGCCCACGGCGTGGGCGAGCATCCGCACAAAGGGTTTGAAACGGTGACTATCGCTTACCAAGGCGAAGTAGCTCACCGTGACTCCACCGGTGGCGGCGGCGTGATCAAAGCGGGCGATGTACAATGGATGACCGCAGGTGCGGGCATTATGCACGAAGAGTTTCACTCTGAAGCCTTCAGCAAAAGCGGTGGCACATTTGAAATGGTGCAACTTTGGGTCAATTTGCCTGCAAAAGACAAAAACACCCCACCACGCTATCAACATCTAGCCAAAGAGAACATTCCGGTGATCGCACTTCCAAATGATGCGGGACACGTTCGCATCATTGCGGGTGAAATGGACACAACCAAAGGGGCGGCAGACACATTCACTGAAATGAATGTGTGGGATGTGGTGATCCATGCAGGTAAAGACGCCGTGTTTAACATTCCAGCCAGCCACAGTCTTTCTATGGTGGTATTACGTGGTGATGCCACGTTCAACGGCAAAGACAACGCCAGTGCAGGTCAGTTGGTAAACTTTGAACAAACCAACGGCGAAGTGCGTGTCTCTGCAGGCGATGCGGAAGTGAAAATTTTACTGCTTTCGGGTGTGCCGATTGATGAGCCTGTGGTTGGTTATGGCCCATTCGTCATGAATTCCATTGAAGAAATTCGCCAAGCGATTGATGATTTCAATCGGGGTAAATTCGGACGGATTTAAGTAGATATAGACAACAAGCGGTCAGATCCCGCCAATTTTTTGCAAATTTTTGCTGGGATCTGACCGCTTGTTAGCCCTAAAGGTTAGACCTTATCATCAAACTGCAAGTAAACCACTTGGGTTTGGAGATATTCTTCTAAGCCGTGTTTGCCATCAGCACCGCCAATACCCGATTTCCGCCAGCCTGCGTGGAAGCCCTGCATTGCTTCGAAGTTTTCACGGTTCACATAGGTTTCACCGAATTTCAAACGGGAGATGACTTTCATCGCTTTGTTTAAATTTTGGGTGTAAACGGACGACGTTAAGCCGTATTCACAGTCGTTAGCAAGTTTGATCGCTTCATCAATAGTATCGAATGTGGCAACAGGAATCACTGGCCCAAAAATTTCTGACCGCATAATTTCCATTGAATTGTCCACATTATCAATAATGGTCGGCTCGAAATAGTAGCCCGTGCCTTCGACCACTTTACCACCCATCACCAAACGTCCGCCTTGTTGCAATGAACGTTCAACCAACTCTTTCACTTTAATTAGGCCTTTTTCATTGACGAGCGGCCCCATATCAATGTCATCACGCTCTAATGGATTACCATAACGCACCGCTTGCATTTTTTCAGTGAGTTTCGCCACGAAAGCGTCTTTGATGCTGCGGTGAACGTAAATCCGCTCCGCACAGTTACACACCTGCCCTGAGTTGATCACCCGAGAATTTACCACAGCGGTGGCGGCTAATTCTAAATCAGCATCGTCTAATACAATCGCAGGGGCTTTACCACCAAGCTCTAAGTTCACTTTCACGATGTTTTTGCTTGCGGCTTCCATCACTTTATGCCCTGCTAACTGGCTGCCTGTGAAGGATACCATTCCCACTCTTTCATTAGACGAAAGCTCTGGACCCACTTCGTTACCAAAGCCTGTTACCACGTTGAAAACCCCTTTCGGCAAGCCGATTTTATGCACAATTTCTGCAAACAAAATGGCGTTGTTTGGGGCATCTTCACTCGGTTTGATCACGATTGTATTCCCCGTTACCAAGGCTGGTGCGGTTTTGCGAGCCACAAGGAAGAAAGGGAAGTTCCACGGCAAAATCCCTGTGGTCACACCAATCGCTTTTTTATATAAGAAAATATGCTCATTCGGACGGTCGCTTTGGATGATTTCGCCTTCATAACGGCGAGCCCACTCCGCCATATAATCCAAATAGTCGGCAGTAAAATTCACTTCTACTAACGAGAGAGCCAACGTTTTACCCATTTCTTCGGTGATCGTGCGGGCGATTTCATCAGCTCGTTCACGAATGCCGTTCGCAATCAACCGCAGATATTTACCACGCTCAACGGCAGGCAATCTCTCCCACGCTTCTTGAGCGTTGTCCGCCGCATCAATGGCTCGGATCGCATCAATATCGCTTGAGCGAGGCACCGTCGAAACCACTTGTTCAGTCGCTGGGTTATACACTTCAAAAGTATGACCGTGGGCAGCATCAGTAAATTCGCCATTGATATACATTTGATAAGACTTAACCATAAAATTCTCCTTCGAGTTGAGTGGAAATAGGGTCATTTGCAAAATGTTGTCGGGATCTGACCGCTTGTACTGAGTTATGATTGACCAAAACGGTGACTTTCTAAACAGATTTATTTGATTTGTATCTTTTTAGTTAATTTTTTGTGAACAAAATCACAAAATGGGTGGGGTTGAACGGTAGAAAAATGCCCGATTTTTACACATTCGGTCAAAATCGGGCATTTGTTCTTACAAGTATGTTTATTTCGCCATAAAAAATAATTTTTCCTTTGATTTATCTCAACCTAAATACATTGCTATTTTTTATACCAATACGCATTATGTCGATATAAGCATTACGTTCAATCCATAACATTAAAGGAGTCTATGATGAAAAAGATCATTGGTTTTTCTTGTGTGGTATTCGGTTTATGCTATTCCGCTGGCAGTATGGCATTTGTTGAAAAACAAATAGACGTATTCAGCCCTAGTATGAATAAAAAAGTACCGACGACAGTCGTACTCCCTAACGGCTATTCTGAGGATAAAAAATATAGTGTCATTTATACTTTACATGGTTGGTCTGGCAACCATCGTAATTACCCTGAAAAAACGGCATTAGGAGAATTAGCCGATAAATACCATGTGATTTATGTTTCTACCGATGGCAACTACGACAGCTGGTTTGTAGATAGCGAAGTCAAGCCTGACTCTAAATACCACACCTTTATCGCTAAAGAGTTAGTGCCTTATATTGATCAAAACTATGCGACTATTGCCGCCAAAGAACATCGAGCGATTACCGGACTGAGCATGGGGGGATTTGGTGCTTTGTATATCGGTGTGAATAACCAAGATTTATTTGGCTATATCGGCAGTATGAGTGGCGGCGTTATCCCACAGCAATATCAACATAATTGGGGAATTTCTGCCGTGATCAATAAAAATTGGGAAAATTACAATATCACAGACTTAGCTCATCGTTTTATTTTTAGTAAAACACAAATCATCATCGACTGTGGTATCGATGATTTTTTTATTGAGCCCAATCGAGCTCTCCACAAAAAGCTACTGGATCTCAATGTAAAACACACTTACATCGAAAAACCAGGTTCACACACTTGGGACTATTGGCGTGAATCGATTCACCAACACACTTTCTTCTTCACCGAACATTTCAATAAAGAAGAAGTAAAAAAATAAACATTACCATGCCCCCAACGGCCTAGCCGATTGGGGGCATTATTTTCAATATCAAAAAGCCATTCTATATACATCCAATAACGCTTCCGCAGTACAATTTCTCGGATTGCTAGAGAATCTCCTTCTAAATAATTAGCCAGCAACAGAAGGTTGGAAGCGTAAAAAATGATTAAGAACAGACCGCTGCTTGTCGCCTTTTCTTTATTAGTAAAGAACAGCTTTCGCTTCTTCTGAGTCAATGTTGTCTTTGGTTACATAAACAACACCTGTGTCGATAGTTTTCTCCACTTTTTCACCTTTAATGATTTTACCTACAGAATCAACCCCTTTATAACCCATTTGGTAAGAAGATTGCACCACGATGCCATCTAAGGTTCCATCACGCACGAAGTTTTGTAGGTCTGAGTTACCATCAAAGCCTACTGCAACAATTTTACCCGCAAAGCCTTTTTGTTTAACCGCACGCGCCATACCCACTGCAGTTGGTTCGTTTGCACCGAAGATGGCTGCGATATCTGGGTTAGAACCTAAAACGTCTTCGGTTTGGTTTAATGCAGTAACCATTTCTGAATTAGAGTAGTAAGGCCCTACAATTTTGTATTCTGCTTTCGCTTTTACGGTATCCACGAAGCCACCTGTACGCTCAATTGCAGATTGTGCACCTTGAGTGAACGACATTACCGCTACTTTTCCACCTTTTACTTTAGCCAGTAATTTTTCAGCTGCTAATTTACCTGCTGCACGGTTATCCGTTGCTAAGAATGATTGGTAATATTTGCCATCACTGTTAAGACCTGAGTCGATTAACACGACAGGAATACCACTTTCATAGGCTTTTTTCACTGCTGGAACCAATGCCACTGGATCTGATGGAGCCAATACAATACCTGCAACACCACGGTTAACCGCGTTATCCACCATATTCACTTGAGCATCGATCGCCGTTTCGGACTCAGGACCTTGGAAAGTCACTTTGTACTCACCCATTCCTTTGCCTGCATCATCTGCCCCTTTTTTTACGTTTTGCCAGAAGGTTGAGTTGGCGGATTTTACGATCACCGCAATTTCATTTGATTTTGCCCAAGCAGAGCCAGCGAAAAGGGTAGATAAACCTAAAACGGTTGCTGTTACGATTGCTAATTTTTTCATATGAGATCTCCTATGTGGACTATTTTTTACCAAGTTTCTTAGATTGACGGAGCTGGTCTAACGACACAGCGACGATAATCACTAACCCGATAACAATCATTTGCACAAACGATGAGACGCCATTCATATTCAAACCATTACGGAGTACACCGATAATGAATGACCCAATTAACGTGCCAGGAATGGTACCGACACCGCCCATCAACGATGTTCCCCCGACTACTGCACTTGCGATTGCATCTAGCTCGTATGCCACACCACCGTTTGGCTGTGCAGTGACTAAACGAGATGCAAGGATTACGCCCGTTAAACCAGAGAGCAAGCCACTGGCAACGTAAGCATAAATTTTAATAAGGTTGGTTTTGATCCCTGATAAACGAGCGGCTTCTTCATTCGAACCGATAGCGTAAATGTAGCGACCTACTTTGAGTTTAGTGAGGGCAAAGGTGAATAAGACGGTGATGAAGATCATAATAATCACAGGATACGGAATGCCCGCAAACACCACTTTCGGTAAGCCATTCGGGCCTTCTTCCACCATTTTGAATAACGCACCGTTACCAAGAGCAGCAAAGGATTCTGGCATACCCGAAACAGGTGCTGCGTTGGTCACATAAAGGGCTAAACCACGAGCCACCATCATCATACCCAAGGTAGCAATAAATGGTGGCAGTTTCATTCGTGTTA
Source organism: Frederiksenia canicola (assembly GCF_011455495.1). Taxonomy (NCBI): domain Bacteria; kingdom Pseudomonadati; phylum Pseudomonadota; class Gammaproteobacteria; order Pasteurellales; family Pasteurellaceae; genus Frederiksenia; species Frederiksenia canicola. The sequence continues at coordinate 462,741 of NZ_CP015029.1, forward strand.
CCAACACACCATTAATCAAGCCACAAATTCCACCGACTAAAATCCCGAAAATCATACCAAGTGGCACAGGCACACCCGCATTCACGATCATCGCAGCTGCTACACCTGAAAGGGCAACGACAGAGCCCGTACTCAAATCGATACCACCCGTTAAAATCACACAGGTCGCTCCGATACCAATTAAGGCGATAGTCGAGGTTTGCAAACCAACTGTCATGATATTGTTGGAAGTAAAGAAGTATTCGTTGGTCACACTAAAGAAAATCACCAACAGAATAAGCCCTGCAAGTGCCGCCATTTTGCGTAGCAAATCTTTATATTTCTCGTTCATTGGAAACTCCTTAATTATTATGTTTATGGGCGAACATATCTTTTACGCCTGTCGCATAGTGCATAATTTCTTCTTGGTTGGTCTGTTTGGTTTCGAGCATTGCGGTCATCTTGCCTTCTCGCATCACGATAATACGGTCAGAAATACCTAGCACTTCAGGCAACTCAGAGGAGATCATAATCACTCCCACACCGCTTGCAGCAAGCTCATCAAGTAATTGATAGATAGCGTATTTTGCCCCCACATCAATACCCCGCGTTGGCTCATCGAAAATCATCACTTTTGCATCACGGAACAACCATTTGCCGATAACCACTTTTTGTTGGTTACCGCCACTTAAATTATTGACCAACTGCTCAGGGGTTGGTGTTTTGATTTCCATTTTCTTGATGAAAGTATCACTGGCTTCCAACTCTTGAGCAGTGGAAATAATCCCCAAGCCATCGGTAACTTTATCCATCGCCGCCATCGTGATATTTTCTCGAATGCTCATTCGCACTGCCACACCATTTAATTTACGGTCTTCTGACAGGTAGGCGATGCCCGCTTGAATGGAGTCCGCAGGGCTTTTAATCGACACTTTGGCACTGTGTACATAAATTTCACCACTATCTAATGGATCCGCACCAAAAATTGCCCGAGCCAATTCCGTCCGTTTTGCCCCAACTAGCCCTGTGATACCTAAAATCTCCCCTTTGAACAGGGCAAAATCTAAGGCTTCAAACACACCATAACGCTCTGCTTGGTAAACGGACATCACAACTTCATTCTCATCAACGACAGCGGTTTTTGGCGGGAAGTGATTATCTAAGGTACGCCCAACCATTTTGGTGATGATTTCATCCATTGTGATTTCATCGAAACGGTGGCTAGATACATAAGTGCCATCACGGAAAATGGTAATACGGTCACAGATTTGTTTGAGTTCATCCATACGGTGTGAAATGTAAACGATACACACCCCTTTTTCTTTTAAGCGACGGACTAATTCAAACAGTTTTTCAATCTCTTTTTCGGTGAGAGCAGAGGTGGGTTCATCCATAATCAACACTTCCACATCAAAAGAAAGGGCCTTGGCAATTTCCACCATTTGCTGACGAGCCACCGATAAATCTTTGACTAAATCTGTTGGCTGGACATCAATATCAAACATATTGAGCAACTCCGCCGCCTCTTTATTCATTTTCGCTTTATCAACTACACCAAAATGAGTTGGCTCACGAGCGAAGAAAATATTTTCTGCCACCGTCAAATGAGGGATCAGGTTCAGCTCTTGGAAGATCATACTGATACCTTCCTGCTGAGCTTCAAGCACAGACGAATAATTCACCTGCTTGCCCTTGTAAGTGATTGTGCCTTCGTCGGCTTGATACACCCCAATTAAGCACTTCATTAAGGTTGATTTCCCCGCCCCATTTTCGCCCATTAAGGCATGAGCTTCCCCTTTATGCAGTTCCAACTGCACATTTTTCAGCGCTTGTACCCCAACAAATGATTTGCTGATATTTTGCATAGAAAGCAATGGCACATCGGGTTTCACTGCTGTCATACTGCCTCCGTTAATCATTATCTTTTGATTTGGTTATTCCTAGAAATTATTGAAACTTCTAAAAAAAGCAACACTATCTTTTAACAAAACTGACGTAACTGAAAGAAGTTTTACGGAAATGGCATTTTTTTTGTGATATAGCTCACAAAAATAGCGATTTGGTGAATTTTTATCTTGCCCGATTTTTCCAATATTTTTAAAAAATCGGGCATTTCGGGCAGAAGGAAAACGAGAAAAGAGGCAAAGAGAAAAGACAAAAACAACAAGCGGTCAGATCATTTGCAAATTTTGCAACGGATCTGACCGCTTGTAAGCCGATATCATCAGCTACATGGGCAATGTTTTTCTTCTACTCGCAAGCCATAGGTTGAGAATTTGCCCAGTACCACTTCAATTTCTTCATCAGAAAGGACAGGCACATTTGGTGTTGTTGCAAGCAATTTGAGATAAAGTGTTGCTAACACTTCCACTTCATGTGCAACCCATAAGGCTTTTTCTAAATTGGCTTCAGCCGCAATCATTCCATGGTGCTGTAATAAAATCGCTTTACTTTGGGCGATGCCTTTCTTCACATATTCTGCTAACTGCCATGTTCCAAAAGTGGCATAAGGTACGCAAGGCACTTGATTCGTTCCTGTTACCGCAATCATATAGTGAATCGCAGGAATAGGTTTGTTTAAGATCGCCACGCCAGTACAGTTAATCGCATGGTTATGCACCACCGCATTCAGTTCTGGACGAGTTTGATAAACGGCTTGGTGAAATTGCCATTCGCTTGATGGAATTTTGCCCGCTTCGAAATTGCCATCGTTATCGACATAGACAATATCGTCTTCGGTCATTTTTTCGTAAGGCATACCCGAAGGAGTAATCAGCATCCCGTTTTCATAACGTACGCTGATGTTGCCTGCGGTGCCTTGGTTTAAACCCAAGCGGGTCATTTCTAAACAAGTATCGATAATTTTGCGTGATAACGCTGTTCTGTTACTCATAATCACCTCTAAGGTTGATAAACGGGAGTCACCCCTTTTTTCAAAATAATGTTGCCGTATTTGGCGAGTTCGCCAGTCACTACCACCGCATAGGCTTGTTTGGCTCGATCGTAAAAGGCGAAACGCTCAACACGTTCGACTTTCGGCACATCACCGTTGATTTGACGAATGGCAGCGAGATAACTTTCTTCCACCGTTGGATCGAGCGTGTCGCCCGCCACCGCTGCCATCATCGCTAATGGAGCATCGACATATTGGTCAAATTCAAACAGTGGCGTGATTGCTTCTAATAACGTGGCGATTGTCAGACCATCTGCCCGAATCACATTGGAATGCAGTTGATGAGCAGGAAAATGGGCATCGGATAGCACGATTTCATCACCGTGTCCCATTTCCGCAAGGATTTTCAATAAATTAGGTGATAACGCAGGGTGAATGCCTTTTAACATAGAAACTCCTGTCGGGTGGGTTTGACCCACCATTTGCAAATGTTTTCAAAAATCAGACCGCTTGTTGTGATCTTGGTGGGCCAAAACCCACCCGACAACTTACAATGATGCGTAAACCTTCACATTTTCGCTCGGTTCGATCCGCTTAATCGCTGGTTTCATTGCATTTTGGGCAGCTTGAACGTTGTCAAACACGCCCGTACCGGTAAAAGTGAACATTGCCGCACCGAGTACGGTGGTTTCGGAAAAATCGACCACATCAATCGGGATATTCAATACATCAGCACGAATTTGGTTCCACAAACGATTTTTGGATCCACCGCCAACGCAAATTAAGCGGCGGGCCTTGAATTGGCCCACTTGCTCTAGCAATGCCAAACCTTCTTTTAAACGGAACGCCATATATTCCAAGCCTGATCGATATACTTCGCCACGGGTTTTGTGCATTGAAAGACCTACAATGGAGCCAGTTTGGTGGGTAGTGCCATCAAATCTGCCTTGCAATTGCACACCATTGGAGCCAGCAGGTACTTGCTCACCTTCGCTGATCATCGTTGGGTAGTAGGCATTGCTATTAGCAACATCGCTGAAGAAAGTACGACCAATCCACTCCATCACGCCTGAGCTGACCCATTGCACACCCGGGTTGAAATAACCAGCTTGGCTATCAAATTCAATGGTTAAGCCATTTTGAGCTTGTTGCCATTCAGGTTTGGCTTGCTCGGTGCGAGCCATTAAAATTTCCCAAGTACCTGAGCTGAGTACTGGTTGATGATAATCCGCCCCCGATCCAAAAATCGCAAATTGGGTATCATGCCCTGCAGAGATCACTGGAATTTCCGCTGACAAACCGAGCTCTGAGGCTAAATCTGCTTTAAGCGTACCGATTTTCTCGCCCGCACTTTTCATCGCAGGGAAATGGGACTTTTGCAACCCAAGCAATGCTAACACTTCTTCGTCCCAGTCATCTTGGGCGATGTTAGTCATCATTGATGTGCCTGCCATGGTGCGATCAGTACTTTGTACGCCTGTCAGCCGATAGGTCAAAATGGAAGAAATAAACAGAAAGCTCTCTGCTTGAGCGAACAGCTCAGGCTTGTTCTGCTTCAGCCACAGCAATTTGAATAGCGTGTTGAAGCTGTAATGTCCCACGCCGTTGCGTTGGTAAAGTTTTTGGACATCAATCAGCTTAGCGATGTTTTCCATCACTGGTAGTGTTCGCGGGCATTTCCACGAAATAATCGGGTAGAGCGGCTCACCGTCTTTGCCGAAAATCGTACCGTCCACCCCGAAGGTGGTAACCGAGATCCCAACAATATCCGCTCGCTGTTCAACAGAAAGTTGATCAAGCGTCTGTTTGGCACAAGTCATCAACTTCTGCCAAATTTCATCAATATCCCAAATATGATAGTCCACTGATTCTTCGCCCGTTTGGGTGTTATTCGGCAAATGATGCACCGCCAACAGCTTCCCTTCAGCATCAATCGCCACGGTGCGTAAATTCGTTGCACCACAGTCGAAAATAAGTGAGATAGGCATAAATATCTCCATATGAATATCATCCCCCCCGCCAAAACAAGGGAGGAATGTTTTCAATTAACGATAAAGCGGTCCGAAATTCGCACAAGCACGATAGTCTTGACCTTCTTTGTCTTGACCAAATAGGTTCCATGCACTTGGGCGGAATACATCTTTATCCGCAACGTTGTGCATACAAACAGGAATACGCAACATTGACGCTAGAGTGATTAAATCCGCCCCCACGTGTCCATAAGTGGCAACACAGTGGTTCGCCCCCCAGTTCGCCATCACCGAATAAACATCAGTGAACGCCCCTTTGCCAGTTAAACGTGGGACAAACCATGTGGTTGGCCAAGTTTCGTTGGTGCGTTTGTTGAGAATATCATGCACGTTTTCAGGCAAATCAATTGACCAACCTTCTGCAATTTGCAGCACCGGTCCGACACCTTTCACTAAGTTGATACGGTGCATTGTGAACGGCATTCCGCCTTTGGTGAGATATTGGGAAGATAAGCCACCGCCACGGAAATATTCATATACCGCAGGGCACCAGCGGGTATTTGCTAAGCAACGTTTACCATCTTCTTCGGTCACTTCCCATACTGGTTTGATCACTGGGTTGCCGTCTTTGTCTTGATGCTGCCCCGTGCCATCTAATGCGGCTGAGCCTGAATTGATTAAATGGATAAAGCCACTTTCTGGTCGCCAGCCAGTAACACGTTCCACAGCGTCTTCGCTCCAGTAAGTCCGCACATCCGCGAAGATTTGAGCTTGACCAGTAAGTAAGTTACCGAACAACATATTGACCGCATTCAACGAGTCGTTTTCGGTGGCTAAAATATAAGGGGGACGCACGCCGTTCCAGTCGTACGTGGAATTGAGCAGTGCTTCCATAAAGTCGCCGTTCGGGCTGTGGTCTGTCCAATGGCGTTGCCCTTGGAAACCCGCCGCTATTGCATTGTGTCCCAAAGCTTCTTCGCCAAAATTAAGTTGAGCAAGTTTTGGATTACCGACCATTAAATCACGGGTGATGATGGTCATTTTCACCAAGGTTTCACGCAATTTGGCTTTTTCTTCTGCATTCATTTGGTTTTCTGGGGCATTGACATCCACGCCATCAATACAGAAATCATTCGCCCATTTCAGTGCTAATTCATATTCTTCTTTGTCGTAAATGCCACGCTCCATGCGGCGAGTCAATTCGCTCATATCGACATATTCGTTACGCATGCCGAGATAATCTTGGAAAAACGCTTGGTTTACGATAGAACCTGCTATTCCCATGGAGACAGAACCAATAGAGAGATAAGACTTGCCACGCAAGGTTGCCACCGCCAAGCCTGCACGGGCGAAACGCAGTAATTTTTCTTTTACATCATCAGGAATGGATTGATCGCTTGCCTCTTGCACTTCGGTGCCATAAATGGAGAACGCTGGTAAACCCATTTGGTTATGCCCCGCTAACGCTGCGGCTAAGTAAACCGCCCCTGGACGTTCGGTGCCGTTAAAGCCCCAAATCGCTTTTGGCATATGTGGATCCATATCAATAGTTTCCGAACCGTAGCACCAACAAGGCGTCACCGTCAGTACCACACCGACATTTTCCCGTTTGAATTTCTCCGCACAGGCCGCGGCTTCAAACACCCCACCGATGCAACTATCGGCAATAACACACTCGACAAAATCCCCATTAGTATGGCGAACTTCGCTCTCTAACAACTTGGCAACCCGTTTTGCCATATTCATGGTTTGATCTTCTAAAGATTCCCGCACACCAAGGCGACGACCGTCAATGGTTGGACGAATACCGATTTTTACTGGAACAGATTTAAGTTGGGTCATAACAATTCTCCTGAATCAAAATGAACAGAAATATACGCCAACTATTTTGCAACGGTTTACAAATGGTGAAAGATTAAACCACTATTTTTGTGAACAAGCTCACAAAAACTGCTGACAAGCGGTCAGTTTTGCCGAATTTTTTGCAAAAACAATGCCCGATTTTCACAGAGAAAGGGAAAATCGGGCATTGCAAAAAAAGTTGAGAATCTGACCGCTTGTTACACGGTAATTTGCACATTGTGCTGCTGACAATACGCCACCAATGACTCTGGCGGGACTTGGTCGCTAAACAGAATATCAACCTGAGACAAATCGCACAGTTTAATCAAATCTTTACGGTCATATTTACTGTGATCGGCAAACAGAAACACCTGCTTGCTCACTGCCAACATCTTGCGTTTAATCACCGCGTTCAGCTCGTTCGACTCCCAAATCACTCCGTCAGAAATGCCAGTGCAAGAAAAAATCGCCAAATCAATCTTCAGCCGAGACAAAATATGCCCCGAGAGCGAGCCATAAAAAGCATCATATTTTGGTGAATAGGTTCCGCCCGTTGCGATAATTTCAATACAAGGCTTGTTTGCCAAGGCACGAATATTGTGCATCGAACTGGTCACCACCGTACAAGGCACATCAGGCAGAAGTTGAGCAAAGTTCCAACTACTCGAACTGGCATCCAGACCGATCACCGCCCCTTCAAAGAAGTGATCCAACGCATTTTCTGCGATCGACTTTTTCGCCTCGCTGTTGATCCGCTGTCGCACCTGAAACGATCGCCCAATATCGCGATTTTTGCTGCTCACCGCCCCGCCGTGAGTGCGGTGCAATAATCCCTGTTTCGCCAAGGCATTGAGATCTCGCCGAATTGTCTCCACCGACACCATAAATTGCCCTGCAAGCTCCTGCACGCTGGCCTCATCATATTTTTCTAAGAATGCTAAAATCGCACGGTGGCGGTGTTGCATGGTCTTTCCTTCCATTTAATTCGTTTTGGCAGCATTATAGCGAATTTGCAAAAAATCCGAAAAAAGTGACCGCTTGTCTCACAAAAAGTCTTTGCTGTTGCTTTTTAAAGCAGATCTTCTGTGGATAACTCTCCGAATGAGGTGTGATTATCTTCTGATTTATGCACAAATAACTTTTCATTTTTTATCCAATGTGGATAACTACCCTATTTATCCACAGCTTAGATCATCGCTAAAAACACGATCTTTACCCTTTTTATAATAGAGTAACTCGCTGAAAGATCGACGGTTTTAGGAGTTATCCGCAGATCTCGGCATACCTAATAACAACCATAATAAAAGATCTTTATATAAAGATCTTATTTATATCTAGGGATCGGATGATCACCGACAAGATCGCAAATAGCTTTTTTCAGACTCGGTTTTTTCAGGTAGAATATCGCCCTTTTAGCAGAATTTCATTAAGAACAAAAACAAACTATGATTTATCGGGATATTTATGATGTGATTGTCGTGGGTGGCGGTCATGCGGGAACAGAAGCAGCCCTTGCACCTGCAAGAATGGGCTTAAAAACCTTATTATTGACGCATAATGTCGATACTTTGGGGCAAATGTCATGCAACCCAGCAATTGGCGGGATCGGTAAAGGGCATTTGGTGAAAGAGATCGATGCTATGGGCGGTGTAATGGCATTGGCAACCGACCAAGCCGGGATCCAATTCCGAACCTTAAACAGCAGTAAGGGCCCTGCAGTGCGGGCAACCCGTGCTCAAGCAGACCGTGTGCTTTATCGTCAAGCGGTCAGAATAGCGTTGGAAAACCAACCGAATTTAGATATTTTTCAGCAGGAAGTTGTTGATATTTTAGTCGAAAATAATCGTGCGGTGGGAGCTGTTACCAAAATGGGTTTAACCTTTAAAGCCCGTTCGGTGATCTTAACGGCAGGCACGTTCTTAGCGGGTAAGATCCACATCGGGTTGGATAACTACGCAGGTGGTCGTGCGGGTGATCCTGCGGCAACACTGTTGGCAGATCGTTTACGTGATCTCAATTTACGGGTCGATCGCTTAAAAACAGGTACGCCACCGCGTTTAGATGCACGCACTATTGATTTTTCGGTATTGGCTCAGCAACACGGAGATGAACACCTCCCTGTATTCTCATTTATGGGGACTGTCGATCTGCACCCACGTCAGATTCCGTGTTACATCACCCACACGAACGAGCAAACCCACGATTTGATCCGTAACAGTTTGGATCGCAGCCCGATGTACACAGGTGTTATCGAAGGAATTGGCCCACGCTATTGTCCGTCGATTGAAGACAAAGTCATGCGTTTTAGTGATCGTAATAGTCATCAAATTTACCTTGAGCCAGAAGGTTTAACCAGTAATGAAGTCTATCCAAACGGAATTTCTACGAGTTTGCCGTTTGATGTGCAGATGGGTATTGTCCACTCAATGAAAGGCTTGGAAAATTGCCGTATCATCAAACCAGGCTATGCAATTGAGTATGATTATTTCGATCCACGTGATTTAAAACCAACCTTGGAAACCAAAGCGATTGATGGCTTGTTCTTTGCAGGGCAAATCAACGGTACCACAGGCTATGAAGAAGCTGCGGCACAAGGTTTACTTGCGGGGATTAACGCAGGCTTACAAGTGCAAGGCAAAGAGGCGTGGTTCCCAACCCGTGATCAAGCTTATACCGGCGTATTGGTGGACGATCTCTGCACCCTTGGCACTAAAGAACCGTATCGTGTCTTTACTTCCCGTGCAGAGTACCGCTTGTTGTTGCGTGAAGATAATGCCGATATCCGCTTAACGCCAACGGCGCATCAACTCGGTTTGATAGATGAAGCACGCTGGGTGCGTTTCAATCAAAAAATGGAAAATATTGAAAAAGAACGTGAGCGTTTAAAACAGATTTGGGTGCATTTACAATCGCCAAATTTGAATGAAATCAATGGACTACTTAGCAGCCCGCTTGCTCGTGAGGCCAGCGGCGAAGATTTAATCCGCCGCCCTGAAGTAACTTATGAAAAATTAACCCAAATCGAACCATTCGCCCCAGCGATCGAAGATAAGCAAGCGGCGGAGCAGGTGGAAATTGCGATTAAATACCAAGGGTATATTGAACATCAATATCAAGAGATCGAACGTCACAAACGCCACGAAAACACCTTGATCCCAGCGGAATTTGATTATGACAAAGTGGAAAGTCTCTCAAATGAAGTGCGGGCGAAATTGATGCAACATCGCCCAGTTTCGATCGGGCAAGCATCTCGTATTTCAGGCATCACCCCTGCCGCCATTTCAATCTTATTAGTGAGTTTGAAAAAGCAGGGCATGTTGAAACGGGGTGAGTTGTAATTCACCAAGCCCACGAATTTTAGTCAAATTTTTAAAGAATTTACTGCTTAACCAAAGTGAACCACTCAAAAACTGAGAAGTGCGAGTGGGATTTGCGAGACAAAATCAGTAGGTGTGATATGTCAGAACAGTTAGAAATCACAGTATTGGAAAATGCCTTTCATTCGTTGTTGGAAACGATTGAAGAATTGGCAGATCTCAATTGGTTTAATCAGCAAAAGCCGATTATTCAAGACACGCTAATTGCAGGGGCAATTCAGAAATTTGAGTTTGTGTATGAATTAAGCTTAAAAATGATGAAGCGTCAGTTAAAGCTACTAGCTATTTCCGATGAGCAAGTCGAAGCCGATAATTTCCGCGATATCCTGAGAGATGCTGCTAAGTATGGCTTAATTGAAAATGTCGATGTGTGGGTGGCATATCGTAAAATGCGGAATATCACTTCCCATACTTACGATCAAAATAAAGCCTTGGAAGTGTACAACGGCATTTCGGATTTTCTTGAAAGCAGCGGTTTTTTACTTACCCAACTTCATAAACGGAATGGCTAAATGGTGCACGGGTTACAAATGGAGCCGAATGAATTGGCAATAGTGCAACATATTTTGCAACAAATGGTGCCAGATTTATCCGTATGGGCATATGGCTCAAGGGTAAAAGGCACGGCAAAAACCTATTCCGATTTAGATCTTGCTATTATCACCCAAACGCCGCTGACTTTCTTGCAGCTTGCTCAGCTAGAAGAAGCCTTTTCAAATTCAGAGTTAGCTTGGAAAGTCGATTTGCTTGATTGGGCAAGTGCCAATGAAGCCTTTAAAAACATTGTGCGAAAGCAGTATATCGTTATTCAATAAAAATAGGACATTGCAAAATGTTAGCCAAATTAGACCGCTTGTTAGGTCAAACCCACTTGAATTTATCCGCCGATCAGAAACAGCAACTTATTGATTTTGTTGTATTATTAGACAAATGGAACAAAGCATATAATCTCACATCCGTGCGGGATCCAAATGAAATGCTGATTAAGCATATTCTGGACAGTCTTGTGGTGAGCCCCTATTTGCAAGGTCAGCAGTTTATTGATGTCGGAACGGGCCCCGGTTTGCCGGGCATCCCACTGGCGATTGCTAACCCAGATAAACAATTTGTACTGCTCGACAGTCTTGGCAAGCGGATTACTTTTATCAAAAATGCGGTGCGTCAGCTCGGGCTGAAAAACGTGGTACCAGTGCAAAGTCGGGTAGAAGAGTTTCAAGATCAACAATTTGATGGTGTACTCAGCCGTGCCTTTGCTTCTTTGAAGGATATGACCGATTGGTGCTACCACTTGCCGAATACAAGCGGTCAGTTTTATGCCTTAAAAGGACAATATCACGCCGATGAGTTGGCAGAAATCAGCCAGCCCATAGCACTGGTTGAGGTGATTAAATTAGACGTGCCAGAACTGGTGGGCGAACGCCATTTGGTGGTGTTGAAAAAAGCAGAGTAAGGATTAAGCGTGTTTTATCAAGAACTAGAAATGCAGAGCCATTTTATCCAAGTGCCTTATTATCAGCACGAACGTCGCATTCGAGTGCTGTTGCCGAAAAACTACCACAACGAACCTTGGGAACGCTATCCCGTGTTGTATATGCACGACGGGCAAAATGTGTTTTACAGCAAAGAGTCGTACTCAGGGCATTCTTGGAAAATTATCCCAACCATCAAACAACATCAAGAATTTCCTAAGCTGATTATTGTCGGCATTGATAACGCAGGTGAAAAGCGACTTGATGAGTACGGTCCTTGGAAAACCGATACCGGCATGGGAGCCGTGGCTCACGCAGGTGGAAAGGGGATGGATTATGCAAAATGGGTGGTCGAAAAAGTGAAACCTTTTATCGACAGTCACTATCGCACCAAAGCCGACCGCCAACATACCTTGCTTGCGGGCAGCTCAATGGGCGGCATCATCACTGCCTATATGGGAGCTGCGTTTCCGCAAGTGTTCGGGCATTTGGGCGTGTTTTCCCTCGCATCGTGGTTTAGTGAACCCGCTTTTATGCATTTTATTCACCACGCTGGCCTAGACCGATCGAGCAAAGTGTTTATCCAAGTTGGCACCAATGAAGGTGACGAAGTGGATGCTCACTTCATTTCCAATATGAACCAAGCCTACATCGACTGCACTTTACACTACTACCAAGCCTTACTACGAACGGGGCATCCGCTCGATAACATTCGCCTAAAAATTATGGCAAACGAAATCCACCACGAAATGCACTGGGCGGAACATTTTGTTGAGTTCTTACAGTTTTCATTGATGAATAAGTAATACAAGCGGTCACTTTTCGTGAGAAATTTGCAAATTTTTCATCGGATCTAACCGCTTGCAGCACAAGCGGTTACTTTCTCATCATTTTTTGCAAAGGGATTAAATAATCCCTTGCTCTTCCAATTTGCTCAGGAAGAATGGCATTTGCACTCGCCACCAAGGCCAGTCGTGATCGACATCGTGTCCCCAGAAGTCGAACCAACCTTCAATGCCTTTGCCAGCAAAGGCTTCTTGTAAGCGTTTGGTATCGGCGATGTGTTGTTCTTCCCATGCACCTTGTCCAACTGCCACGATGTAGTGATTTTGGCGGTAGCGATCTAAGAACCAGCTGTCGTGTTGATTCCAGAGATAATCAATCGGTGAATTGAAGTAAACAGCATGATCGCCGTGGAAATCGTTGGTGAAGAAACGAGCGTCATACACACCACTTAATGCGATGGCGACATCGAATAAATCAGGGTGGCGTAGGGCGAAGTTGATCGTGTGATAACCTCCCATACTGCAACCTGTTGCGATCATCGCGCCATCCCAGTTGGATTCATGACGGATCAACGGGACTAATTCATTGATGATATAACGGTCGTAAGCGTTGTGGGCTTGTGCCATATCGTGTGGAGATTTCCACTCGGCAAGCCATGATTCGCTATCGAAAGAATCAGGCGTGTAGAATTTGATTAAGCCTCGCTCAATAAATGAACGGCAAGCATCGATCATCCCAAAATTACCATATTCGTTTTGGTTGCCGCCTGATGAGGGGAACACAATGACGGGTTTGCCTGCGTGTCCATAGACGTTGAAATGCATTTCACGCCCTAATTCGCCACTCCAGTGGCTACGTTTTTCAAAGTGCATAATTTTCCTTTCTGTATTTTAACGATCAGACGGTTTTTTGCCCGCCCGTTGCGATTTGTTTTACTCAATATTAAGAATGAGTTGCCTGAGCAAAATGGGCGATTTCGTGCATTTCGTTGATGTCTGCAGTGCGAGCCAAAATACCTTGTTCACCCATGATTTTAGCGAACACGCCAGGCACGCTTTGAACACTGATGATATTGCCTGCGTATTTGCGGCACACCTCGTCAATGGAGTTCACATAATTTTTATTGGCTTTGCGTGAGATATAAACCACATTCCACGGGTGTTGAATTTCCACATAGAATTTATTTTCACGCACGATGTTGGCATATTCGCGGAACACATCGAAATCGTTGGCGTAGTTCCACATATCAATGGTTAAGCCACCTGGTGGACGGCAATTGATTTCTAAAGGCATAATTTCGCCAGTGCCTTTTACGCGGAAAAATTCAAAGTGGAAGAAACGTTCACGCACCCCAAAGGCTTCCACACATTTTTTACCGAGTTTGATTAAATCTTGCGGGATTTCACGCGGAACGTAGAAATAAATATCACGATCTTCGGACACAATGTCGATCACCACTTCTGAATATTCCAAGCCAGAGTAGAACACAATGTTGCCATTGTGGTCGGTTAAGCCATCGAAGGTCACGATATCGCCATCAATGAACTCTTCCATAATGTATTCCACTTGTGGATTTTTATAACCGAAGAAAGCGTCGAGTTCTTCTGCCGATTTGATTTTGTAAGTATCGCTTGCACCTACGCCTGAATTTGGTTTGATAATGACAGGGAAGTTGAGCTGCTTCGCCAGTTTACGAGCATCTTCATCATCTTTAAACACACGCCCTTGAGCTACTTTTAACCCTGCTTTACGGAAGATTTCTTTCATTGCTGATTTCGTTTTGATCGACTTCATATCTTCCGTTTTATAGCCGAACACGTTGAAATCGGTACGCAATTTAGCATCAAGCTCAAGCCAGTATTCATTGTGCGACTCAATACGGTCAATACGTCCGTATTTATGTGCGAAATAGCCCACAGCACGATACACTTGCTCATAGTCTTCCATATTATTCACACGATAATATTCGGTGAGCGAGTTGCGCAGCCCTTCGCTTAATTGCTCGTAAGGGGTGTCAGCAATACCTAAGGTGTTAAAGCCCTGTTCCCGTAATCGTTCCGCAAAAGGTTGGAAGTTTGCTGGAAAGTGCGGGGAAATCATCACAAAGTTACGTGGTGTATGCATAGTGTTTCCTTATTTTTAAACAAAATTTGTCAAGATTTTAATCGAATTTACGCAATAAGCAAATGGAGTGGATCGTTAATGTTATTTTTAGCCATTTTTTATATTGTAGAATGCTACTTCTGTGCGAATGATTTCGTTTAATGTTTTAGGGAATATCGCATTTATTTCTATTGGATTATTTTTTTATTTTAAGTCTTATAAATGACAATATTTTCCAACAAAAAACTAAATAATACAGGAATAGAGTTATGTGTTATTTCTTTTTAAAATCATGAGGTTAAAGGTAAGCAAACAAAGGTTTTCATTGTTTACGAAATTTTTACACTGGTTAAAAAGTATAAGTTACTTGTTTTTGTATTAATTGTTGTTAATATGCATGAGATTTTACGTCCATTTCTGTTTTCATGGGCATGAAACATCCCTAAATTTTAAGAGGAACTTCTAATGAACAAAATTTTTAAAGTGATTTGGCATCACGCAACGCAAAGCTGGGTAGTAACGTCAGAACTCAGCAAAGCTCACGGTAAAACGGCCTCAACAGCCACAGCAGGTGAATCTAACTTACAAATCAACGGTATCTATAAAGCAGGCTTTGTTTATACCGCAATTGCATCGGCTATTTTAATGGTGAGTGGTCAAGTGTTTGCCACTGATCTAGTAACAGGTACTACAGCTAGCTCAGGAGACGATAACTATTGTTCTTATAATAGTGAGAGTGAAAGTGTCATTTGTGGTGATGCAAGTACAAGTACTGTTAAAACGTATGAGACTAAAAAAGCGAAATCAATAGTAATTGGCAAAGGCACTACAAATAACGGCGAGAGCAATGTGGCAATGGGGCTATCTGCAACCACTGAAGGTACTGCATCTGTTGCTATTGGTAATGCTGCTAAAGCAACATTCGATCAATCGGTCTCTATTGGACAGAATGCAGAGGCAAGTGGTCGTTGGGATGTGTCTATTGGTCGTTTTGCTGGTATGGGAGCAACTGCTCCAGCTCCAACAAAAGAAGGAGCAAAACCTAAAGAAGCTGAAGGACGTAACATTGCCATTGGTGATGCGGCACTTAAAAATGGTTTAGATGTTAATAATAATATCGCAATGGGTACGAGTGCAGGTGAAGGTGTTAAAGGTGCTCGCAATGTAATGTTGGGTACTTATGTTAACTCTGCCGAGGCAATTTCAAGAGCTAAGTCTAATAAATCAACGGATACAGAAATTAATGCTAAAACAAGAACAGTAGGTACTCAAACTATTACTTATGTTGAAGTTGAAAATGCCGTCGCCATTGGTCACCGTGCTTTGGCTACTAAAATTGGAGCAACAGCAGTTGGTCAACAAGCCCAAGGCTTTGGGACAACATCGACGGCGGTGGGTAATTCTTCCCGTGCTTTAGGAGATAATTCCGTTGCGATGGGTAATACAGCTAATGCTGGTGCTGGGGGAGCGATTGCTATTGGTTTACATGCTAACTATCAACCTTCTGTTGCAGCATCTGCTGATGGATCAACTCCAAAAATCGATTCAGCATATAAGACAACTGGAGCAAACTCAGTTGCAATTGGTGTACGTACTAATGCTACGTCAAATCATTCAATTGCAATGGGTACTGAGTCTAAAGCATTAGCTCAGGGTGCTGTGGCAGTCGGTTCTGAAAGTAAAACAGAAGGGGTTAATGCAACCGCGATAGGTCAAGTAGCTCATGCAAAAGGTCAAAACTCGTTTGCTGGTGGTAATGACTCACATGCAATTGGTCTATCTTCAGTAGCACTTGGTGATGGTGCTGGTAAAGGTGCTATGACTACAGAAGAGTATAAAGCGGGTAATTATGCTAAAGCTGCATCTGGAAATAGCTCAACAGCAGTTGGCGCATATTCAAAGTCTAAAGGAGAGGGCGGCACCGCTGTTGGTGTATCTGCAGATGCACAAGATTATCGTACAGTTGCAGTTGGTGCATTCAGTACAGCAGTATCTAAAAGCTCAGTCGCTATAGGTGATGCAGCTTATGCACAAGTAGAAGATTCAATTGCTATTGGCCGTAATGTGAGAACAGAGTATCTACCAGCTGATCTAGCTTTAAATAATGAGGGTAGAGGCGATCGTGAAGGGATGATTGCAATAGGTTCCGAAAAAACCAAAGCATCTGGTAAAGCAGCAATTTCAATTGGTCGTAATGCTCAAGGTATTGGTCGTGGTACTGTTGCATTAGGTGATGCTTCTAAAGCACTAGAGGGGCAAGGGGTTGCCGTTGGTGCTCAAGCTAATGTTGCAAGCGGTGCTGCAGGTGGTATTGCAATTGGTTCTTTAGCTAAGTCAGAAAAACATGTTGCAATTGCAATCGGTTCTGAGTCTATCGCTAAGGTAAGCCATGGTGTAGCACTAGGTGCTAAGAGTGTTGCAGATGTTGCTGCGAACCAAGTTGGTAGCGATCCTTTATCTGCAGCCACAGATAAAAATAATACTACTTGGACCTCTACTCATGCTGCAGTGTCAGTTGGTAATGGTACAACCGTAACCCGTCAAATTACTTCTGTTGCAGCTGGTACACAAGATACGGATGCGGTGAATGTGGCTCAATTAAAAGCAGCAGGCTTTGTATTAAATACGGCAGCTGATGGTGGCAATGCAAATAACTCAACTCCAGCTGGAGCAACGGGTGCAGCTGATAATAAAATCGCCAATGGTGAATCTCTTACTTTAAAAGCGGGTAAAGGCATTACTTTGGCTCAAAATGGAGCTGAAGTTAAGATTAGCACAGACTTATCTGCTGAAGACAAAATACATTATTATAGTGTGAATACCACAGACACAGGGGATGAGACTAACTTTAATAATGATGGAGCTAAAGCGATAGATTCTGTTGCTGCGGGTGTGCGTGTTAAAACAACACAAAAAAACTCCGTTGCTATCGGTAGTGATGTTCTTGCAGATGGTGCAGAATCATTAGCTTTAGGTAATAAAGTGAAAGCTATCGGCTTAGGTGCAACCTCTATTGGTAATAACAGCAAGGCAGAGGCAGAAGGTGCTCAGGCATTTGGTCAAAGCTCAACAGCAACAGGTGTAAATTCTGCTGCGATTGGTCGTTTAGCAACGGCAAGTGGTAATCGTGCTTCTGCATTTGGTGTGGGTAATACCGCTTCTGGAGAATCATCATTTGCTGGCGGCGATAAGAGTAAAGCATCTGGTACAGCGACTATCGCTATTGGTTTAAATGCAAGAGCCTCAGAAACTAATACAGTTTCTATTGGTCGCCTATCTGGTTCAGAAGGTGTTGATTTGGCTAATAAAGGTACTAATGCCGATATCACTAGCCGAACAAATGCAGGTAAAACAAGTGCTAATGGTTTATTAAGTGGTACGAATGTTGGTAATGAAGCAGGACACGGTACTATCAATAACCAATATGGTGTAAATATCGGTAATCAAGCTGGTAGTGGTGGCTATAACAGTTACTACGGTGAAGGTGTGTCTATCGGTAACAAAGCCGGTGCAGTCGATAAAACGAATGTAGCAGTTAAAGCAGAGATGGAAAGAGTTTCTACAGAAAGAGGTGCTGCAACTGGCGTGATTATAACGGGCAATACCAATACTGCTATTTCATCAAGAGCAGGTATCAATACGTTAGGGCACGACAATGTTGCAATTGGTAAAGAAGCTGGGGGTTACACTTCAGGTAATGCCAATATTGCAATTGGACGCCACGCAGGGCGCGCAAGCAAATTAAATACGCCGAATAATGAAAATTCTAGAGTCATTGATGCAAACGCATTCTCCAATGCCCGTAATACTATTTCTATGGGGGAGTGGGCAAATGCTTCTGCTAATGATGCAATGGCTTTAGGTTCTCGTGCACAAGCAACACTTGCAAATAATGTTGCGATCGGTTCTAACTCTGTTGACCGTGCTGCAACCTTAGAAGATAGTGCGAAAGTGAACGGCATTTTATATGCAGGTTTTGCAGGAAATGAAAAAGCTGATGGTTCAGCTAGAACTGCGGGTGAAATCAGCGTATTTAGCGTAGGCTCAAAACATAATGAGCGTCAAATCGTGAATGTTGCACCTGGTAATATTTCTGCGACATCCACTGATGCAATCAATGGTAGCCAACTTTATATGGTAGCAAATAACTTGCGTCACAATATGCCAGTTATTTATACCAAAGAAGACGGTACACCATTAGATAACCGTGAAGATGGCTGTTATAACACCGTAACAGGTGGTAAATGTGATAGCTCAACACCAGTTATCGCCTCAATGAGTGCACCAAGAACGGATAAAAATACAAAAGATGGCACAACAACACCCGTAGTATTAACTAATGTCCAACATACATTAACAGATACGTATAGCTCAACTGTTGATCCACGTAATCCAAATGGTACAGCAGTAACGATTACTAAATCGCAATCAGCTCCAACACTATACGATGCAAAAAATGCAAACCCAGACTGGAAATTCCAAAATGCAGCTACAATTCGTGATGTATTAAATACTGGTTGGAATTTACAAAATAATGGCTTGCCAAAAGACTTTGTTAAACCATATGACACAGTGAACTTTGTAGATGGCACGGGTACGACGGTAGTAGTGGAGTCTGATGGGGCCTCGAGCACAGTGAAAGTGAATACTTTAGTTGAGCTTGTCGATGCAGAAGGTAACCCTGTTAAGAAAGCGAAGGATGGTAAGTTCTACAAACCAGCTGATATTGGTGCTGATGGTAACCCAACTGCTGGGGCTAAAGCAGTTGAAAATCCACAAGTGAATTTAGTGAATCCAACTGCAACAGCAGGTAATGAAACTAAATCACCAATTCAGTTAGGTAACCTTGCTGCAGGAACAAACACGTTAGATGGAACATCAACGTTAGAGGGTAAGCCTCTAGTTAAAGTGGGTGATGATTACTACAGACCAGAAGACTTGGATGCTAATGGTAAACCATTATCAGGTAAAACTAATGTTCCTGTTGTGACTCTCCCTAATCCTAATTCGGCGTTTGCAGGCTTAGCTGATTTAGCAACATCAAATCCAAATAATGCGGTAACCGTTTCTGACCTAAGAAAAATGGGTTGGGTATTATCTGGTCAAGCTGAAGATGGATCAGACTACGCAAAAGCAATTAAAAATGCAGATCAAGTGAAGTTTGTTGGTAAAGG
The DNA here is from genome assembly GCF_011455495.1 of Frederiksenia canicola. NCBI lineage: Bacteria > Pseudomonadati > Pseudomonadota > Gammaproteobacteria > Pasteurellales > Pasteurellaceae > Frederiksenia > Frederiksenia canicola. Next base: position 482,334 of record NZ_CP015029.1, read on the forward strand.
TCTTGCTAATGTAACAATTGGTCAAAATGCAGAGACTGGTGCTCAAGAAATAACCTTCGATGTAAAACAAGGTGAAGTTATCAAAGAAGGTGAAGGTACCGCAAAAATTGATGGTCAACCAACAGAAGTTGTGAAAGCTCCAGATGGCAAATACTACAAAAAATCGGATATTGACCCAACAACAGGTGAGCCAAAACCAAATGTAGCACCACTAACCGATGAGCAAGTTGCAACCATTAAAAACAATGGTAACGGTCTAGTGACTGGCCACAAAGTGGCAGAAGCTATCCAAAAATCAGGTTGGACAGTAGGTAAAGCAGAGGCTGAAGAAGCGTTTGAAGTCACTTATACTAATGCAGATGAAAAAGTGAACCCGAATGATAATGTTCGCTTTGCAGATGGTAAAAACACAGTAGCGTCTTTAGGTACTGTGAAGAAATTAGATGCGGATGGCAAAGTTGTTACTACGACTGTTGTGAAAGTGGATGTCGATTTACCAGTTGATTTCAAATATACCGATGCGACAGGCAAAGAGTATGTGAAAGCAAACGATGGTAAGTTCTATGCGAAAAATGAAGTTGGTGTTGATGGCTTCCCAAGCATCAGTGCTCAACCACTTACAGATGACCAAGTTTCTGAATTGAAGAAAGGTGCTCAGCTTACTGATGGGGTAAATGCAAATGGTCAACCAAACAATGGCTATACTGCAAAAGATCCAATTCAAGTTGCAGTACAGCAAGCAGCAGAAAAAGCCGTTAAAGATACTTTAGCCGCTGATCCAGCAGCGACACCAGAAACTATTGCAGCCGCAGTAAAAACAGCTACGGATAAAGCGCGTGTAGAAGCGATTAAAGCAAATCCTGAAGCGAAAGATACGGTGACTGCAGGTACAGGTGGTGTGAACTTGGATAACGTTGCATGGGCAGAAAAACCTGACCAAGCGGTAAACAAAGACCAGTTAGACCAAACTGTCAACAAATCAGGCTTCTTTGTAGAGCAAAACGGTGAGTCAACTATCGCAGGTCAACCAACTGAGAAAGTCACGCCGAACGACACGGTAAACTTTGCAAATGGTGCGAATACCCTTGTGACAGCAGAAACCAAGCGTGATGAAGCAACGGGTGCTGATAAGACAACAGTTACAGTCAATGTAAACGGCTTACCACTTACTTACACGACCAAAGATGCAACAGGCAAAGATGTACCTGTGGCAAAAGTGGGTGATAAGTTCTACCAAGTGGGTGCAGACGGTAAACCAACAGGTGAAGCCTTAACACCAGAGCAAGTGAAAAACTTATCAACTAACTTAGTGAACCCAGAAGCGGGTAAAGGCGAAATTGGTGCACCATCACAATTAGGTAATGTTGCAAATGGTGCAAACACCTTTGTTGCGCCGCAAGTAGATGGCAAAGACATCAAACTCGCTAACGACGGTAAATGGTACAAAGAAAGTGATGTTGGAGCTAACGGTAAACCAACAGATACCGCAACCGCTATTGACCCAGCGAAAGCAGCAGAAGCACTTAAGGCAACACCTAATGGTGGTTTAGTAGATTTCGAGAAATCTAACCCGAACAACGCGGCGACAGTAGGCGACTTACAAAACCTTGGCTTTAACATTGGTACTTCAGAAAACGGTTATACCGACCAAGTACGCAACAATACTAAAGTGGACTTTGTCGGCGATAAGAAATTTATCACCGTAGAAGGTTCAACCAATAAAGACACAGGTGCTCGTGAAATCAAGATTGCCTTGAAAGAAGGCGATGTTATCAAGCCAAATGAAGGCATTGCAACCATTGATGGTCAACCGACTGAAGTAGTGAAAACCCCAGATGGCAACTACTACAAAAAATCAGACATTGACCCAACAACAGGTGAGCCTAAACCAGGTGTTCAACCATTAACACAAGCACAGAAAGACACTGTGGTGAACAATGGTGATGGTTTAGTGACTGGTCACAAAGTCGCAGAAGCATTGCAAAAATCAGGCTGGACAGTGGGTAAAGCGGATGCAGCGGAAGCGGCAAAAGTGGACTACAACCATACACCAGACACGCCAGAGAAAGTAAATCCTGATGACGAAGTACGTTTCGCAGATGGTAAGAACACCCAAGTGTCACTGGGTACGGTGAAGAAAGTGGATAACGAAGGCAAAGTAGTCACAACCACCACAGTGAAAGTGGATGTGGATTTACCAATTGACTTCAAATACACCGATGCAACCGGCAAAGAGTTTGTGAAAGCGAACGACGGTCAGTTCTACGCGAAAGACGATGTGAACCCAGATGGCTCTGTGAAAAAACCAACTGACCCAGCGGCACAAGCACCGAAAGCGTTGAAACCAGAAGAAGTGGCGAAACTCAACAAAGGGGCACAGCTCACTAACGGTCTTGGTAAAGACACGCCGAAGTATGAGGTGAAAGACCCAGTTGCAGCGGCAGCTGAAAAAGCGGTCGCAGATACTTTGGCAGCTAACCCACAAGCAACGCCAGCGGACATCTTAAAAGCAGTAGATGCAGCGAAAGCAGCCGCAATCAAAGCAAATCCAAATGCTAAAGATGAAATCACCAAAGGTACAGGTGGTGTGAACTTGGATAATGTTGCCTGGGCAGAAAAACCAGATCAAGCGGTGAACAAAGATCAGTTAGATCAAACAGTTAACAAATCAGGCTTCTTTGTACAACAAAATGGTGAGTCCACCAACGGTAAGGGTAAACCGACTGAAAAAGTGACCCCGAACGATGTGGTTGATTTCACCAATGGTGCAAATACGGTTGTAACAGCAGAAACAACACGTGATGAAAAAACAGGTGTGGATACAACCAAAGTTTCTGTACACGTAAATGGTTTACCACTTACCTACACAACTAAAGATGCAAGTGGTAAAGATGTGCCTGTAGCGAAAGTGGGAGACAAGTTCTACCAAGTGGGTGCAGATGGCAAACCAGATATGACTAAACCTGCGGATGTGAATGCATTAAGCACTAACTTAGTGAACCCAGCGGCACCGAATGGTGAAATTGGTAAACCATCACAATTAGGTAATGTTGCAAATGGTGCAAACACCTTTAATGCACCAGTTGTTGATGGTGAGAAAATTAAACTCGCTAACGACGGTAAATGGTACAAAGAAAGTGATGTTGGAGCTAATGGTAAGCCAACAGATACCGCAACCGCTATTGACCGAACAAAAGCGAAAGATGCTTTAGGTACAGCAGGTAACGGTGGTTTAGCGGATTTTGCAAACTCTAACCCGAACAATGCAGCGACCGTGGGTGATTTACAAAACTTAGGCTTTGTGATTGGCACAGCAGATGACAAATACAAAGATCAAGTGCGTAATAACAGCCGTGTTGAGTTTGCAAGTGGCAACAAAAATGCAACGGTCACAGGTTCAACGCTGGCTGATGGCACACGTCAAGTGAAAGTAACCATTTCGGATAATCCAGTATTTAACACTATTCAAGTTGGTGGAGATAAAGGTCCGAAAGTTGGCTCAACATCAACGGGTGACTTATCTGTGAGTAAGGCTGATGGCTCTGCGGCACGTATTACCAATGTTGCACCAGGTGTAAACGGCACTGATGCAGTGAACGTAAACCAACTTAACCAAGGTTTGGGTGATGTTCATAAACGCATTAATAAAACTAACAAAGACCTCCGTGGTGGTATCGCTGGTTCGAATGCCGCAGCAGGCTTACCACAAGTTTACTTACCAGGTAAATCAATGGTGGCAGCTGCAGCAGGTACCTATAAAGGCGAAAGTGCGGTGGCTGTAGGTTACTCACGTGCAAGTGACAACGGTAAAGTTATCTTGAAACTTCAAGGTAATGCGAATACTCGCGGAGACTTCGGTGGATCTGTGGGTGTAGGTTACCAATGGTAATACACTAATAAGCGGTGAGATTTCACCTTCATTTTGCAAACGGACACCTTCGGGTGTCCGTTTTTTTTATGTTGTTTGTAATGAACGACTTGCAAAATTTGGGGAGGAACTGACCGCTTGTTGTTTTGTCTTACCAGACTTTTTAGGTGAAAAATCGAAAACCAGTGAGAAATTTGGAGAAAATGTCAAAAATGTTAAATACTTAACATTTTTTCTTTGGTTTAGTGGTTGGAATCATCAGCTATTGTGCGTATAATTCACAAGATTTTTTGTAACGAAACAGTGCATTTTCATTAGCATTAGCAAACGTTTAACTGAATAGCTTGAGTAAAAAGTATGTCGGCAGTTCTTCAACAAACCAAGCAACTTTATCGTAAAGTGATGTTCGTTGAATGCTGTGGTTTAGTGAGCGGTACTTTACTTTTGTTGCTAGTGCAAAATGTTTCAGCCGCATTCGCTTTTTTACTGGGGGGATTAAGTAGTTTTTTACCCCAATGTCTGTTCATTTTTTGGGTGTTCTTTCGTAAAAATACAAAAAACACCAATAAAATGGCGGCATTCTATCGGGGAGAGGGGCTAAAATGGCTGGCAACTATCGTGTTAATGGTTACGGCGCTGATAGGTTTTCCGAATTTGAATGTGTTACTGTTTTTTAGTGGATATTTTCTGTTTTTAATTTGTAATGGTTTGTTGCCGATTTTCTTGACGCAACAGACCTAATGCTTTGAATCTTTTCATTTTTAAATTCTCAAAGGGATAAATTATGGCTGGTCAAACAACGGCTGACTATATTAGTCACCACTTATCATTCTTGAAAACGGGCGACGGTTTTTGGAATGTGCATTTAGACACTCTGTTTTTCTCAGTAGTTGCTGGGGTGATCTTTCTCTTTTTCTTTTACCGTGTGGCAAAAAATGCAACTAACGGCGTGCCAGGAAAATTTCAATGCTTCGTTGAAATGATTATTGAATGGGTAGATGGCATGGTGAAAGAAAACTTTCATGGCTCTCGCCAAGTCGTTGCACCATTAGCACTCACCGTATTCTGCTGGGTGTTTGTCATGAATGCGATCGACCTTATCCCTGTTGATTTCCCTCCACAAATTGCTGCAATGCTAGGCATTGACTACTTGCGTGCAGTACCAACTGCCGATATCAGTGCAACGTTAGGTATGGCAATTTGTGTGTTCTGTTTAATCATTTTCTATACGATTAGGTCAAAAGGTGTAGGCGGTTTCATTAAAGAATACACCCTTCACCCGTTCAATCATTGGGCGTTCATTCCAGTGAACTTTGTCTTAGAAATGGTTACGCTGTTAGCAAAACCAATTTCATTAGCATTCCGTTTATTCGGAAATATGTATGCAGGTGAGCTAATCTTTATCTTAATTGCAGTAATGTATATGGCAGACAACTTCTTGCTTCAAGCGTTAGGTTTGCCATTACATTTAGCTTGGGCGATTTTCCACATTTTGATCATTACGCTTCAAGCCTTTATCTTTATGATGCTAACGATTGTTTACTTGAGTATTGCTTATAACAAGGCAGATCACTAAACAAATGATAGGATGCAAGCGGTTACTTACTGCTGAAAATTTGCAAAAAATTCTCAGGAACTATCCGCTTGTAAAACCGAATCATCTTAACTTTTTTATTTAACTTTTTTATTAACCTTAGCCGCAAGGCTTTTTCCTCAATCTTAATGGAGAACATTATGGAAACTGTAATTACAGCAACAATTATTGGTGCGTCAATCCTACTTGCTTTTGCTGCACTTGGTACAGCAATTGGCTTCGCAATTTTAGGTGGTAAATTCTTAGAGTCTTCAGCTCGCCAACCTGAATTAGCAAGTAGCTTACAAACTAAAATGTTTATCGTTGCAGGTCTTCTTGATGCGATTGCAATGATTGCAGTTGGTATCTCTTTACTTTTCATCTTCGCAAACCCGTTCATTGATTTATTGAAATAAGTCGGATTTGTTTTATAAACCATAGTTACTTTCGAGTAACTTAGCCGACTTTGAGGAGGGCGTTGTGAACTTAAATGCAACACTAATTGGTCAACTGATTGCGTTCACACTGTTTGTGTGGTTCTGCATGAAATTTGTTTGGCCGCCGCTCATTGGAGCGATTGAATCGCGTCAAGCTAAAATTGCAGACGCACTTGCAAGCGCTGAAAAAGCGAAGCAAGAACAAGCTGACACGAAAGTTTTGGTTGAGCAAGAACTTGCCAAAGCGCGTGAAGAAGCACAACACATCATCGATTTAGCAACAAAACGTCGCAATGAGATTTTAGAATCTGTGCAAGCAGAAGCTGAAGCAGAAAGAGCGAAAATTATTGAGCAAGGTTACGCCGAAGTTGAAAGCGAACGTAAACGTGTTCAAGAAGAGCTTCGTCAAAAAGTGGCTGCATTGGCGGTTGCCGGTGCAGAGAAAATTGTGGGTCGTTCCGTTGATGCGGCGGCAAACAATGACATTATTGATAAGCTAGTTGCAGAATTATAATTGAGAGGGGCCTATGTCAGAATTAACTACAGTAGCTCGCCCCTATGCTAAAGCAGCTTTTGATTTTGCTTTAGAACAAGGTCAGTTAGACAAATGGCAAAGTATGTTGCAATTTGCCTCATTGGTAGCAGAAAATGAAGAAGTTCAAGGCTTTATCCGTTCTTCATTAGCCACCAGCAAAATTGCAGATGCGTTTATTGCGATTTGTGCAGAACAACTTGATCAACATGGGCAAAATTTCATTCGTGTAATGGCTGAAAATAAACGTCTTGCGGCGTTATCTGCTGTGTATCAAGGTTTCCTTGAATTGCGTGCAAACCATGAAGCCGTCAAAGAAGTTTTTGTCACTTCAGCAACTCCTTTAACTGCTGCTCAAGAAACAAAAATTGCAAATGCAATGAAAGTGAAATTAAACAGCCAAGTTCGTCTTATTACCAAAGTTGATCCTGCATTATTGGCGGGTGCGGTAATTCGCTATGATGACACTGTTATTGACGGCAGCAGTAAAGGTCAGTTAAACCGTTTGAGCCAAGAGTTGTGCTTGTAAGAGGAATAGAAAATGCAACTAAATTCTACAGAAATTAGTGAATTGATTAAAAAACGTATTGCACAGTTCAATGTGGTAAGTGAAGCACAAAGTACTGGGACAATCGTTTCGGTTAGCGATGGGGTTATTCGTATCCATGGCTTATCCGATGTAATGCAAGGTGAGATGATTGAGTTGCCAGGCAACCGTTATGCTATCGCCTTAAACTTAGAAAGAGATTCAGTTGGTGCAGTAGTCATGGGTCCATACGCTGATTTAGCAGAAGGTATGGAAGTGAAATGCACTGGTCGTATTTTAGAAGTGCCAGTGGGTCGTGGTTTGTTAGGTCGTGTGGTAAACACCCTCGGTCAGCCTATCGATGGTAAAGGTGAAATCCAAAACGATGGTTTCTCACCAATCGAAGTGATCGCACCAGGTGTTATCGATCGTCAATCAGTTGATCAACCTGTACAAACGGGTTACAAAGCGGTTGACTCAATGGTGCCAATCGGTCGTGGTCAGCGTGAATTAATTATTGGTGACCGTCAAACGGGTAAAACCGCATTAGCTATCGATGCGATCATTAATCAACGTGATTCAGGCATTAAATGTATCTACGTGGCGATCGGTCAAAAAGCATCGACCATTTCTAACGTGGTGCGTAAATTAGAAGAGCATGGTGCGTTACAAAACACTATCGTGGTTGTCGCATCTGCATCAGAATCTGCCGCGTTGCAATACCTTGCTCCATATGCTGGTTGTGCAATGGGTGAGTACTTCCGTGATCGCGGTGAAGATGCGTTGATCGTTTATGATGATTTGTCTAAGCAAGCAGTTGCTTACCGTCAAATTTCACTTCTTTTACGTCGTCCGCCAGGCCGTGAAGCGTACCCAGGTGACGTATTCTACCTACACTCACGTTTACTTGAACGAGCATCTCGTGTAAATGCAGATTATGTAGAACGTTTCACCAACGGAGCAGTGAAAGGTCAAACTGGTTCATTAACCGCTTTACCAATTATCGAAACCCAAGCGGGTGATGTTTCAGCATTCGTTCCAACTAACGTAATTTCGATTACTGATGGTCAGATTTTCTTAGAGTCTGGCTTGTTTAACGCAGGTATTCGCCCAGCAGTAAACCCAGGTATTTCGGTATCTCGTGTTGGTGGCTCTGCACAAACTAAATTGGTTAAAAAATTAGCGGGTGGTATCCGTACCGCACTTGCTCAATATCGTGAATTAGCGGCGTTTGCACAGTTCGCATCAGACTTAGACGATGCAACACGCAAACAGTTATCACACGGTCAAAAAGTAACTGAGCTTCTTAAACAGAAACAATTCTCGCCAATGTCTGTCGCACAGTTAGGTTTATCTCTCGCTGCGGCTGAATTTGGTTATTTAGATGATGTGGAAGTTGAGCGTGTCGGTTCTTTTGAAGCAAATCTTTTAGATTATGCAGCTGCAAACTACGGCGAGTTTATGAAAGAACTCTCTCAATCAGGCAACTATAATGATGATATCAAAGCAAAATTGATCGAAATTTTGGATAGCTTCAAAAAGAATAGTGCTTGGTAATCTACTTTAGCGGAGAAAGAATATGGCAGGTGCTAAAGAGATAAGAACCAAAATTGCGAGTGTTCGTAATACACAAAAAATTACCAAAGCGATGGAAATGGTTGCTGCATCAAAAATGCGTAAAACCCAAGAGAGAATGTCGGCGTCTCGCCCATACTCAGAATCTATTCGTCGGGTAATTAGCCATATTGCCAAAGGTAACGTTGAGTATAAACACCCTTTCTTAACCCCACGTGAAGTGAAAAAAGTGGGCTATCTTGTGGTTTCAACTGACCGTGGTCTTTGCGGTGGTTTGAACATTAATTTATTTAAAATGGTTTTAAATGAGTTAAAGGTACAAGATGATAAAGGGGTAAAATCAGTCGTTGGTTTAATTGGAAATAAAGCAATTTCTTTCTTCCAATCTGTTGGTGTTGAAATTAAGGCCCATGTTTCGGGCTTAGGTGATGCACCAACAATGGAGGATTTGGTTGGGATCGTAAATGGTATGATTAACCGTTATCGTGAAGGTGAAATTGACGAAGTTTATGTCGTTTATAATACTTTCGTTAACACGATGTCACAAAAACCAACCTTACAAAAATTGTTACCGCTTCCAACTCTTGCAGATGACCATTTGGAGTCAACAGGTTCGTGGGATTATCTCTATGAGCCAAATCCAAAAGCATTGCTAGATAGCTTATTAGTTCGCTATTTAGAATCTCAAGTGTACCAAGCGATTGTAGATAATCTTGCGTCCGAACAGGCAGCTAGAATGGTGGCAATGAAAGCAGCAACTGATAATGCAGGCAACTTAATCAATGAATTACAGTTGGTGTATAACAAAGCTCGCCAAGCAAGTATTACGAATGAATTAAATGAAATTGTCGCGGGTGCCGCAGCAATTTAATCAAGAATAGAGGAACGGTAATGGCAACGGGAAAAATTGTACAAATCATCGGTGCGGTAATCGATGTTGAGTTTCCGCAAGATGCAGTACCAAAAGTTTATGATGCATTAAAAGTTGAAACAGGATTAACTCTTGAAGTTCAACAACAATTAGGTGGCGGTGTGGTTCGTTGTATCGCACTTGGCACATCTGATGGTCTAAAACGTGGTTTAAAAGTTGAAAATACAGGCAATGCGATTGAGGTGCCAGTTGGGACTAAAACCCTTGGTCGTATTATGAATGTATTGGGTGAGCCAATCGATGAAGCGGGTCCAATCGGTGAAGAAGAACGTTGGGCAATTCACCGTGCAGCACCAAGCTACGAAGAACAAGCAAACAGCACTGAATTATTAGAAACAGGGATCAAGGTTATCGACTTAGTAGCTCCTTTCGCTAAAGGGGGTAAAGTTGGTCTATTCGGTGGTGCGGGCGTAGGTAAAACCGTTAATATGATGGAGTTAATCCGTAACATTGCAATCGAGCACTCAGGTTACTCAGTGTTTGCAGGTGTTGGTGAGCGTACTCGTGAGGGTAACGACTTCTACCACGAGATGAAAGACTCTAACGTATTAGATAAAGTATCACTTGTTTACGGTCAGATGAATGAGCCACCAGGCAACCGTCTGCGTGTGGCATTAACGGGCTTAACTATGGCGGAAAAATTCCGTGATGAAGGTCGTGACGTCTTATTCTTCGTGGATAATATCTATCGTTACACCCTTGCAGGTACTGAAGTATCCGCATTGTTAGGTCGTATGCCATCAGCGGTAGGTTATCAGCCAACCCTTGCAGAAGAAATGGGTGTACTCCAAGAGCGTATTACTTCAACCAAAACAGGTTCTATTACCTCGGTGCAAGCGGTTTATGTTCCTGCCGATGACTTAACTGACCCATCGCCAGCGACTACCTTTGCTCATTTAGACTCAACGGTGGTATTGAGCCGTCAAATCGCATCACTTGGTATCTACCCAGCGGTTGACCCACTTGATTCTACTTCACGTCAGTTAGACCCACTCGTTGTTGGTCAAGAACACTACGATGTTGCCCGTGGCGTACAAGGTACATTGCAACGTTATAAAGAGTTAAAAGACATTATCGCCATTCTTGGTATGGATGAATTGTCTGAAGATGACAAACTTGTGGTTGCTCGTGCTCGTAAAATTGAACGTTTCTTATCGCAACCATTCCACGTTGCAGAAGTGTTCAATGGCGTGCCTGGTAAATTCGTACCATTAAAAGAAACGATTCGTGGTTTCAAAGGCATCTTAGCTGGCGAATACGACCATATCCCAGAACAAGCGTTCTATATGGCTGGTTCAATTGACGAAGTGGTTGAACGCGCGAACAAGATGTAATTGTTCCCTAACATTTAAAAAAGGAGAACAACATGGCATCTCAATTTGAACTCACTGTGGTGAGTGCAGAGCGTAAAATTTTCTGCGGCGACGTAACGAGTGTGCGTGTTTCAGGGGTCGATGGGGAACTTGGTGTCTATGCGGGACACACCCCATTATTAACCGCAATTAAACCGGGTATGGTGAAATTCACCCTTGCTGATGGCAAAGAAGAATTCATCTATGTATCGGGAGGCTTCCTTGAAGTGCAACCAACCGTTGTTACCGTGCTTGCAGACACCGCAATTCGTGGTGAAGAGTTGGATGAACAACGCATTTTAGCAGCAAAACGCAGAGCGGAAGAAACTCTCGGCAAAACCAACGATGCGGATCTCACCGCAAAATTGGCTCGCGAAATTGCGAAATTGCGTGTTTACGAACTTACAAAATCTCAGCTATCGAGTCGTCGATAAGTTGGAAATCCGACGCTTTAGCCCATGGCTAAAGCGTTATTTTTTTGTCTACAAGCGGTCAGTTCCAATAAATTTTTTGCAAAGGTCATCTATGGCAACAATGAAAGACATCGCACGGATTGCACAAGTCTCGCTTTCGACGGTTTCCCACGTGGTAAATGGTTCTCGCTTTGTAAGTCCTGAAATCACTGAAAAAGTGCAGAAAGTAATCAAGGAGTTGGACTATAAACCATCTCTTGTCGCCCGTAGCCTGAAAATCAAAGAAACCAACACCCTTGGAATGTTGGTCACTGCCAGTAGCAACCCGTTTTTTGCGGAGGTGGTTCGCCACGTTGAACGCTATTGTGAACGCCACAACTATCATCTGATTTTGGTGAATACCGATGGCAACCCCCAAAGTCTCAAAAAACACTTGGATAGACTGCTTGCCAAACAAGTCGATGGCTTGTTGTTGATGTGTGCAGAGCCGCAAGATTTTGAACCTGAAATTTTAGCAAATTTGCAATTACCAATGGTGGTTATCGACTGGTGGCAACAGCCGTTAAATGCAGATATTATTCACGAAAATTCTGAACTTGGTGGCTATCTTGCAACAAAAGCGTTAATTGATGCAGGCTATACCGATGTTGCGGTGATCACAGGGGAACGTTCGAAACCGCTTACTGTCAACCGTTTGAAAGGCTACAAGCGGTCACTTTCAGAGAAAAATTTGCAAATCCGTCCCGAATGGATCATCGAAAGCCACTTCCACTACGATGGTGGCGTGGAAGCCACCCGCAAATTGCTCGCACTACCCAATCGCCCGCAAGCCATTTTTGCGATGAGCGACAGCATTGCAATTGGAGCATATCAAGCAATTTGGCAAGCAGGATTACGCATTCCGCAAGACATCGCGATCATTGGCTACGACAACATTGAACTCACTCAATTCCTCGCCCCTCCGCTTTCCACCATTCACCAACCGAAAGCTCGCCTCGCCAAAAATGCGGTTGAGCAACTCCTTGCCCGCATTCGAGAACCGAACAAGCCGATTGAAACGATTCAATTGGAACCCGAATTGGTAAAACGATCTTCCTTCTAATGTTGTAGGATGCCTCACAACTATCTTTTCCCCAATTTTTTGAACCACTTCACACTTTCAATATAATCTGATTGTTTTTTGGCTCAAAATTGCTTAGGCTTTAGCTATCGAAACGTTTCGATTGTGGTTTTTTACGGAACGAAGAATAATCAAGGTGGTTTTTGATGAAAAAAACAACGATTTTAAATGCACAACTTTCCCATTTAATTGCAACAATGGGGCATACAGATGGGTTGACAATTTGCGATGCGGGGCTACCCATTCCTGCCGATCAAACTTGCATTGATTTAGCACTGACCAAAGGTCTTCCTGATTTTTTATCCACATTACAAGCGGTTATTTCTGAGCTATTTGTGGAAAAAATTGTGTTGGCGAGTGAAATTAAGCAGATCAATCCACAAACAGAACAGCAAGTTTTGGCGATAGTTGAAAAACTGGCGGCGGAGCAAGGTAAACCGATTGCGGTGGAATATGTGCCACATAGTGAGTTTAAAGTCCAAAGCAACCAAGCCAAAGGGGTGGTGAGAACGGGCGAGTGTTCGCCTTATGCCAATGTGATTTTGTATTCGGGCGTGCCGTTTTAGGTGAAAATATGCAAACCTTATTAAAAATCAATGGGATAGATAAAGCCTTCCCTGGTGTACAAGCCTTGAAAAATGCCTGTCTGAATGTCTATGCGGGACGTGCAATGGCGTTGATGGGCGAAAATGGGGCGGGTAAATCGACCCTAATGAAAATTCTGACGGGAATTTATCAGAGAGATGCAGGGACGATCGAGTATCTCGGACAAGCGGTTAAATTTGCCAACCCGAAAGCCTCACAGGAAGCGGGGTTGAGTATTATCCACCAAGAGTTGAACATTCTCGGCAACTTGTCGATTGCGGAAAATATCTTTCTCGGGCGTGAGTTCACCAATGCGTGGGGCGGGATTGATTGGCGTAAAATGTATGAGGAATCCGACCGCTTGTTGGCTCGCCTTGGCGTAAGCCACTCTAGTCGTAAGATGGCGAGCGAGCTGTCGATTGGTGAGTTGCAGATGGTTGAAATCGCGAAGGCATTGAGTTTTAAGTCAAAAGTGATTGTGATGGATGAACCAACGGATGCCTTGACAGACACGGAAACGGACGCATTATTTGGTGTGATCCGTGATTTGAAAGCTCAAGGCTGCGGTATTGTCTATATTTCCCACCGTATCAAAGAAATTTTTGAGATTTGTGATGATGTTACCGTCTTACGCGATGGGCAATTTATCGGCGAGAGTTCGGTGGCGGATTTAACAGAAGATCGCCTGATTGAAATGATGGTTGGTCGTAAGTTGGAAGATCAATACCCGCATATTGATGTGCCGATGGGCGATGTGCGTTTGCAGGTCAAAAATCTTTCGGGTAGCGGCGTGCATAATGTCAGCTTTGAATTGCGACGGGGCGAAATTCTAGGTGTGTCAGGCTTAATGGGGGCGGGTCGAACAGAGCTGATGAAAGTGCTGTATGGTGCGTTGCCGAAAACGGCGGGCGAAGTGCTGCTCAATGGTCAGCCGATCAGTAATCGCAACGCCCAAGATGGTTTGAACAATGGCATTGTTTATATTTCAGAAGATCGCAAAGGCGATGGGCTGATTTTGGGTATGTCGGTCAAAGAGAATATGTCGCTGACGGCGTTGCAATTTCTGTCACAATTTGGACGCATCAATCGTGAGTTGGAACGCACTGCAGTGGACGATTTCATTCTGCTGTTTAATATCAAAACCCCAAGCCGAGACAAACTGATCGGCGAGCTTTCTGGCGGTAACCAGCAAAAAGTGGCGATTGCCAAAGGTTTAATGACCCGTCCAAAAGTGCTGATTTTAGATGAACCAACCCGTGGTGTGGATGTTGGGGCGAAGAAAGAAATCTATCAGCTGATCAACAAATTCAAAGCAGAAGGCTTGAGTATCATTATGGTGTCAAGCGATATGCCTGAAGTATTGGGAATGTCCGACCGCATTTTAGTCATGCGTGAAGGGCAAATCAGCGGTGAATTTTCCCGCCAAGACGCAACCCAAGAGAAGTTGCTTGCCGCGGCGATAGGAAAGTAACTAAAGAAAATCCCTGTCTTTTTTCTTTCGCTTGTTGCTAACTTTAGAGGGAACTTTTCAACCTTACCCGCAAAAGTGTATGCAACCGTTTCGGTGAAAATTTGGGGAACAAGCGGTCAGATTTTCGGAATTTTTTGCAAATAAAAAAAGGAATGCTCGATGAGTAAACAATTCAACCTTACTAAATTTTTGATTGAGCAACGCTCGATTATTGCGTTATTGACGCTGATTGCGGTGGTATCGTTTTTGAATCCGAACTTTTTCACCACGGATAATCTTCTCAACATTTTGCGACAAACCTCCGTCAATGCGATCATCGCAATTGGGATGACATTCGTGATTTTAATTGCGGGGATCGATCTTTCGGTTGGCTCGGTACTTGCCTTAACGGGGGCGGTGGCTGCGACACTGGTAGGAATGGATTTACCAATTTACTTGGTAGTGCCGGCGGTGTTGGTGTTTGGTGGTGTGATCGGCTTATTGAATGGCTCGTTGGTGGCTTTCGGTAAGGTACAGGCGTTTATGGCGACGTTGATCACGATGTTGCTCCTACGTGGGATCACGATGATTTATATGGGCGGCCGCCCAATTAGTACAGGCTTCTCGGATAGTGCTGATGCCTTTGCTGAAATCGGAACGGGCGTGTGGTTCGGTGTGCCAGTGCCAGTATGGTTAATGTTTATTCTGTTCGCTCTCGGCTGGTTCTTACTTACCCAAACTCGAATCGGACGTTATATCTACGCTTTGGGGGGTAACGAATCCGCCACGGCACTTTCAGGCATCAACGTCCATAAGGTGAAGCTATTTGTGTTTGCGGTGAGCGGTGTGTTGGCAGCGTTGGCTGGGTTGATTGTCACCTCCCGTCTTGGCTCCGCACAACCAACGGCTGGAACAGGCTATGAATTAGATGCGATTGCAGCAGTCGTGGTGGGTGGCACATCGCTAATGGGCGGTAAAGGCAGAATTATCGGTACGTTGATCGGGGCATTGATCATCGGCTTTTTAAGCAACGCCCTCAACTTGCTCGATATCGACTCTTACTATCAACTGGTCGCCAAAGCTTTAGTTATCCTCGCTGCCGTGATTTTAGATAACTTTATCGGACAGAAAAAGGCATAACCAGCGAAATGTAGGCGGAGGGTAGGGCTTGCCCTCCCCAAATTGCAAAAATATTGAAAAATCTAACCGCTTGTTGCGGTTATGGGTGGGGCAAAACTCACCGACTAAGTAGGATGGGCTTCCACCCATCATATAACTTAAATCCTAGTGATGGGCTAAAGCCTATTCTACCTTTTAACCAAAACAGGAGATCCCTATGAAAAAATTAACTTCACTTGCAATGGCTTTAGGTTTGGCATTCAGTGCAAATGCAATGGCGAAAGACACGATCGCTCTCGCTATTTCAACGTTAGACAATCCTTTCTTCGTGACCTTAAAAGAAGGGGCGGAGAAAAAAGCCAAAGATTTAGGCTATGAATTAGTAGTATTGGATTCGCAAAACGACCCTGCAAAAGAGCTTGCTAATGTCGAAGATGTGACCGTGCGTGGTGCGAAAGTGTTACTCATCAACCCTACGGATTCTGAAGCGGTTGGCAATGCTGTAGCAATGGCGAACAAGAAAAATATCCCTGTCATTACCTTAGACCGTGGAGCAAACAAAGGCACCGTTGTCAGCCACATCGCTTCTGACAACGTTGCGGGCGGCAAAATGGCAGGGGATTTCATCGCAGAGAAAGTGGGCAAAAACGCCAAAGTGATCCAGCTTGAAGGCATCGCAGGCACGTCTGCTGCACGTGAACGTGGGGAAGGTTTCAAACAAGCGGTAGCTGCGAACCAGTTTGACTTATTGGCAAGCCAACCGGCTGACTTCGACCGAACCAAAGGCTTAAACGTAATGGAAAACTTACTCGCCAGCCACGGTGCTGCGAAGGCAGTATTCGCTCAAAACGATGAAATGGCATTAGGTGCCTTGCGTGCGATTAAAGCGGCAGGCAAAGACATCATTGTAGTTGGCTTTGATGGCACAGACGACGCGGTGAAAGCGGTTCAAGGTGGCAAATTAGCTGCAACTATCGCTCAACAGCCTGAAAAAATCGGCGAACTTGGCGTGGAAACGGCGGATAAAGTGCTAAAAGGCGAAAAAGTTGAAGCACAAGTCCCAGTGCCGTTGAAAGTGATTTCAAAATAATAAAAAGACGTATCCCCCCTTTTTCAAAGGGGGAGAATCAATTTGGTTTTAGGTGATGTAAAATGAACAGCAAACTTTGTGTATTAGGCAGTATCAATGTTGATCACGTTATCCGTGTACCTTATTTTCCCAAAGCAGGTGAAACCCTGACTGGCTATGGCTATCAAATTGCCTACGGCGGCAAAGGGGCGAATCAAGCTGTGGCGGCGGCTCGTTTAGGTGCAAATGTCCAATTTATTGGCACGATTGGTGATGACCAAATCGGACAAGCGATGAAATCGGCGTTTGCCCAAGATGGCATTGATACTTCGCCGATCACCACTATCCCTAACCAAAGTACGGGCTTGGCGATGATTCAAGTCTCGGAAGAGGGTGAGAACAGTATTGTGATTTCCGCAGGGGCAAATGCTGATCTCACACCATCCTTGGTGGAGCAGCACAAAGCGGTGATTGAGCAGGCGGAGATTTTACTAATGCAGCTTGAAAGTCCATTACAGGCGGTCGAATTAGCAGCAAAAATTGCAAAAAATGCAGGCACAAGAGTAGTGCTTAACCCTGCGCCTGCTCAGGCGTTGCCTGAAAGTTTGTTGTCGTCGGTGGATATGATTACGCCAAACGAAACCGAAGCAGAGATTCTCACTGGCGTAAAAGTATATGATGAACAGACCGCTTGCCAAGCGGCCGAACATTTCCATCAACTCGGTATCGAAACCGTGTTGATTACCCTTGGCTCCAAAGGCGTCTATGTGAGCGAAAAAGGGCAAGGGCAGATCATTCCGGGCTTTCGTGTTAAAGCAGTTGATACTACCGCCGCGGGAGACACCTTCAACGCTGGCGTCGTAACAGGCTTACTAGAAGGCAGAGCCTTGAGTGACGCCATCCGCTTTGCCCACGCCGCCGCTGCTCTCTCGGTCACTCGAATGGGAGCCCAAACCGCCATTCCTACTCGAGCAGAAACGGATGATTTTTTGACTTCGTACTAAAAAGCAACAAGCGGTTACTTCCTGACAAAGTTTTGCAATTTACAACGTTTTATCGGGAACTGACCGCTTGTATTTCTTCTTACGCAGCCTGCAAAGATGATGACATCTAGGGTGAGTTCATTGGTGTCGTTTGCCTCCCATGATAAAACTTCAACAAAATGTAGTGGAATACTTACTGCTTGTTGATGAGAATGTGTTCGTTTTGCATTGTTTTTCATCGAAAGCCTATTTTTTTTAATTTTTTTAAATTTTTTACTTGCATTGGTTTCGGATTTCTCTATAATGCGCACCACACAACGACGCACTGTTGTGAACGGATTAGGTTATTACGGTGCGTCGTTGTTTTTTGCTCTTTAATAATGAATCAGACAATCTGTGTGGGCACTTGTTGATGTGATTTTGAAGTGAAATATTATTTAATTTTGAAGTCTTAATAAGTGCTTAACTTGAAATTCATAATGAATATTATTGATTTTTTTATAGTCAGTATTTATTGAGCGATTAAACTTTTTGAATTGAAGAGTTTGATCATGGCTCAGATTGAACGCTGGCGGCAGGCTTAACACATGCAAGTCGAACGGTAGCAGGAGAAAGCTTGCTTTCTTGCTGACGAGTGGCGGACGGGTGAGTAATGCTTGGGAATCTGGCTTATGGAGGGGGATAACTACGGGAAACTGTAGCTAATACCGCGTAATATCGAGAGATTAAAGACTGGGACCTACGGGCCAGTTGCCATAAGATGAGCCCAAGTGGGATTAGGTAGTTGGTGGGGTAAAGGCCTACCAAGCCCGCGATCTCTAGCTGGTCTGAGAGGATGACCAGCCACACTGGAACTGAGACACGGTCCAGACTCCTACGGGAGGCAGCAGTGGGGAATATTGCACAATGGGGGGAACCCTGATGCAGCCATGCCGCGTGAATGAAGAAGGCCTTCGGGTTGTAAAGTTCTTTCGGTGGTGAGGAAGGTATCAACTTTAATAGAGTTGGTAATTGACGTTATCCACAGAAGAAGCACCGGCTAACTCCGTGCCAGCAGCCGCGGTAATACGGAGGGTGCGAGCGTTAATCGGAATGACTGGGCGTAAAGGGCACGCAGGCGGATTGTTAAGTGAGATGTGAAAGCCCCGGGCTTAACCTGGGAATTGCATTTCAGACTGGCAATCTAGAGTATTTTAGGGAGGGGTAGAATTCCACGTGTAGCGGTGAAATGCGTAGAGATGTGGAGGAATACCGAAGGCGAAGGCAGCCCCTTGGGAATATACTGACGCTCATGTGCGAAAGCGTGGGGAGCAAACAGGATTAGATACCCTGGTAGTCCACGCTGTAAACGATGTCGATTTGGGGATTGGGGTTTAACTCTGGTGCCCGAAGCTAACGTGATAAATCGACCGCCTGGGGAGTACGGCCGCAAGGTTAAAACTCAAATGAATTGACGGGGGCCCGCACAAGCGGTGGAGCATGTGGTTTAATTCGATGCAACGCGAAGAACCTTACCTACTCTTGACATCCATGGAAGTTCGCAGAGATGTGAATGTGCCTTCGGGAACCATGAGACAGGTGCTGCATGGCTGTCGTCAGCTCGTGTTGTGAAATGTTGGGTTAAGTCCCGCAACGAGCGCAACCCTTATCCTTTGTTGCCAGCGATTAGGTCGGGAACTCAAAGGAGACTGCCAGTGATAAACTGGAGGAAGGTGGGGATGACGTCAAGTCATCATGGCCCTTACGAGTAGGGCTACACACGTGCTACAATGGTGCATACAGAGGGAAGCAAAATGGCGACATGGAGCAAATCTCACAAAGTGCATCTAAGTCCGGATTGGAGTCTGCAACTCGACTCCATGAAGTCGGAATCGCTAGTAATCGCAAATCAGAATGTTGCGGTGAATACGTTCCCGGGCCTTGTACACACCGCCCGTCACACCATGGGAGTGGGTTGTACCAGAAGTAGATAGCTTAACCGCAAGGGGGGCGTTTACCACGGTATGATTCATGACTGGGGTGAAGTCGTAACAAGGTAACCGTAGGGGAACCTGCGGTTGGATCACCTCCTTACCGAAGTAGAAATGACACAATAAGCGCTCACACAGATTGTTTGATAGAAAGACAAAAAAACTGAAGGTCATCCGTTGGGTCTGTAGCTCAGGTGGTTAGAGCGCACCCCTGATAAGGGTGAGGTCGGTGGTTCAAGTCCACTCAGACCCACCACTCAAACAGGTAACAAGCAAAGCAATAGGCTAAAGCAAGTTAATAATGAGTGAAGAAAACGGAAGTGATGAATGGGGATATAGCTCAGCTGGGAGAGCGCCTGCCTTGCACGCAGGAGGTCAGCGGTTCGATCCCGCTTATCTCCACCAACTCATCATACCTAAGGTTGCAAGCGGTCAGTTTTTGCGAAAGTTTTGCAAAAGCCTTTGTGATTTTAGGTATGATGAGTGAAACAGAAATGTTTCATTGTCTATAGTTCTTTAAAAAATAGGAAACAAGCTGAAAAACTGAGAGATTTTCGAAAGAAAGTCTGAGTAGTAAAAATCTTGTGTGAACAAAAGCACACAAGTAGTAGTTTTTGATTATCAGCTTTAAATATTTTGATGATTGTTTAATAACAATATTATCTAAAAATGTTTGAGGTTGTATGGTTAAGTGACTAAGCGTACACGGTGGATGCCTAGGCAATCAGAGGCGATGAAGGACGTGCTAATCTGCGAAAAGCTTGGATGAGTCGATAAGAGGCGTTTAATCCAAGATGTCCGAATGGGGAAACCCGATAAGCGAAGAGCTTATCATTATTTACTGAATCCATAGGTAAATAAGGCAAACCGGGAGAACTGAAACATCTAAGTACCCCGAGGAAAAGAAATCAACCGAGATTTCGTTAGTAGCGGCGAGCGAACGCGAAGGAGCCATTCAGTTATAGCACAAGACTTAGAGGAATGAGTTGGGAAACTCAATCAAAGAGGGTGATAATCCCGTACTTTAAAAGCCTTGTGTGGAACTAAGCTGAAAATAAGTAAGGCGGGACACGTGATATCCTGTCTGAAGATGGGGGGACCATCCTCCAAGGCTAAATACTCCTGATTGACCGATAGTGAACCAGTACTGTGAAGGAAAGGCGAAAAGAACCCCGGTGAGGGGAGTGAAATAGAACCTGAAACCGTGTACGTACAAGCAGTGGGAGCCAACTTGTTTGGTGACTGCGTACCTTTTGTATAATGGGTCAGCGACTTATATTTTGTAGCAAGGTTAACCGAATAGGGGAGCCGTAGGGAAACCGAGTCTTAACTGGGCGTCTAGTTGCAAGGTATAGACCCGAAACCCGGTGATCTAGCCATGGGCAGGTTGAAGGTTGGGTAACACTAACTGGAGGACCGAACCGACTAATGTTGAAAAATTAGCGGATGACTTGTGGCTGGGGGTGAAAGGCCAATCAAACCGGGAGATAGCTGGTTCTCCCCGAAATCTATTTAGGTAGAGCCTTATGTGAATACCTTCGGGGGTAGAGCACTGTTTCGGCTAGGGGTCCATCCCGGATTACCAACCCGATGCAAACTGCGAATACCGAAGAGTAATGCATAGGAGACACACGGTGGGTGCTAACGTTCATCGTGGAGAGGGAAACAACCCAGACCGCCAGCTAAGGTCCCAAAGTCTATATTAAGTGGGAAACGAAGTGGGAAGGCTTAGACAGCTAGGATGTTGGCTTAGAAGCAGCCATCATTTAAAGAAAGCGTAATAGCTCACTAGTCGAGTCGGCCTGCGCGGAAGATGTAACGGGGCTCAAATATAGCACCGAAGCTGCGGCATCAGAGTCAAATCTGTTGGGTAGGGGAGCGTTGTGTAAGCGGATGAAGGTGAATCGAGAGGTTTGCTGGACGTATCACAAGTGCGAATGCTGACATAAGTAACGATAAAACGAGTGAAAAACTCGTTCGCCGGAAGACCAAGGGTTCCTGTCCAACGTTAATCGGGGCAGGGTGAGTCGGCCCCTAAGGCGAGGCTGAAAAGCGTAGTCGATGGGAAACGGGTTAATATTCCCGTACTTGGTTATATTGCGATGTGGGGACGGAGAAGGTTAGGTAAGCAGACTGTTGGATGTCTGTTTAAGCCGGTAGTTGGGGTAGGTAGGCAAATCCGCTTACCCAATTTAAACAACGAGAAGTGATGACGAGTTCCTAAGGGAATGAAGTTACTGATACCACGCTTCCAGGAAAAGCCACTAAGCTTCAGATATAACTAAACCGTACTGAAAACCGACACAGGTGGTCAGGTAGAGAATACTCAGGCGCTTGAGAGAACTCGGGTGAAGGAACTAGGCAAAATAGCACCGTAACTTCGGGAGAAGGTGCGCTGGCGTAGGTTGTAGGAGTTTACCTCCGAAGGCTGAACCAGTCGAAGATACCAGCTGGCTGCAACTGTTTATTAAAAACACAGCACTCTGCAAACACGAAAGTGGACGTATAGGGTGTGATGCCTGCCCGGTGCTGGAAGGTTAATTGATGGTGTTATCGAAAGAGAAGCTCCTGATCGAAGCCCCAGTAAACGGCGGCCGTAACTATAACGGTCCTAAGGTAGCGAAATTCCTTGTCGGGTAAGTTCCGACCTGCACGAATGGCATAATGATGGCCAGGCTGTCTCCACCCGAGACTCAGTGAAATTGAAATCGCCGTGAAGATGCGGTGTACCCGCGGCTAGACGGAAAGACCCCGTGAACCTTTACTATAGCTTGACACTGAACATTGAATTTTGATGTGTAGGATAGGTGGGAGCCTATGAAGCAGGAACGCTAGTTCTTGTGGAGGCGTCCTTGAAATACCACCCTTTAACGTTTGATGTTCTAACGAAACACCAAGTACAGGTGTTCGGACAGTGTCTGGTGGGTAGTTTGACTGGGGCGGTCTCCTCCCAAAGCGTAACGGAGGAGCACGAAGGTTTGCTAATGACGGTCGGACATCGTCAGGTTAGTGCAATGGTAGAAGCAAGCTTAACTGCGAGACAGACAAGTCGAGCAGGTGCGAAAGCAGGTCATAGTGATCCGGTGGTTCTGAATGGAAGGGCCATCGCTCAACGGATAAAAGGTACTCCGGGGATAACAGGCTGATACCGCCCAAGAGTTCATATCGACGGCGGTGTTTGGCACCTCGATGTCGGCTCATCACATCCTGGGGCTGAAGTAGGTCCCAAGGGTATGGCTGTTCGCCATTTAAAGTGGTACGCGAGCTGGGTTTAGAACGTCGTGAGACAGTTCGGTCCCTATCTGCCGTGGGCGTTGGATGATTGAGAGGGGCTGCTCCTAGTACGAGAGGACCGGAGTGGACGCATCACTGGTGTTCCAGTTGTCTCGCCAGAGGCACTGCTGGGTAGCTAAATGCGGAAGAGATAAGTGCTGAAAGCATCTAAGCACGAAACTTGCCTCAAGATGAGTCATCCCTGACATTAAGTCAGTAAGGGTTGTTGTAGACTACGACGTAGATAGGTGGGGTGTGTAAGCGTTGCGAGACGTTGAGCTAACCCATACTAATTGCCCGAGAGGCTTAACCATACAACCTCAAGCGTTTTTGGAAAGAAGAAAGAAGCCAAAAGCGGTTGAGAAGAAAGCTAAACGAAAAGACAAAGCGAGAGCGAAGTGAAAGAAAATCAAACAGACAGCTTGTTTCAGATTAAAGGCGACGTAAGAAGCCAAGAATAGAGAACGAAAAAATAAAGACGAACAAAGACAACAACAGGATTTTCCTGATGGCCATAGTGCTGTGGTCCCACCTGATTCCATTCCGAACTCAGAAGTGAAACGCAGTGACGCCGATGGTAGTGTGGGGTTTCCCCATGTGAGAGTAGGGCACCATCAGGGTTTTATTGGACCCCTTGCAAGTACTCGGTTGAGTACAGTGCAAGGGGTTTTTGTTTTGGGGAAGGGAGAAAAGGGAAGGAAAGCAGAGAAACAGTATTTATTGGTTCTCTATAAAGCAATGTGTGGATGGTAGCTCACTGTCAGTTCAACGAATTGATGTAATGAGACTGTGGGAATTTCAATATGTAGATTTCGGGCATGAGCGTCATTTTCCAACACAAATACGTTGGGTACATTTGCAAAAAATTGAGGGGATCTGACCGCTTGTAGTACCCCATTTTGCCATAGTACAACGGCATCATTTTCGCTGACGCATGCCAATATTTGCTGGAGTTCATCGGGATCATAATGAGTTTGGGAAAATGTATAGAGCATAGCTTTCCTTAAAAAGTGAGTACCTTTTCTGAGTGTGTTAGTACATCCAAAATTTGTGAGTATGAAACAAATTGGGCGGTACCCAGCAGCCAGTCTTGTTCTTCAAGACGGCGTTTTTGTACGCTTTCTTGGCAGATGAAACATTCCGTTAATTCATACAGTTCGATCAATTTAAAGGTCGAAATATGGTCTTTCTGCATAATCAGATCTGGCTGTTGATTTGCTAGCAAATTGAACACGCCGTCATGTAAAAAGCAGATAGCAATTTCGCTTTCGTCAATGAACGCACTTGCCGCAAGCAGAGCATCTAACCCTTCTCTGCTAGTGGATGTTCCAAATGGTGCTTGGGTGAAGAGAATAGCAAGTTGATATTTTTTCATATTAGAAGGTCAGCAGTCGGTCAGCGGTGAGTGTTGCTTGGGTAAATTCGCCTAAACCTGCAAGTATGAACCCTTTAGCAAGGTTTTGCTCCGTAATGCCTCGGCGTTGGGCGGCTGAAATACACAAGTGCAGGGGTAGAGAATGTCTTTCAGCCAATTTTTGCCATTTTTCCACTAAATTGACCTCATCACTGGCGGGTTCAACTAAACGGTTAGCATTACTCACTCCATTTTGGAAAAAGAAAATTTGACTAATTGTGTGACGACTTGCAAGTAGCTCTTCTGCCACTTGATAAGCCAAATATGCCGCTTGTGAACCGTACACTTCCCCTTTAATGGCTAACACATAATTCATTCGTCATTGTCCTGTTTGATCTGCCGAATATAGAGATAAACGGTGTGGCGAGAAATATCGAGCCGTTCAGCCACTTGGTTGATTGCATCTTTGATATCGAAAATGCCTTTTTCAAACAATGCAGTGACAATTTGGCGATTTTTATTGTTATTTGCTACGTTACGATTGTTTTGGATTTCTTCAACCGTATTTTCAATCGTTTGTGCAACAAGATCCTCCACAGAACTGGCGAAATTTACGCTACTGTCAGCCTCCTGTGGGGCAATAAAGCTGTTGAGAAATTGTGACATTGGCACATCAAGATTGATGTTGATGCAAATTAGCCCGATAACATGCTGCTTGCCGTTGCGAATGGCGATCGTGATAGACTTCATCAACACACCACCTTTGGCTTTGGTGAAGTACGGCTTGGAGACGCTATCAGTTTGCATATGATGTAATGACCATAGTGCTCTATCTGTAATTGGGGAGCCTATTTTGCGGTTGGTATTGTGGCCATTGACGATATAGATGGCAGAGTGTTCAAGAAATTCTAAAGAATGCAATACAATTTCGCAATGCTCGCCAAGTAAGGCGGCAATGCCGTCCACAACAGGAAAGTAGGACGCTAAAATGGCATGATCTTCGTCAGAAAGAGGGTTGAATTTGTTTGTCATAATAACTTTATTTTGCCTGCATTCGTGGGGAAGCCGCGAGGTGAAACGAGTCGAAGGAGATTGGTAAAAAATTCGGCGTAACTCACCGCTTGTTGTCCTTACCCTTCACCATTTGTTCGGGGACTTCCCCCGCGAATGCGGGGGCAGAGTTTTTTATGGTGATCTTACTTTGCGGCTTTAAAATCCAACAATTCAATTTCAAATACTAAGGTAGAACTTGCTGGGATCTTTCCTGCTGGGCGATCGCCGTAGCCGAGTTGTGGTGGAAGTACGATTTCCATTTTACCGCCTTTTTTCAGCATAGGAATCGCTTCAATCCAGCCTGGGATTAGCTGATTTAATTGGAATTCAATAGGCTCTTTACGATCGTAAGAGCTGTCGAAAACCGTGCCGTCTGTTAGCGTGCCTTTGTAGTGGACTTTAACGGTATCGGTCGCTTTTGGTGAGTCGCCTTCGCCAGCTTTTTCAATTTTGTAGAGCAAGCCGGATGCGGTTTTTTTCACGCCTGCTTTTTTCTCATAGTCAGCACGGAATTTATCGCCTGCTTCGGTGGTGACTTTGGTTTTTTCTGCTTGGATCTTCGCTTCTTGATCGCGAAGATACTTATCTAAGTTTTCAAGTTGTTTTTTAAGATCTTCTTCGGTTAGTTTCCCTGTTTTTTTAAGGGTATCTTGAACGCCCGCTAAGATGCGGTCTTGATCGTAGGTGAATAAGTCTTTTTGCGATTGAATGACATCTTCAATGTTTTTCCCCATCAATACGCCAACAGCATAGGATGACTCATCAACGAATTTAGGGTCGGCTTTATCAGCGGTTGCGGTTTGAGAAACAAAAAGAGCACTTGTGATAATCGCAAGAGCAGAAAGTTTCGCTTTTAACATAGATTTTCCTTTTTATAGTCTATAAAAACAAAGGTGGATAGGGTAAAGTGTATTCTTCTTGAATACAATACTTTTATGTAGATATGTTGACAAATTTTGACCAACTTCTTGCCCATTTAGCCGAGTTAGAAACCAAAGTGGCTTTCCAAGAACAAACGATTGACGAACTTAATCAAGCATTGATTGACCAACAGTTTACGTTGGATAAAATGCAACATCAGTTGCGTCATTTAGCGGAAAAGCTACACGGTGTGCAAGGCAGTAATATTGCCAGTCGAGCAGAAGAAACGCCGCCACCGCATTATTAATGAAAATGATAGAGGTAAGATAACATAATGAGGAAATTGTTGCTTTTATGGAGCTTGTTGGCATTTGCTTTGCCAACACATGCCGATGACAAGCGGTCAGATCCGCCGAAAGATTTGCAAAAGGAACCGCTTTTTAAAGATGGTAAAGGTTACTATTCTTATAAAAAACCGCTAGATATTGCGTTACCAGAAGGCAAAGTCTTAATTCAATATTTTTATCGTTATGGCTGTGAAGTATGCTTGAACGGCGATGACTACTTGAAATTATATGCGGAACGAAATCGTGATAAAGTGGTGTTGGTGCGTTCGCCTGCGTTTGAAAAATGGAGCGAATTTACCGCCCGAATGAACGCTACTTTTATTGAGTTCGGTCGCCCTGACTTGAGCGATAAATATTTATTTGATAGTGCGAGCCGTAAAAAAGAACAAAGTTTGGTCGAAAATAATGAGGCAATTCAACGTTGGTTAGCACAAAATGGTGTCAATATTGATAAGTTCTACCATATATTTTCTTCTGAAGCGGTGAAAAAACGGGTGGAGCAAGATCTGTCGCATTATCAACAATATTCTCCGCCAATTAACCCGATTGCGGTATTAAATGGAAAGTATATTTTAATTCATAATACCCTGTATAACGATGACTATACTTATGCAGTGTTAGATTTTTTAGTCGAAAAATTACAACAAGAAAAGCAGGAGAACAAATAATGAAAATAGGCATTATTGGTGCAATGGCACAGGAAGTCGACATTTTACGCAGCTATATGCAAGAGCCAAAAACCACTGAAATTGCAGGCTGTACGATTTACGAAGGCAAAATTAATAATACGAATGTAGCGTTATTACAGTCTGGCATTGGTAAAACGGCTGCCGCAATCGGCACGACCTTATTATTACAATTAACCAAGCCTGATATGGTGATCAACACGGGATCGGCGGGGGGCTTAGACTCAAATTTACAAGTGGGCGATATTGTGATCTCAACGGAAGTACGTTATCACGATGTTGATGTTACTGCTTTTGGCTATGAAAAAGGGCAGCTGCCAGCTAACCCAGCAGCATTCTTACCCGATGCTCAGTTGGTTGAACTGGCCACCAAAGAGAGCCAACGAGCGGGGTTAAATGCCGTTTCAGGCCTGATTTGCAGCGGTGATCTCTTTGTGAACGGGGCGGATGCGATTAATACCATCCGTACCGATTTCCCAACGGTTGCGGCGGTGGAAATGGAGGCGGCATCGATCGCCCAAGTTTGTCACGCTTTTGGGGTACCATTTGTGGTGATTCGGGCGATTTCAGATGTGGCAGATAAAGCGTCCCACCTTTCTTTCGATGAATTTTTACCGCTCGCGGCAGAAAAATCGTCCACCATTGTACTTGCGGTATTGAACTGCTTAGATTAATTTCCTCTTCTTTTACAAGCGGTCAGAACAACGAAAAGTTTTGCAAATTTTAAAACGGATCTGACCGCTTGTTATCGCTTTGTCCCCCTAAATTTTGTACAATTCCGCTTCTTTGCCTGCTGAAAATGACAGTGGGTTTTGCTATTTGATTACCTAATTATTTGAGATTTTTTATGAATTCAACGCCAAATATTGGTTTTATAAGTTTAGGCTGCCCGAAAAACCTTGTGGATTCTGAACGAATTTTAACGGAATTACGTGCCGATGGTTACAACATTATCCCAAGCTATGAAGGGGCGGATTTAGTGATTGTAAACACTTGTGGTTTTATTGATAGTGCGGTGCAAGAATCACTGGAATCTATCGGCGAAGCCTTGGAAAACAACGGCAAAGTGATTGTGACTGGCTGCCTTGGGGCGAAAGAGAACCAAATTCGTGAAGTGCATCCGCAAGTGTTGGAAATTACAGGTCCACACAGCTATGAAGCGGTGATGACTCATGTGCATAAATATGTGCCGAAGCCTGAATATAACCCTTATGTGAATGTCGTGCCAAAACAGGGCGTGAAACTTACCCCGAAACATTATGCTTATTTGAAAATTTCTGAAGGTTGCGATCACCGTTGCACGTTCTGCATTATTCCGTCTATGCGTGGCGACTTAGATAGCCGTTCGATTGTGCAAGTGCTAGACGAGGCCAAACGCCTTGTAGAAGCGGGTGTGAAAGAAATCTTGGTGGTGTCGCAAGATACGTCTGCTTATGGCTTAGATAAGAAAAAAGAAAATGCGACGAAAACGGTGTTTTGGAATGGTATGCCGATCAAAAATGATTTGATCACCCTTTGCGAACAGCTTGGCTCGCTCGGGGCTTGGGTGCGTTTGCATTATGTGTATCCGTATCCACACGTGGATAATCTCATTCCATTGATGGCAAGCGGTAAAATTTTGCCGTATTTGGACATTCCACTCCAACACGCCAGCCCGAAAATCTTAAAGGCAATGAAGCGTCCAGGTTCCATTGATCGCACCTTAGAACGCATTAAGAAATGGCGTGAAATTTGCCCTGAATTGACTTTGCGTTCAACATTCATTGTTGGCTTCCCAGGTGAAACAGAAGAAGATTTCCAACTGTTGCTCGATTTCTTACAAGAAGCACAGCTCGATCGCGTTGGTTGCTTTAAATTCAGCCCTGTGGACGGTGCGGTAGCGACAGATATGCCCGATCAAGTGCCAGAAGAGGTGAAAGAAGAACGTTTCCACCGTTTTATGCAGCTGCAACAGCAAATTTCAGCGAACCGCTTGCAACAAAAAGTGGGCAGAACCTTGTCTGTGATTATTGATGAAATTGATGACGAAGGTATTATCGGTCGCTCAATGGCGGACGCCCCTGAAATTGATGGTATGGTGTATATCGATAATTTGTCAGAAAAAGAGGTGAAAGTCGGTCAAATTATCGAAGTCAAAATTACAAACGCAGACGAATATGATCTGTGGGGGACATGTTAGTTTTAGGAAATAAGGAGACAGTATGTTAGATGAGAACGGTTGTGCCAGTGTGATTCGCTTTGAGCAAGCAGTTAAAACTAAAGATTATGAACTGGCTTGTGCTGAATTGCTCGGAATTCTTGCGAAAATTGACAGCAATTTCGGTGGTTTTCAAAATATTGAATGCGATTTTCCATTGCAGTTGGCGAATCTAGAACAGGATAAAGCGGTTCATTTTTGTACCAGGGTCGCAACGGCAATCATTCAGCTATTTGTTGATCCTGATTTTATGATTTCAGATGTGGGAACATTGCGTTTTCTTGCTTTCCAGCGTTGGATTGGTTTGATTTTTGCCAGTTCACCGTATGTTAATGCGGATCATGTACTGCAGACTTATAACCGTAATGCACAGAGAGAAAGCATATCTGAAATTTTCTTGGAAGATAATCGTGCTTATTTAAATAAATTTTGTATTCTCTATTTGCCTGAATCGAACATTACTCTGAATTTGGATGCGCTTTGGGATATTGATCCAGAATTGTGCGTCTCCCTTTGTTTTGCATTGCAGTCACCACGTGTGCTGCATACTGAGCAAGCCTATGCTAAACGAGCCGCTATTTTGCAGTGGTTGCCAGAAAAATTACTGCAGATCTCTTCGTTAAATAATCTACCAACTAATATTGCTCACGATGTTTATATGCATTGTAGCTATGATGCTGCACCACATAAACATCAGGTTAAAAAAGCGTTGAATGACGTTATTCGCCGCCATTTGCTCTCTTTAGGGTGGGAAGATCGTGATGTGCAAAAAATGGGTAGTCAAAATGGTAAGCCAGTTATGGTGGTGCTATTGGAGCATTTCCATTCATCACATGCCATTTATCGTGCTTACTCAGCGTCACTGACTGCCGCTAAAGCATTTTTCCATATTATTGGATTAAGTGACGGTGATATCGATCAAACGGGCAGAGAAGTCTTTGACGAGTTCTATTTATTAAATGGCAATCATATTATTGATCGACTTGAGCAAATTAAAGATCTCTGTGAGCGTAATGGTGCGGCTATTTTCTATATGCCAAGTATTGGTATGGATATTACTTCAATTTGTGCAAGTAATGCCCGTTTTGCCCCAATACAAGTCGTTGGATTAGGGCATCCAGCCACGACAAATTCGAGCTTTATTGATTATGCGATAGTGGAGGACGACTATGTTGGCTTAGAGCAATGTTTTAGTGAGTCATTGCTTCGTTTACCAACAAATGCACTGCCTTATGTGCCAGTATCACCGCAATTTGCTTCAACAGTCTTATCTGTGCGTGACAACCCTGATGTGGTGAATATTGGTATTGCATTGACCACGATGCAATTGAATCCTTACTTTTTGGACGTTTGTAAAGCGATTTATGAGCGTGCGAATGTGGAAATACGATTCCATTTCATCTGCACTCAATCAATCGGCATTACTCAGCCTTATGTTGAACGCTTCATCAGCAGTTATTTAGGCGATTCAGCGGTCTCTTATCCATATATGCCATACGAACAATATCAACACATCTTAAGCCGTTGCGATATGGTGCTTTATCCATTCCCATTTAGTACTGTGAGTGGGGCTATCGAGATGGCAACATTTGGGCTTGTTGGTGTTTGCAAAACAGGTAATGAAGTGCATGAACATCTTAATCAAGGTGTATTTAAACGTCTTGGCTTGCCTGAATGGTTGGTGGCAGAAAACGTGGATCAGTACGTTGAGCGAGCAGTTCGTTTAGCAGAAAATCATCAAGAGCGTATAGCTTTACGCCATCATATTTCTGATAGTAACGTGCTACAAACCTTATTTAATGGAGAACCAAGCCAAATGGGGTTGGTGTTGCTACAAAAACTGGCTGAATGGGCTGAGCAAAATCATATTGAGTTTGCATTTAGCATTCCTGCGAAGAAAAGAACTACTCGAAAAACAGCAAAAGTGTCAGCGAAAAAAGCAGAAGATAACGTTACAACGAAACCTGCGAAAAAGTCGGTAACGAAAACTAAATCCGAGCCTAAAAAAGCAGAAACTAAAAAAGCAAACACAAAGAAAAAAGCGTCTCCACTGAAAGAAGCTGCAGAGCAGTTAAAGAAAAAAGAGAAGAAATAGTCCATAAAAGATAGATGATAATGAAATAAACCTCGCGATAATGCGAGGTTTATTTTTAGAGAGGTTTTATCGGTTAGAAACTTAATTCGGCACTGAGTTTAAAATTACGTCCAGGTGCATTAAAGCGATTAATCCCAGTTCCTGTACGTTGGTCAATTAAATTACTGGTTCCAAATGGGCGAATTGAACGTGCAGAATCCCAAGTGATGTATTTGCGGTTAGTTAGATTGTAAACCCCAAATTGCAGCGTTAAGTTTTTAATGGGTTTGGCATAGGAAATAATATCTACCAAGGTGTAAGCATTGCTACGCCATCTTATGCTGCTGTCTTTAACCACTCTATCCGCTTCATTTGGATATTTAGAAATTTCTTCTGCTCGTTGAGATTCCCAGAACATATTGTAGGTGTCTTTAGCTTGTTTGGCAGAAACATGGGTAACTAACAAATCAATACCAAACTTACCACTTTTATGGTCATACCCTAAGCCATAAATTGCCGTTTTAGGTTGAATGGCATTCATTGGGATATTGCCTTCCATTCTACCTTTTTGGTAAGTAAATTTATAACTAGCGTTAAAACCAGCTAATACACTAGAAAGATGCTCTAAATAGAGTTTTGAGCTGATTTCAAACCCTTTTACTTTGGCATTTTGGCGGTTTACATTTTGATATACTTCAAACGGCTCTGCTCTTGCTTGTCCGCCGTGAATCGTTTGGTAATTGATTGATCCGATATAACCTAAATCAATAAAATTGTTATATTTAGTTTGAAAGACATTAGTCGTAATGTATCCAATGTCGCCATGATAGGTTAAAGCAAGTTCTGTTGTTTTTGATGTTTCTTCCTTTAGATTTAAGTTCGGTAACACCGTGAAATCAGGGTGTTTAAAGGTGAAATAGAGTTCATCTGATGTTGGGGCTCTAAAGCCTTTTGCTTGCCGAACTTGGAGTCTCAAATATTCAGTAGGATCAATATTCATCGCAAAAGAGTATGAATGAGCATTGTACTTTTTATTCTGAGTGAAGTAATCGAAGTTATCTTGCAGATTTTTTACTTTGGCCGCTTCATTCTTTGCCTTAGCTTCTTTATTGTACGCAGTAATTTCAGCCTGTTTTTTCCTAAATTCAGCAAGAGCTATATTATAGGCGGAATAGTCATAGTTATAGTCTTTCAAGCTTGGTTGATCTCGCCATGTTAATTCTGGCTTCTCTGCAAATGGTTTTACAAAAGGCACAAATAATTGATCGATCATTCCATCTGGAATTTTCGGACTTACTCCTGCCTGATAGTCGGGTTTGTATTTGATTCGGTCATAACGATAACCAAGATCAAAACTGAGATAATTATTGACGGTGAAATTATCAATTAAGTAGATTGAATTATTTTTTGTAATTACCGGAATCAAGAATGAATATGGCCCATCAACGGTTGGACATAATGCGCCATTGAAACGGTTTGCTCCGCTAGCGGTTTCACAGGTTAAAATTTCATTTTTATAATTGGTGCCTAAAAAGCGAGTTGCCCACCATTGCATATTTGTACCATCAAACCCTGAAAGATTGACCATTTCTTTGCGTGTCTTAGCAAGGGAAGCACCGTAGCTTAATTGATGATCGGTGCTGGAGAGACTGAATTGTTTAGTAAAATCGAGATCCAATTGTCTAGTATTTGTATTGAGTTCACGATCGTGATATGAACGGCTTAAGTATCCCAATGAATTTGGTGTGACAATGACTTTATTCGGCCCTAAATTATAAGGAGAGTTATGTTTTGAATACTGTTTTCCATTATATTCGACAATGGTGCGACCGATGGTTTTCTTAGATAATGTTCCGCCATTGTTCCAATAAGGCAATTCATAATATTCAATATCTTTTGTACAATCGAAAATTGAACAATCGAACCAATATGAATCAATCGTTTTTAAACCAAAATAGGCACTTTGATCGGTAGTACCTTCAGGATTCGGATAAGTAAACGGTTTACCTTGACTATCTACAATATGGTAAGTGTAATCTCCAGAGCCATCTTGCTTTTTAGTTGCAACCAAATTCACCGGATTGCCTTCTTTATCAACAACTTTTCCATCTTTTAATCCAAGACCAAGTGGATTTGCGAGCGGATCTCGGGTGCCTTGACAGCTATCTGCATCACAATAGTCATCTGTTCTGGCTTTATTTTTGATTTTTTGATGAGAATAGGTGATTTTCATCGTGTCCCAAAGGGTATTTCCACTAAAGTTTTCATAGGTAAATGAATAATTTTGGCGTTTGTTTGAGTCGTTAGTATGGCGAGTTGAATTATTTGGTGCATTTGGAGTGGTTCGCGTCGCATTCAAACTATATGACAAATCTTGCCCTTTAGATGTGTTTTCATAGAGATCTGCAGCAGCAGAAAAACGATGGTTTTCCGTTGGTGAGAATGCCAATTTAACGAGTGTGCTATCTTTTTCAATTTGATAAGGATCTGCTTTCTCTCGAATTCTGGTGTTTACATCAGGGGCTGATTTGTAGCCATAATTTTCTAATTCATGCCCATCTCGTTTGGTTTTGATTAGCAACGCATCAAACCATCTGTAACGACCAGCTAACGTAATCGTATCTAAGTGCTGATTATCCGCAGTGGTATATCCTTTTTTGTAAGAGGCCGCCCAATCTTTATCAATTAGAAAATCACGAGCATCTTTGGTTTCAAACATGACGGCGCCACCTAAAGCTCCACTACCTGCTCGTAATGAGTCAGAACCTTTTTGAATGGTTGCTTTCTTCAATGTTTCTACTTCTACACTATTACGGGTGTTATTGAAGTTGCCATACCCTTCAAACAGTTCTTTAAAACCTTGTGAAGAAAGTGTTTCTGCCTGACGTAGTCCATCAACGGTAATCGCTACGCGGTTTTCATCTACTCCACGAATGGCATAGCCACTGGCACCAAAACGTCCTGCTTCTACAACGGTAACCCCCGTTTCATAACGCACAAGGTCTCGGTTATCTTGGACTTGTTGGCGTTTTAACTGTGATGCACTTTTTACGGTTTGACCGACTTTACGTTGTAAAACGGGTGTTTCTTCCGTACCGGCTACGACTTTAACTTCTTCCAACTGGGCTGATTGCTCGGCATAGCTCATTGCACTGCAGCTTAAAATCGCGAGGGTAATTGCAGAAAAAGAGAGAACAGGTTTTTTTATCATTTGGTTCATGGAAATCCCTTAGGAATAAGTTCACAAGTAATAATTGTTCTCAATTATATTTTGTTTTATGCGTTTTAAAAGAAAAATTGTCATAAAAAGGTAAAAAAGGCGTATGAAAATACGCCTTTTTACCTTAACGAGTTAGTTTGCAAAACGTTATCAGGATCAGACCGCTTGTTTGCGTGCTAGTACCCATTTACCGAGATATTTCCAGGCCACAATAATCGCAACTAAAATACCAATAATAATTGGCGGTAGTGTGAAACCTTTTACTGACCAGTAGTAGTGAATGGCCGCACAAATAATGGAAATGTAAGCGAATTGATGTACTGTAAACCAACGTTTTCCTAGCCAGTTTTTGACTTGTGGAATTGATGTAACTGCCATTGCCAACAGAATCGAAAACGCAATTGCACCTAAAATAAGGTAAGGGCGAGTGATTAATTCAGAGAGTAGCAAGCTGATATCAAGTCCAAGTTCTAAAAAAGCATAACTTGAAACGTGTAGTAACGCCCATGTAAATGCCCACAGACCAAGCGGACGACGCAAAATCTGATATTGGTTTTTATTGATAACTTGTAACACAATGCCGAGTAAGAACATTACACAAAAGATAACAATTGCCGTATAACCGAGAAAATGTTCAACCTCTTTAATTGGATCAGCACCCAATGCGGTTTCATCCCCAATAGCTAATACATAGCCAAGCCAAGCCAAAGGTAAAGCACAGCCTAAATGCACTAAAATGCGTAATTTTGTCAATATTTGCATTAGAAATTCACCTTCAAATCTAAATCTTTATATAAATGAGCGACTTCATTTTCGTAGCCGTTGAACATTAAAGTCGGTTGGCGTTTTACGCTTAATAAACCACCGCCACCAATCACACGTTCAGATGCTTGTGACCAACGTGGATGATCAACATGAGGGTTTACGTTGGCATAGAAGCCGTATTCGTTTGGTGCTAAGCTCTCCCATGTAGTACGCGGACGTTTTTCTGATAACGTGATTTTTACAATAGATTTAATGCTCTTGAAGCCATATTTCCACGGCACAACCAACCGAATTGGTGCACCATTTTGATTTGGTAATGCCTTGCCGTATAAGCCCACAGACATCAGTGTTAATGGATTCATTGCTTCAGCAATGGTCAAACCTTCAGTGTAAGGGTAATCAATTCCGCCTCCGAATAGGCGATTTTTCTGCCCAGGCATTTGTTCTGGATCGTAAAGGGTATGGAATACCACATATTTTGCTTTACTGGTTGGTTTAGCTTTGGCGATCAATTTGCTTAATTCAAAGCCAATCCAAGGCACAACCATTGACCAAGCTTCCACACAGCGGAAACGGTAAATACGTTCTTCAAGTGGGAAAGTGGTAAATAAATCTTCATAGCCTAAGGTGTATGGATTTTCCACTTCACCACCAATTTCAACTTTCCAAGGATCTACTTTCAAACTTTTAGCATATTGAGCCGGCGAGCCTTTATCCACCCCAAACTCATAGAAATTGTTATAGCCAGTTACTTTATTTTCAGGCGTTAAAATTAAATCGGATGGTTGTGCTTTGGTGAAATTGAGTGCTGCGAGTGATGTTTTTTGCTCAGCAAAACTGAGATTAGGTAAGGCAGAGGCGGCAACACTAAGCCCCATCGCTTGAATGATTTTGCGTCGCTGATAGAAAATTTCTTCAGGTGTCACGTCATTTTCAGTTAATTTTTTCATCGCTTTTTTCCTCGTAATCAATATAATCTTTGCTTTTGACACTGTTTTACACAGAAACTTACATTTTTTCTGACAATTTTCGTGAGGGGTTATGTTGAATCAACCAACCACGCAGCTTGAACATATTTCACCGCAACAACTTGAAGAAATCCGTTGCCAAATGGTGAAATTTGCCATGTTGCAACTGAAAGATCCCGATTTAGCCGAAGACGTTGTGCAAGATGCTTTACTGAACGCATTCAAAAATGCACATGCCTTTAAAGGGAAATCGGCGTTAAAAACCTGGATTTTTGCGATTTTGAAAAATAAGATTATTGATTTAATTCACTATCGCAAACGTACCGTGACAGTTTCTGAGATCTGCGATGCGGAAGAGGAACCGAATAATTTCTTTGACGAGCGTGGTCATTGGGACTTGAATTATTTTGAGCCTAATGAATGGTCAAATGTGCAAAGTACAACCTATAAACAAGAGTTCTGGGTGATTTTTGAAACTTGCCTTGAGCATTTGCCTGCTCAACAAGCACGCGTCTTTATGATGCGAGAGTATCTTGAAATGGCAAGTGAAGAAATCTGCCAAGAATGTGAGATTTCTACGTCAAATTTACATGTTATTCTTTATCGAGCAAGGCTTCAGTTAAATGCCTGCTTATCCAAAAATTGGTTTGGAGCAAAAAAATGACAACTACAAAAAAACACAAATGCAAAGACATCACCGAACTTATTTCCCTGCAACAAGAACAGCCTTTGGCGTTTAAGCAAAAGCTGGCAATGCAAGTCCATTTAATGATTTGCCCTTATTGCCGTGCATTTAGACGCAATAACGAACAAATGCGAAAACTGATGCAACAATTTAAGGAGAAGAGCGAGTAACAAGCGGTCTGATCCGAGCGATTTTTTGCAAAAACGTTAACAGATTGTGGGTGTTAAGGTATGTTGCAACCGTTTTCTCAATCTGACTGTCTGTTCTTCTCATGTTGAACTTGGAGTATATATGAAAAAATTCATTTTACTTGCCCTTGTGGCAAGTTTTGCCTTAACCGCTTGCGGCGTGAAAGGTCCACTTTATTTTCCAGAAAAGGCGGAGCAACAAGCACCACACTGAGCATTTGCAAAAAATCGCTTGGATCTAACCGCTTGTAATGCTCCGACATGTTTACCCTAAATTTTAAAACGCAAACACAATGGATCATTTTAACTATAAAAATCAGCAACTTTTCGCAGAAGATGTGGCGGTTGCCGACATCATCGCACAGCACGGTACTCCAGCCTATATTTACTCACGTGCTACCCTCGAACGCCACTGGCACGCATTCAACAACGCCTTTGGCGACCACCCACATTTGATCTGCTTTGCGGTGAAATCCAACTCAAATATTGCCCTATTAAACGTGATGGCAAGACTCGGATCGGGGTTTGACATCGTTTCTCAAGGGGAGTTAGAACGAGTGATTGCCGCAGGCGGTGAGCCATCTAAAGTGGTTTTTTCGGGCGTGGCAAAATCTCATGCAGAAATCGCACGGGCGTTGGAAGTTGGCATTCACTGCTTCAATGTAGAGTCGCTGTCGGAGCTGAAACGGATCAATCACGTGGCGGGGGAAATGGATAAAGTCGCCCCGATTTCACTGCGAGTCAATCCTGACGTGGACGCCCATACCCACCCGTACATTTCCACGGGGCTGAAAGAGAACAAATTCGGCGTGAGTGTCAGCCAAGCCCGTGAAGTTTATCGCTTCGCTAAAACCTTGCCAAATGTGAAAATTGTAGGAATGGATTGCCATATCGGTTCACAACTGACCGAATTACAGCCGTTTTTAGATGCCACAGACCGTTTAATCGTGCTAATGGAGCAACTCAAACAGGACGGTATTGAGCTGCATCATCTCGATCTTGGCGGCGGCTTGGGGGTGCCATATACCTCTGAAACTCCACCGCATCCAACGGAATATACGGCAGCCCTGCTCGCAAAATTGCGTGATTATCCAGAGCTAGAAATTATCTTAGAACCTGGGCGGGCAATCACGGCTAATGCAGGCATTTTGGTGACTAAAGTGGAATATCTCAAACAGAACGAAGACCGCAATTTTGCGATTGTCGATACGGGAATGAACGATATGATCCGCCCTGCGTTGTACGAAGCCTACATGCGAATTATTGAAGTAGATCAGTCAATTAGCCGTGAAAAAGCTGTTTACGATGTGGTTGGTCCGATTTGTGAAACTTCGGATTTCCTCGGCAAACAGCGAGAGTTGGCGATTGCTGAAGGGGATTTGATCGCCATGCGTTCAGCTGGGGCTTACGGTGCCACCATGTCGTCCACCTACAACTCCCGCCCACAGGCTGCTGAAATTATGGTTGATGGCTCACAGTTCCATCTGATCAAACAGCGGGCTACTTTTGCGGATTTGTGGCGATTGGAAAAATTATTGCCGGCGTAGTCTGCAAACGCTCAGTGAGATGTGGCTCGTCTAGGTTATTTAGTTCGGTTTAATTGTTATTTAAAATGCCCTAAATACCCCTAGCAGAAAAAGCCGATTAGAATAGCGGGAAGTTAAATTTATTCAGGAGTACAGTATGAAAAAACTTCCCGCTCTTTTCGTTGGGCATGGTAATCCCATGAATGCTCTGGATCCGTATAATATTTTCAACCAAGGTTTTGAGCAGATTACCAGCACTTTTGACAAACCAAAGCTGATTTTGTGTATTTCAGCACATTGGTACAGTAGCAAATTACAAGTAACAAGTGGTCAGACTCGGTGAATTTTTTGCAAATTTCTTCCGAAAACTGACCGCTTGCAGTAGTATGAGCCACTTTCTGACATACTCAACTATGCTTTGATTTTAGCCCTTATGACAACCAGCAAATCGCCTTTTCCGTTGGCTCAAGCAAATGTGAATGACCCCTTCGCAAGCAGTGTGCTAGCGTGGTTCGAACAATACGGCCGTAAACACCTACCATGGCAACAACACAAAACGCTTTATGGTGTATGGCTATCCGAAGTGATGTTGCAACAAACACAAGTCACAACCGTTATTCCCTATTTTGAACGTTTTATCCAACGTTTCCCCACCATTGCCGATCTCGCCAATGCTTCAATTGATGAAGTATTACACCTGTGGACGGGCTTGGGCTATTACGCACGAGCGAGAAATTTACATAAAGCCGCTCAAACAGTGAGAGATGAATTTGGCGGGCAATTTCCAACCAATTTTGAGGATGTGTTAGGACTAACGGGTGTTGGACGAAGTACCGCAGGCGCAATTTTATCATCGGTACTGAATGCGCCTTATCCGATTCTAGATGGTAATGTAAAACGGGTGCTTTCTCGCTATTTCGCTGTGGAAGGTTGGTCGGGAGAAAAAGCGGTTGAAAATAAATTATGGGATCTCACCGCTTGCGTCACGCCCACAGATCAAGTAGCGGATTTCAATCAAGCGATGATGGATCTGGGGGCGATGGTGTGTGTTCGCACTAAACCTAAATGTACCATTTGCCCACTTTCTAAGCAGTGTGAAGCGAACCGACTACAAGCATGGATGCAATTTCCAGCCAAAAAACCAAAGAAAACCTTGCCGGAACGAACAAGCTATTTTTTGGTCTTAAAGCAAGGCTCGTACGTTTTACTTGAAAAACGAGACGCAAAAGGCATTTGGGGAGGATTGTTTGCTTTTCCACAATTTGACGATTTAGAGACACTCAAGCGGTCACTTCCAACGGAAAATTTGCAAATTTTGCCGTTAATTGCTTTTCGTCATACATTCAGCCATTTTCATTTAAACATTATCCCGATTTTGGTTGAAATTCCGGTTACTCAAGTCGCAGAAAAGCACGGAAATGATATGCCGTCAGTATCTTCTAAAGCGGAATATTGGTATGATTTGCAGCAACCGCATGAAATTGGTTTGGCAACCCCCGTCAAACGCATTTTAGATGAATTAACTCTTACAGAAACAGGATTTAACCATGGCACGAACCATCTTTTGTGAATATTTAAAACAAGAAGCTGAAGGCTTAGATTTTCAACTTTATCCAGGGGAAATTGGCAAGCGTATTTTTGATTCAATCAGCAAACCAGCGTGGGCAGAGTGGATTAAAAAACAAACGATGCTTGTTAATGAAAAGAAACTCAATATGATGAACCCTGAACATCGTAAGCAGCTTGAAACCGAGATGGTGAGTTTCTTATTTGAAGGCAAAGAGGTTCATATTGAAGGCTATGTACCTGTAGGCGAAAAATAATGAAAACACTTGCAAAGTACTTACCGCTGGCGGTGATTATTCCATTGCTTGCATCTTGTGGTAGCACACCCAAAAAGACCAGCAAAGGGAAAGTTCGCCCTGATTACAGCAAAGATACGCTTGGGTTAGATATTCTGACAGGGCAATTTTCAAAGAATATTGACAAAATTTGGGGAGTGAATGAGCTGTTGCAGGCTACCCGTAAAGATTATGTCAAATATACTGACCAATA
This sequence comes from Frederiksenia canicola, assembly GCF_011455495.1. Taxonomy (NCBI): domain Bacteria; kingdom Pseudomonadati; phylum Pseudomonadota; class Gammaproteobacteria; order Pasteurellales; family Pasteurellaceae; genus Frederiksenia; species Frederiksenia canicola. The sequence goes on from NZ_CP015029.1 coordinate 523,089, forward strand.
TTACACCCGTAGCCACATCAGCTTTGAAGAAGGGCAAATTACCATTGAAACATTGGGTAATCAAAACCATTTACGTAATTCGATTATTCATACGCTATTGATGGGGTCAGATGCCACAGGTATTGATTTATTCGCTTCGGGTGATGTGCCGATAAGCCATAATCCGTTTCTTGCTGGTCAGGTTGTCGATCAGTTTGGACGTTCCGTGACAAATATTGCGATTGCTAACGATTTCGCAACGTACTTGCTCCAAAATAAACTGAAAACACGCCGTTTACAGAATGGACATACAGTCACTTATGTGTCTATTCCAATGATTGCAAATCACGTTGAAGTAAGGGCTAGACGTTACTTGCCAATGGTGCGTAAAGCAGCACGTCATTATGGAATCGAGGTGAGCTTAATTCTGGCGATTATGGAAGTGGAGTCTGCATTTAACCCTTATGCAGTCAGCTATGCGAATGCGATTGGGTTAATGCAAGTGGTTCCACGCACAGCAGGGCGTGATATTTTTGCACGTAAAGGTTTTGGTGGACAGCCTGATCGCGATTATCTTTATGATCCAAGTAAAAATATTGATGCGGGCACGCTCTATTTGGCCATTTTACGTGATGAATATTTAAATGGCATCACCAACCCCGTTTCTAAGCGTTATGCGATGATTTCGGCCTACAACAGTGGTGCTGGAGCTGTATTAAGAGTATTTGATAATGATAAGTGGGCTGCAATGAATAGGATCAGCAATCTCCAACCTGACGCCGTTTATCGAATTTTGACGACGGCACATCCATCTGCACAAGCAAGAAATTACTTAGTCAAGGTGAATAAGGCTCAGAAAAAATACCTAAATGTACGATAAAAAGTTGATTTTTAAGCGGTTTGGGTAAAAATAAAACGTTTAGACGGATTTTTTTAACTTTTTGAAAAAAAGTGTTTGACGAGGTGGGCGGAAATACGCATAATGCACCCCGCAAACGACGAGATGCCTCGATAGCTCAGTCGGTAGAGCAGGGGATTGAAAATCCCCGTGTCGGTGGTTCGATTCCGCCTCGAGGCACCACTTTCTTGCAAAGTAAAATTCCTCCTTAGTTCAGTCGGTAGAACGGTGGACTGTTAATCCATATGTCGCAGGTTCGAGTCCCGCAGGAGGAGCCATATTATGAAGCCCTGATGAGTAATCATCAGGGTTTTTTCGTTTATTGCTTATTCTGTTGCAAAAGGGGGTCCAGCTAATCTAAAGATTGCTTTCTTCGCAGTCCTTAAGTCTGACCTTATGCTATGTGGTAATAGTTCTTTAGTCAATTTTTTTGGGGGTAATTTTAGATTTAAAATGATTTTCTTAAAAATAAACGAATTTTAATTTCTGTTTGCTTTAGTACTATCTATTTACAAAACAAGGGTGTTTTCTATACACTATCAGTGTACTAAATTCTTTTTTATTGAATAATGAAATATTGTCAACGTTTCACATTGAGTACTTTATTTTCAATGCTCTCAGTTACTGTAAGTGCTAATCTACAGCAAGATGCGCTTTCTCGCTTAAACCAACTTGATGCCACTCAACAACAGCGTCAAGTACAACAACAGCAAGCACAGGCGTCGCAGTTTCAGTCTGCTGCGGAGGTGCGTGTTGAGGTGGATTCACAAGAGAACTTAACGCTCTCTAACTTCGAGATGCCTTGTTACCCTATCCACCGAATCTCTCTGATTGATTACTCTCCTGATAATTCTCTCCAAACCAGCCAATTCCAATGGGCATTTAACCAAGCTTCGAAAGACCTTAAACTCACTTTACCGCACTGTTTTGGTGGTGAGGGGATGGGGATTTTGATGAAGCAGGTACAAAACCGTATTATCGAGAAAGGGTATGTTACCACTCGAGTGGTGGTACAAGAGCAGGATTTGCGTTCAGGGGATTTGGTGCTGACGGTGATTTTGGGTAAGGTGGGTAATACCATTGTGGCAGACAGCAGTGAAGTGCCACGTTTTACTCGTTTTCAAAGCTGGAATGGCTTCACCTTTACGAAAGGGGATTTATTGAATGTGCGAGAGATTGAACAATCCTTGGAAAATCTCAAACGTGTCCCGACGGTGGAAGCCAATATTGAAATTCTCCCTAGTGAAAATGCAGAGAATGTGGGGGAGAGTGATTTAAAAGTCAGTTATACCCAATCGTTGCCCTTTCGTTTTAACGTGAGTTTAGATGATTCAGGTTCACGCTCAACGGGTAAATTGCAGGGTTCGGGGACGTTTTCCTTTGATAATCTCTTTTCTGCCAACGACCTGTTTTATACCTCTTTTACACACAGCATAAAAAGTGGCGAAGATGAGGATGGCAGTCGTGCCAGTAAAAATCTGACGTTCTACTATTCCATTCCGTTCGGCTATTGGACATTTTCCGCTTCACAGCACTACAGCCGTTATCACCAAGCGGTGTTTGGGGCGTTTAATCAGACCTATAAATACGCTGGCGAGAGCAATAACTCCAAACTCTCGCTTTCCTATTTGCTTTACCGTGATGCAGTACGCAAAACCACCCTTTCCAGCGGCTTCTGGTCACGTCAGTCCAAGAACTTTATTGATAACACGGAAGTGGAAGTACAGCGCCGCCGAATGGCAGGGTGGGAAGCGGGCATTTCTCACAAAGAGTACCTTGGCAATGCCACTTTGGCACTGGATGTGCACTTTAAACGCGGTACAGGCGTGCGTGGCTCGCTTGCCGCACCAGAGGAGCAATGGAATGAAGGTACCTCTCGCCCGAAAATCATCACAGCCGCCATTTCACTAACTAAACCTTTTTCCGTCGGTACACAGCCGTGGCAGTGGCAAAGTGATTGGAGCGCACAATGGAACAAAACCCCGCTGATTGCCCAAGACCGCTTTAGCATCGGTGGGCGTCATACGGTGCGTGGTTTTGATGGCGAAGTCTCTCTGTCAGGTGAGCGTGGTTGGTTATGGCGTAATGAGTTTGCTTGGAATGTGAATAGTAAGGGGCATCAACTCTACTGGGCACTAGATGGTGGTCGGGTATCGAAATTGTCTAGCTTTCAGCTTGGGCAGCATTTGATGGGGACAGCCTTAGGTCTAAAAGGGGATTGGAAAGGTGTTTACTACGATGTTTTTGTTGGTAGACCAATTCGAAAACCAGAAGGGTTCCGTACCTCAGATGCGGTGGCGGGTTTTAATCTCGGCTATCGTTTTTAATTTTCAATGTAAGCGAGCATGTCGGCTCGCTTTTGTCGTTTAGTTAACGGATTTTTTAATAGGGTTATCGTAATGAATAAGAAGTGTTTCCGTGTGATTTTCAGCAAAACGTTGCAGTGTTTGGTTGTGACCTCTGAGTTGGCGAAAGCAGAAGGCAAGGCGAAAGAGTCGAATAGTTTTTCCGATTTGCAAATTTTTGCCCGTATCCGACCGCTTGTATTCAGTCTGTTTTGTGCCTTGGGGCTCGTCAGCACGCCAACACTGGCGGAAACCTTGATTATTCAAGCGGACAAATCTGCCCCGAAATACCAGCAACCGATTATTTTGCAAACGGCAAACGGGTTGCCGCAGGTGAATATTCAAACCCCGAACGACAAAGGGTTATCCCATAATAAATATTCCAAATTTGATGTGGATACCAAAGGGGCGATTCTCAACAACAGCCGCACCAATGTACAAACCCAACAAGCAGGCTGGGTGCAGGGCAACCCGTATTTAGCCAAAGGCGAAGCAAAAGTTATCCTCAATGAAGTCAACTCCAATGACCCGAGTTTACTTAAAGGTTATGTGGAAGTCGCCGGTAAAAAGGCGGGTGTGATTATCGCCAATCCGTCGGGTATTCACTGCCAAGGTTGTGGCATTATCAACTCCGACCGCGCGACCTTCACTACGGGTAAGCCTCACATTCAAAATGGCAACTTAGAAAGCTTTGTGGTGGAAAAAGGCAAAGTTAGCATCGATGGCAAGGGTTTAGATAACAGTCGCGTGGACTATACTGAAATCCTTGCCCGTGAAGTGCAAGCCAACGCAGGCGTGTGGTCGAAGAAAGAAACTAAGGTCATCACAGGGAAAAACACTCTCAAGCGGTCAGATTCGGCAAAAGATTTGCAAATTATTCACAGCAACCAACCGCTTGCAGACGAAGCACAACCACAATTTGCTGTCGATGTCGGTGAATTAGGCGGCATGTACTCGGGCAAAATCCACTTAATCGGCACCGAACAAGGGGTTGGGGTGCGTAATGCAGGGCATATTGGGGCAAGTGGCGAGACGCTCACCATCGACAGCAAAGGGCGGATTATCAACACGGGCACGCTCAATGCCAACCAAGCAATAAACCTAACTGCGACCAAAGGCATTGCAAACACAGGCAAAATCGAAAACCGCCAGGGGGATATTCACCTCTCCACCAAGGCAGACATCAAACAAGACGGCTCCATTGTTGCACGCCAAGGGAATATTCACAAGCACGCTGATACCACTATCAGTCAGCAAGGTGAAACCGTGGCGAAAGGCGATGTGCGTTATCAAGCCCAAACTATCAACGCCAGCCAAGATTCACTGATTGCGGCAGGTGTAACTATTCAAGACAATAACAATGGCGAAGTGCGCACCTTAGACACGCAATCCGCACAGGGTAAATCTCTCCAAGTCAGTGCAACAGACCAAGCGACCTTGCAGGGCAAAAACATTGCCTCGGGCACCTTCAACCTGCATGCGGGTAGTGTGAATGTAAACCACAGCCAAAACAGTGCACATACGATTGTGGTTCAAGGTACGACAGGCAATATTGACGCCAATTCCGCCTTATTCACTGCCCAAGCGGATTTACAGCTCAAAACTCCAAAAGCACTCTCTACCCAATCTAGCCACTTGACTGCGAATAACATCCACACCGAGCAGGCATCGTTGAATGCCCAAAACGCGACATGGAAGCAGACAGGCACGGACGACTTCCACTTAAAAGGAAACGAACTTATCACCTCAGGGGGGGCATTTAGCACGCAGGGCGATTTTAAAGTAGAGGCCAACCAACTTGATAACGCACAGGGTACTCTCAGCAGTGCAAAATCATTGACTTTGAAGGTGGGGAAAACCCTCAACTCTGAAGGGGGGCAGTTACTAGCAGGGGAAGACCTGCATCTTACCACCTCCAATCTGAACAATGACGGCGGCTTGGTGTATGCGAAGCAGAATGTGGAGGTTGTTGCCACTGAATCTATCCATAACCAAAACACAAATAGCGACAATAAAGGCATTGTTGCGGGAAAAGCCCTTCAACTGAGCACGACAACGTTAAGTAACCAACAAGGGCGTGTGGCGAGCGTTGAAGGTGCATCCATTACAACAAAAGGGCTGAATAATGATGGTGGGAAAATCGCAACGGATAGCCAGCTTGCCTTAAACGCAGTGGAGATCAGCAATAATGTAGGAGCGGTATTAGCGGCTGACAAAGCAAACTTGGCATTTACCACTCTTTCCCAAAAGGCAGGGCGCATTGAATCTGTTCAGCTTGCGTTGACGGGGGATGTGCTCGATTCAACCGAGCAAAGTCAGATCTTGGGTGAACAGGTGAATATCCACCTCAACGAGCGCTTTGCGCAACGTGATAGTCAATTAGCGGCCTCTGAATCATTATTACTAAAGAGCAAACATATCGACAACCAATCGAGCCGTATTCAAAGCCTGAATAAACTGGAGGTGAAGGCGAATGCTCTTCGCAATCAGAATGGTGTGATCTCGAGTGCGAAAGACGCGACATTCAATGTTGCCCAACGCCTCATGCAATTTGCAGGGAACATTGGGGCTGCACATCTCACCTTAAATGTTGGTGAGTTGCACAGTACGGCACAGAGTGTGATTTCAGGTGAGGATGTGTCACTCTCCTCACAGGGTCAGGTTAATAACCAACACAGTGAAATTTCCGCGAATAATCATCTCTCTATTCGCAGCCAAGCCGTAGATAATCAGCAAGGGTTGTTGTTAGCAGAACATGGCACACTGCAGCTTAATACCCATCAGCACAAGCTCAACAATCAAACTGGAAAAATCATTGCGGGCGATAGCTTACAACTTGAGACAGGTGAAATTGGTAATCAACAGGGCATTTTACAAGGCAAATCTAGCTTGCACATCGATAGTCACCAACAAGCACTTGATAACCATGAAGGCAAGGTACTCACGGAAGGTGTGCTTGATTTAACCATCGGACAACTCTTGAATATTCAAGGGGTTATTCAAAGTGGGCAGAACAGCTCGATTGATACTGCAAGCCAAACCGTGAATAACACGGGCGGTAAGTTGCTAGCTCAGGGGGATTTGAAGGTAAATGCCACCCTCCTTGAAAATCATCAGGGCGGTATTGAGGCCAACAATATCACGCTCAACCTCAGCTCTCTGCATCAAACGCAAGGTGTTATACAAGCTCGCCAGAATCAACAGGTTAGCACTGAGTCGCATCTACGTTCACTGAATGATAGTGTGATTGCGGCAGGTCAGCAATTAACGTTGGATGCCAAGGGGAAAATAGATAATCAGCAAAGCCAAATCCGCAGTGGACAACAATTAACGCTGTCGGGGAAAGGCATCAATAATCAGCAGGGCGAGATATTCTCTGAAACCCGTAGTGTGAATCTCCATAGCCAACAGCAGGATTTTATCAATCAGCAGGGTAAAGTCAGTGCCGCAACACAGCTTGTGATTAAAAGCGGTTTGTTAAATAACGAACAGGGGTTAATTCAAAGTGGTGGTGATGCCACTTTGCATACGGCTGATTTGAATAACCAACATACCCAAGCCAGCCAAGGTGAAGTGAAAGGTATTTTAAGTCTTGGTCAGCTAACGCTGAATGCGGTACAGCTGTTAAATCAACAAGGGTATATAGGTAGTCAAAAAGCACAGACGTTGGCACTTCAACAGCTCAATAACCAACAGGGCATTATTTCTAGCCAAGCAAGTCAGTCTCTTACCATTCAAGACAAAGTGCAAAATCAGGCAGGGAGAATCAGTGGTGTTGGGTTATCAATAGTGGCGAAGCAACTCGCTAACAACGAAAATGGACAAATTTTGTCTAAAGACGCTTTGTCATTGTCTGTGGCAGAGTCCATTGATAACGCACAAGGTCATATCGCGGCAACTCAAGCAGTGACTGTTACCACGAAAGCGTTAAATAACCAGCAAGGACAGCTTACTTCCCAAGCGAATGCGTTGGAGGTAAACACGCAGCAAGCGTTGAATAATCAACAAGGTGTGATGGCTGCACAGACTTCGCTGAATGTGACGGCAGCAGGATTAAATAATCAGGCAGGAAAAGTACAAACCGCTCAAGGAGAGCTAACGCTCAAGCTAAGCCAAGGTGAAGTACAAAATCAACAAGGCAGTATCAATGCGGGAGCAAATCTCACGCTACACGGTGGCAGCATCAATAACCAACAAGGGCTGATTTTTGCTCATCAAGACAGCCATATTAATGTCGTGCAATCTGTCGCTAACACGGCACAGGGCAAAATACAGAGCCTTGGTGCGCTTCAGTTGAATGCCGCACAACTGGATAACCAAGGTGGCTTTATTCAGAGTACACAAAATATGGTGTTGACCGCGGCACAAATCCTCAATAACCGTGTGGCGGAGACAGGTTCACGGATTGAATCGGGTGCGAAATTAACGCTTGAGACTGCAGACTTAGCCAACCGCAATACCGTTGCGCAGAATCAAAGTCCGACACAAGGCATTATTGCCCAGCAGTTGGTATTGCAAAAAGCCAGCCAACTCGATAACCAACAAGGTGGAATTTATCTTGGCCAACGTGGTGAGTTCAATATCACTCAACGCCTCAATAACCAACAGGGAGAAATCTTAAGTTGGGGTGACATTCAGCTGCTGGGTGGAAAATCACTGCAGATTGACAATCGAGAAGGTAAATTACAGGCTGAAAACCGCTTGGATATTCAAGCCAATCAGCTCTCGGGCGATGGTGTGCTGCAAGCCAATCACATTGATGTCAACCTTCAGGCGGATTTCACCGCAGAGCAAGATATTAATGCGAAAAGCACTTTATCCTTTGCCACACAGGGTAACCTCATCAATCGCAAAAAATTGTCCGCAAATGACCGCTTGCAGCTGACGGCTCAAGATATTACCAATGAACAAACAGGCAGAATCAGTGCGGCACAGACTGATTTGAATGCCAAAGCCACGGTCACGAATGAGGGGTTAATCAACAGCTTTAGCGATGATGACAATGCTAAAACCGTTATCAAAGCACAGCGTATTGAGAATATCGGTACGGGTCGCATTTATGGCGACGATGTGGCACTAGGTGCAGAGCATATTTTAAATCAAGATAAAAATGGTAAATCAGCCACTATTGCTGCACGCAAGCGCCTAGATTTAGCGGGCAAAGAAATCATTAACGATACCCAACATTACGATCCGAATTTGAAAACAGGCTCAACGATTTACAGTGAGGGTGATATTGTTTTTGGTCGCCAATTAAATCCAAATAACCATGCTGAGGGTACGGCAGAAGTATTAAGAAATAAAAGCAGTATTATTGAGGCGGGTGGAAATATTCATTTGAGTGTGAAAGAAACGCTTAATACGAATGAACACTTTACCACGGAAATGAAGGAATTTCCTGAAGAAGGAAATAAAGAGAAAATTGAATATATTTTAGTTAATTTGCAGGGTGATGATTTAAATAGTGGCTTTAAAGTCAAAGGTGATCGTTTTAACCATAAGCATTTAGGTGATGGGGTATATGATCATGTTTGGAATTATGGTTTAGCGAGAAAATTAGAGGACGATGAATTAAAAGCGGGTTATATCCCTGAAATGAGAAAAACCTGTTCTTCAGTAGATCCTAATGTTTGTTTTTATCAGCCAAGAGTGTTTTATGATAATCAATATGGTATTTGGAAGAGATTTGAAATTACTCCTCCATCAGATAGTTTCACTCTACCTGAACACATCCCAACATTAAGAGCTGAGCCGACTAAACCAAGGAGAAGGTTCTTGGGTGGGAGAAGATATGCTGAGCGACTAAAAGCATATGAAGAAGATTTCAAGAAGTATAAACAAGAAGTGGAAGAATATAATGTAGCGATTAAGCCTTATGTCGATTGGGTTGAGAAACATCAAGATACCTTTGATGAGCTCAATGATGCTATCAAGCAGCATAATAGACATTATGCATATGATCTAACTCGACGTTGGGGGCTGAGCGTTTCAGAAAAGAAAGTCTATAAATCCGAGGTAAAAACATCTCTACCAGGTCAACTCCTTGCAGGAAAGGATATTCATATTCAAGGTTATCTTGAAAATGATAAAAGTACGATTATTTCCGGCCAGTCTATATCTGGAGCAGTAAAGAACAAAGATGAACAAGGCGTAAGAAGAGATCATTTTCCTGGCAGGAAACGTTGGTATGAAGGGAGACACCGTGGTGGCTTAAAACGAAGATGGGAGTGGCGTAATTCACAAGAAGGGGCTTACACCCGTATTGAAAATGACACGTTTGACATGAATCTCTACACCTACCTAACCCATCAGGTGGTCGAACCGATTACGCCAAAACAGCCAGAAGAGTCGAATTTAGTGAGCTTAACCCAGTTAAACGACTATGTGGCGAATAAAATCGAGCGTGCGGATGTTGCTCGCATTGATGCTGTCGCCTTTGATTCAGAAACGAGTTTAAAAAATCTTGAGCGTAACAATAGCTCGATTTCAACTTCTCGTTTAACGGATGCAAGTGGGGCGGATTTGGCGAAACTCACGCAGTTTACGCCTTCGGGTAATTCGCCAGACACGAAAAATGAGATTGACCGTTTAGCACAAGGGGATTTTGAAATCCGTAGTGTGACGGTCGATACGCGCTTGCCAAATCAAGGTTTATATCGCATCAATCCTGCAGCAAATAGCCATTTTATTGTGGAAACCGATCCTGATTTTACCAACCAAAAACGTTGGTTGAGTTCGGATTATATGTTTAATGCCCTACGCTATGAGCCGAATGCGACCCAAAAACGCTTGGGGGATGGTTTCTATGAGCAGCGTTTAGTGCGTGAGCAAATTAACAGCTTAACGGGGCGCCAGTTCCTTGGCAACTACACCGATTTTGATAGCCAATACCGCGGATTAATGGATGCGGGGGTCAGCTTTGCGCAAAAATTTAATTTGCAGCCAGGGATTAGCCTCAGTCCTGCGCAAGTTGCACAATTAACGAGTGATATTGTTTGGTTTGAATCACAAAGTGTGACCTTGCCAAATGGCAAGGTTGAACAAGTCTTAGTGCCGAAGGTGTATGCCCTTGCGCGTAAAGGCGATATTGATGGTAAGGGTACGCTGATTTCAGGCAACCGTGTACGCCTTAATGCGACTCAGCTTGTCAATGAAGGGACAATTGCAGGGCGGGAGTTTGTGCAATTTAATGCCGAAAGCTTGAAAAACAGCGGAAAATTCAGCGCCGGTGTGTTGCAGGGCGAGGTCTCTGGTGATGCAGAGAATATCGGTGGTGTGCTAGAGGCGGATAATGCGCTGTTGCTCAACATTGGTGGGGATTTTACGCACCGCTCAACTACACAGACGACAAATGTGGATTTAGCGGGCTATAAACGCACAGACACCACCTTAGACCGCAAGGCGTTGTTACACGTCAAAGGTAAAAATGGGGCATTACAGCTTACAGCAAATAACATTACCTTAACGGGCGCAGACATTATCAACGACGACCAAGGTCAGACCTATATCTCGGCGAAAAATAACCTCAACCTCAATGCATTGGAGGTAGGCTTTGATGAGAAGATGGGAGAAGGCGACCACTATCGTAATGAAAAAGTGCAAGATGTGGTGGTGAGCCGTATTCAAGGCGGCGGAGATGTCACCTTGAAAGGACATAATATTCTGTCGGAAGGCTCTGTGCTTGAAGCGGAGAAACGTTTAATTGCCTTGGCAGAAAATGACTTAACACTCTCCAGTGCGAATCGTCACAGCGATTATGAAGAGTATCACCACACCAAATCAGGCAGTGCCTTTGGCAGTTCGAAACACACCACGTTAGACACCAAACAGCAGAAGCTTAAACAAGGCAACAAACTGTCGGGAGAGGAAATTATTCTGTCTGCGGGTAATGATGTCACGGCGAAGAATGCCCAAATCATTGCAGATAAAGACATCACGATTTATGGCGGAAACGATGTCACTTTCAGTGCTGACACAAACTATTTTAAAGAAACGCACGTTGAGAAAAAATCCAAGTCAGGCGTATTGAATGGTGGCAATATTGGTGTGACCTTTGGCAAGAAGAGTCAAACCTTGGAAACCGAAGCTGAAGGCTGGACGCAAAGTGATGCTCGTGGGGTATTGGGCAGCTTAAACGGTAACATCAGTGTGAAAGCAGGCAACCAAGCGACCCTGTTAGGCTCAGAGCTGGTGGTGCAGAAAACCCCAGACCATTCTATTGTTGTCGAAGGAAAATCGGCGACCGTTGAAGCGGGCAAAGATATTCTGACCACAAAAGAACGCCATGAACAGAAGCAGTCGGGCTTAACGATTGAGTTCAGCTCTGCGGTGACGGACACCGCTTTTGCGGTGAAAAATGCGGTGAAGCGTTCGGGGCAAGTGAAAGACGACAAGCTAAGTGCACTATTAAAAGTGAAAGCTGCGAATGAAGCGGTGGAGACCGTTGAAAAGGCAAAAGAGACGATTGAGGCACTTCAAAATGCGGCAAACGCCACTGAGGCTTTGAATAATTCCGATTTCAAAATTGCGGTGAATGTCGGTTCAAGTAAGTCAGTCTCGACAAGCAACACTGAGCAAATTACTCACCAAGCCTCAGAGCTAAGTGGTGGGCGCGTTATCGTCAAATCCACTGAAGGCGATACCAATATCATTGGCTCTAAGATTGATGCGCTGGAAGCAGAATTAGCCGGTAAAAATGTCAATTTACTGGGTGTAGAAGACAGCCAACGTAACCGCAGTGATAATAAAAACAGCGGTTGGAAAGTGGGCGTATTCCTCGGTAAATCGGGTGGCTCACAAGGTTTTGGAATTGAAGGCTCAGTCCAAATCGGCAAAGGGCATTCAAACTCTGATTCGGTCGAAAATCGCCATACGGAAGTGAATGCGAACAAGGTCAACATTAACGCCACGGAAACCACCACAGTGAAAGGTGCGGTGGTGAATGCTGACCACCTCCAGCTTGACACCAAGAATCTGCATATTGAAAGTGTGCAAGACCGCGAAAAATATGACAGTAAACAGACGCAAGCGGGAGCGAGTGCCTCGGTGGCGATTTACGGCAGTGGTTCGAGTGTCTCTGCACAAGCCAGTCGCAACAAAGCGAATGTGGATTACGCCCAAGTAGCAACCCAATCGGGCTTTAATATCAAGCAAAGCTCGGCGATTAACGTTTCTGAAAACACCCATTTGAAAGGCGGCATCATCAATGCGGAAGGTGACAGCGCAAACCACCGTATGAAAACGGGCACCTTGACGACAGAAGATATTCAAAACCACAGTGATATTGAAATCAGCTCGGTATCGGTGGGTGCAAGTACGGATATGAGCCAAATGTCGGGTCAAGCGATAAGTGCAGCCTTGAGTGCGCTAGGCAATAAGAGTGAGCACGAGAGCAGCACGACTAAATCGGCGATAAGTGGCAACATTCAAATCCAGCTCACGGACAGTGAAGGTCAGCAACAGAAGACCGGTAAAACCGCGGAGGAAACTCTGGCTACACTCAACCGCGACATAGCCAATGCGAATGAGAATGTGGCGAAGCAGGATTTGACGAAAATCCAAGAAAGCCAAGAAATGGCACAAGTGATAGGCGAGTTGTCACAGAGTTGGTTAAATCGCGCAGTGAAAGCCCCACTTGAAGAGGCGGATAAGAAACGTCAAGAGGCTGAAGAAATAGCGAAAACTAACCCAGCTCAAGCAGAACGCCTCAGAAGCGAAGCAAAAGCCCTTGAAGCGGAATATGGTTTGGGTAGTAACTTACAAATGGGTGTGCGAGCCGCGACCGCAGCATTACAAGGTTTAGCGACGGGAGATGTTAAACAAGCGGCGGTGGGTGCGATTTCGCCTTACTTAAACAAAGCGATAAAAGAAGCGACCACAAACGCAGATGGCAGCCTCAACAAAGAAGCGAATTTAATTGCTCACACGATTTTGGGGGTGGTGGAAGCGAAAGCGACAGGCAATAATGCTGTCGCAGGCGGACTGGCTGCGCTTACGGCAGAAGCGGCTGCGCCAATTGTGATGCAACAGCTTTATGGCACGGACAATCCAGGGAATCTCACGGAGAAGCAAAAACAGAATGTTGCCAATCTTAGCCAAATTGCAGCCGGTTTGGCAGGTGGTTTAGTGGGGGATAGCACAGCGAGTGGTATTAGTGGAGCTGAGATTGGGAAACGGGCTGTGGAGAATAATCTCCTAAGCCGAGAAGATGACGAATATGTTTTTGATAGTAATGAGCTATTTGATAAAAACAAGTCATTAGATGAGAGAAGAAAGGCTAAAACTTCAGATCTATTAATTAAAGATGGTTATATCAATCATCTCATTAAGTTATATCAAGAAGATCCGAATAAGTTAAATTTAGTTCAAAGAAATTATTTAAATACAGAGCTGACTAAAATAGCAAAATCTTACGATATACCGGTCACAGACTTATATAATTGGGACTTTAATAACTCTATTAAGAGAGATGACTCAAAATTATCAAGTTACTTGGCGTTAAATGAATATGCCCAAAATCAGTCTTATGAAGGTAAGCAAGCAAAATCATTTGCTGTGGGAATGGCTACAGTTCCAGTAGCTTATGGAATAGATAAGTTTATAAGGCTTTATCCTCAAGTTACAGAGTTCATTGCGACTAACCCTATAAAGTCTGAGGCAGCAGTTGTTTTTGGATACAACACAGGCAAGTCTGTAGGCGAAGGAACACTTATTCAAGATGGAAGATTAAATTCATCGGTGGTCGAAGATATAGTGAAGGATACAGGAAAAACGATTGCCTTAGGTAAGCTATCTTTCGGGCAACAAGTAGGCTATGGGATGGCGGTTGATTATCTGTATGAAGTTAATAAGCATAATGCGACAGATCATTCTATAAAAACCGAGATGGTTGGCTCTGTTGCGGGTTCTTCAGCTTCCGTGAGTATGGAAGGTTTATCAAAAGTTTTACCTAAATTTAATGGGGCTGCTAGAATTATTACTAATACTATAGTTAGCGATATAGTATCAGATAAAGCTCAAGAAAAATATCAAGAGTATATAAAGAAGTCAGAGGAAAAATAAAATGAAATCAGTATTCTTCTTGTTTTTAGGTTACATAGTAATTTCCTTTATTGTATTTTTTTCATATGTTGCACTTGAATTTGTTTTTGATACTAAATATATAAAGTATGAGCTGTTATTAAAAGAATCATTTGCAGATTCGCTATACCCATACGGTATAATTATATTTTTTAAATTTTTATTTTCTAAGAAAACTAATTGAAGGAGTGTCTTTAAAAATTCCTTCTCTAAATGGAGGCGACAAGATAATATCTAACACCATACTTAGTGATGTGTCATCTGAAAAAGCTAAGGAAATATACGAAAGTTATAAAAAAGAGGAAGAAAATAGCAGATGATGAGTAATATATTTTGGGTTTTAATGGGGTTTTTAGGTGCTTGGATAATTTTTTTTGGTTTTTATATTTTTCTTGAGTTTAGTGTTGATAGGAAATATATTAATTACCAATTGTTATTAGAAGAGTCTTTTAAAGATTTATTATATCCATATTTTTTAGTTGTTTTTTTTAAGTTTTTACTGGCTAAAAGAGATAGTAGGTGATAAAAATATTACTTTGGATCTTCCTAATTTTTACATCTGTATGGGGAGGTTTTTTTCGGGTATTACATATTCTTGGAGATTATTTTTGATAAAAAATATATTAATTATACCTTATTGTTAGAGGAGTCTTTTAAGGATGTAATTTATCCGCGTCTTGTAATTGTATTGGTCAAAGTTTTATTTTCAAAGAAACTTAAATAGATAAATAAATTTTAACTATATGATGCGATGGTTTGTCATAGATTTTTGGATTGGTTATCTGGAATCCCAGTAAATTGGAGAGACGTCTTGCTATCTGGAGTATAGCCTTCAATAGGTGGGGTGTTAAGGCACAGTGCTGACGGTGTATGAAGATGCACTACAAGCGGTCAGATCACGCCAAGAATCTGCAAATACACTTAAGCAGCAGATAGAAAGTGACAAGGCACAGGCTCAAGCAGCTCAAGAAGAAAAAGCTGCGAATAGCTTAAATAATGCGCTTTCTGCGAATTATCCAAATGCGAGAGGATTGTTTACTCAAGAAGAGTTTTTATCGCCTGATAATGCGTATGGTAAGGTGGCAATGGGGGCGGTTGCTGAGAGTGGCTGGGCGATAGGTGTGGGTAAAACGGCTCTGTCAGCTATGAAAAACCCTCAAGGTCAACTAGATAATTTTGCGATTTCAGTGCCAAATGAGATTTCAGGGAAAGATCGGCAGGTTACGGTTACAAAGCCAGCGAATTATGAAAATCAAGAAACTAATCTAAGGGTTTCGACAGGGGCAGAAGATATTACACAGTATCTGAAATTAAAGGCAAGTCTTGTTGGAAAAGAAATATCAGATGGACATGCTTTTTCTAAACATGTGATTAAGCAAGGTGAATTTAAAAATGTAAATGTTTCAACTAGAGAGCAATTTGAAAAACACGTTGAATATGTTGTTAATAATTATACTTCGTTCAAAGAATTATCTAATGGAAGAAGTGCGTATTGGCACGAAGCTAGCGGAACAGTTGTTATTAGAAACCCTAAAACAAAAGATGGTGGTACAGCATTTCAGCCTAAAGATGGTCGAAAGTATTTTGATGAGAAGCTAAAATAAGGGAATCATATGAAATTGGTAGAAAAAAAATCAGATGATGTTTTATTACTATTGTCTCAAAGAGAAGTTCAGTTAATAACAAGTGCATTAGGGGAGATCTCTAACATATTAGATGTAGAAGATTGCGAAACAAGAACTGGTTATAACTTAGAAGATTTTGAAAAATTATTTTATGAGTTTAATGTTATTGATGATCGGTGACTATGTTCAAACATCTAAGCAAAAGGGAAAATAACTATCTTTACAGAACGTCCAGCTTGTCAAAGCTGTTTAGGCGTGGCTGAGCAATTTAATAAACATTATCCAAATATTAAGGTTAATATTTTTGATAATAATGGAAACCCAGTTGACGCTATAGGAGGAAAATAATGGAAAGAGTTAATTATAAAACATTGAAGCAATGGTTCTTTGAAGATGCATTTCAATGGTGTCAAGAAAAATTTGAAAAAGGTAAGATTAATAAGTGGTCTGTTGATGAAAGTGAATGGGGGGGCTCTAGATAGTTTTGAGGGGAGTTTTAATTTGCCAATAGAAAATATAATATTAAGGGCTGGCAGGAATCCTTATGGACATAGGTTAGCTTTACAAGATATTGATAGAATACTTTTTGAAAATAGTATCGATAAATTAGTATCCGTATTAGAAGAAGAAAAGAAAGAGTTTCTTTATGATTTAAATTTGGTGCTAAATAATCGAGAAATTGAAGAGTAGTTCTTGATATGAACAAAGACCTTCATCGAGTCATATTCAGCAAAACCCAGCAATATTTTGTGGTGGTTTCTGAATTATCCAAAACCACAGGAAAATCATCTGCTTTCCCCAAAGTAAAAGTAGATGATTTCTTTTCGCAGTTTTTTAACTCAGTTTTTACCAATACAAGCGGTTAGATCCTGAAAAAATTTTGCAAATGTGAAAACTTAGCCCAAATCGGCAAAGGGCATTCAAACTCTGATTCGGTCGAAAATCGCCATACGGAAGTGAATGCGGACAAAGTCAAAATTAACGCCACGGAAACCACCACAGTGAAAGGTGCGGTGGTAAATACCGACCACCTCCAGCTTGATACTAAAAATCTGCATATTGAAAGTGTGCAAGACCACGAAAAATATGACAGTAAACAGACGCAAGCGGGAGCGAGTGCCTCGGTGGCGATTTATGGCAGTGGTTCGAGTGTTTCTGCTCAAGCCAGTCGCAACAAAGCGAATGTGGACTATGCACAAGTGACGACCCAATCGGGCTTTAATATCAAACAAAGCTCTGAAATCAACGTCACGGACAACCCGAAAACAAAAGAGATTTGGCACATTCAACCAATAAAAGGAAAATAAAATGAAAAATTATGATATTTTAATTGAGAGGCTTGAGCTGCTTTATGATATAAAGATTGAGATTGAGCGAATTTTATTAGAGTATAGAAAAAATATTCATGAAATTATTTTAGATATCAAAGAAAGAAAGTTGAAGGATAGAATATATGAATTATTTGATATTCAAAATAAGTTATCCGTTCTGGTTTATAAGTACGAATACAATGTGGATAGTTATTTATATAACTTTATTTATGAATTTGATAGGCAGGATAATGAAAGTGTTGATTACTTATTTGATGAGATAGTAAAAAATAAACATTTTCTAATTTCATAATTGTATTTATCTAAGTAGAGATCAAACTTAGTGAGTTGATTTGGTCACGGGAAGAACTTGACGATAAATTGCCTATCGTCCCGTGATTGCAACGAAAGCTACAGAAAATCAAGCAATTTATGAGAGAGCTGGCATTTAAGGATGCTAATATTCTTAATGTTGATGGGTCGCTAACCGAAGAAGCCATTAAAAATTCAAGAATTATTTCGTTGGGGGATGGAGTTATCAAAAACCCTAAAGTAGTAAGCGTATTGACTCGTGATGGTTCAAAAATTGAGGATTGGGACAAGATGACTACAGAATCAATAAAAATGTCAAATGGTCAATCTATGCAAATTCATTTTTATAGGAATAATAAAACAGGGAAAGTGGATTATGAAACAAAAGACTTTAAGGTTAAAGGAGAAGTGAAGCCATGATTTTAGTCGCAATTAAAGATACTTCTGTGATCAGGAAAGGAGATAAGTATTTTTGTTTTGGTATAGATGTATATTTAGATAGAAATAAAGTATATGTCTTTATTAGAGCCAATGATGATGGAACGCCAGTGTTATGTGAATTAAGCGATTTTTCTATATTATCAGAAGGAGAGCTTAAGCATTGGAAAGAAAAAAGATTTCTTAATGGGTTGAGAATTAGAATTTTACCAAAAGAATTTTATGAGTTTGATTGGGATCTATATCATGATGGTGATGAATATATGCAAGATGAGTTTGAAAGAATCTATTCAATATTTAAGAATGGGCAAATAATATAATATATGTGACACTCCTGCTATCACTGTGTATTCATATAGGGGTGGTTCTTATATTAAATATGCAGTGTTTTTTCATTTTTTTATCCAAGTTAGTGTTATTTATAGTGATAACTTTTGGATGCGTATGAGGATATTTGCATTATCTAAAATATTATATTTGGTATGCTATGAACTAAAACTTTCATTGAGTCATATTCAATAAAACCCAACAACGTTTAGTCGTGGTTTCTGAATTAACTAAATCTACAGGAAAATCATCTGCTTTGCCGAAAGTGAAAGTTGATGACTTTTTCTCATTGGCTTTTAATACGATTTTTGCCAATACAAGCGGTCAGATCCTGAAAAATTTTTGCAAATGGTGAAAACTCAGCCCAAATCGGCAAGGGGCATTCAAACTCAGACTCGGTGGTGAATCGCCATAGTGAAATCAATGCAGGCAAGGTCAAAGCCAGCCAGCCGTAGCAAAGCGAACGTGGACTATGCACAAGTGACGACCCAATCGGGCTTTAATATCAAGCAAAGCTCGGCGATTAACGTTTCTGAAAACACCCATTTGAAAGGCGGCATCATCAATGCGGAAGGTGACAGCGCAAACCACCGTATGAAAACGGGCACCTTGACGACAGAAGATATTCAAAACCACAGTGATATTGAAATCAGCTCGGTATCGGTGGGTGCAAGTACGGATATGAGCCAAATGTCGGGTCAAGCGATAAGTGCAGCCTTGAGTGCGCTAGGCAATAAGAGTGAGCACGAGAGCAGCACGACTAAATCGGCGATAAGTGGCAACATTCAAATCCAGCTCACGGACAGTGAAGGTCAGCAACAGAAGACCGGTAAAACCGCGGAGGAAACTCTGGCTACACTCAACCGCGACATAGCCAATGCGAATGAGAATGTGGCGAAGCAGGATTTGACGAAAATCCAAGAAAGCCAAGAAATGGCACAAGTGATAGGCGAGTTGTCACAGAGTTGGTTAAATCGCGCAGTGAAAGCCCCACTTGAAGAGGCGGATAAGAAACGTCAAGAGGCTGAAGAAATAGCGAAAACTAACCCAGCTCAAGCAGAACGCCTCAGAAGCGAAGCAAAAGCCCTTGAAGCGGAATATGGTTTGGGTAGTAACTTACAAATGGGTGTGCGAGCCGCGACCGCAGCATTACAAGGTTTAGCGACGGGAGATGTTAAACAAGCGGCGGTGGGTGCGATTTCGCCTTACTTAAACAAAGCGATAAAAGAAGCGACCACAAACGCAGATGGCAGCCTCAACAAAGAAGCGAATTTAATTGCTCACACGATTTTGGGGGTGGTGGAAGCGAAAGCGACAGGCAATAATGCTGTCGCAGGCGGACTGGCTGCGCTTACGGCAGAAGCGGCTGCGCCAATTGTGATGCAACAGCTTTATGGCACGGACAATCCAGGGAATCTCACGGAGAAGCAAAAACAGAATGTTGCCAATCTTAGCCAAATTGCAGCCGGTTTGGCAGGTGGTTTAGTGGGAGATAGCACAGCGAGTGGTATTGCCGGGGCTGAGATTGGGAAACGGGCGGTGGAGAATAATAGCTTTGGTATTTCTTATGCTCAACATCAAAAAGATGAAGAATTAAGGAAAAAAGATCCTGAAGCTTATAAAAAAGAAATGGAAGAAAGAAGTAAATTGATGAAAGATGCAACTTTAGCTATCGGTGGTACCATTTTTATACCTTTACTTCCTGAAGTTGCTGCAACATCAAGCTTAATTGCTGGAGGATTTGGTGGCGGTTCGGAGTTAGTTGGTCAGCTTGTTCAGAATGATTGGGATATATCCAAAGTGGATGGTAAAAAAGTAGCAGTGCAAACTGGTGTTGGTGTTGCAACTAAAAATATGGGGCTCATAGGAAGTTCAACAGTAAATGCTGGAAGTGAATTTTTCTATTCACTCTATGATGGTAAAACAAGAGAAGAAGCTTTAAAAGAAAGTAGTGTGTCTTGGTTTACTTCATTAGTTGGTGGTGCTTTAGGTAAAGGTTTTGAGATACCGTTGGATAAGAAATTTAATCCTACTTGGAAATTTTATACGGAAAAATCAGGACACTTACCTTATGGTATATCAGAACCGTTTAAACCTAGTTATGTGCCATCTGTTACAGGGAATGCTGTTGAAAATCTAGCATCTCCATTTATTAAAGAGCGTTTAGATAAAAGAATTAATGGAGTGGAAGATGATAAAAAATAGATTTTTAAGAATTTTATATTGCTTTGTTATTTTCTTTCTCATTAATTATGTAACAATATATATTGCATTTTTAGTTATTGATATTTTTGTTTGTGTTTTCTATGAGAGATGTAATTTTTATATTTTTCCAAATTTGCCATTAAACTATTATATAGGAAATGTGATACTGTCTTTTTTCTTGTCAATATATTATTTATGGAGTAGGCGCTGATTTATTAATATGGAATATTTGTTTTAATATAACGAAATAAGTCGACAAAGCTACAGCGGCACTACGGAAATTACGAATTATCTCAAGGAAAACACTGCTTTAATGGCAGACCAACGGAATGCGATACAGCAATTAAGTGCGGCAGGCATTGGTGCGGTGATTGGTGCAGGCTTGGGCGGCGATTCAAACACGGTGAAACAATCGGCACAGATGGCAGTGCGGACGGAGCAGTTTAACAGACAGTTGCATCCTGATGAGAAACAGCGGATTGAGGAGCTTGCTCAAGGAGATGAGGAAAAACAAAAACGGTTAGAAGCCGCAGCTTGTGCGTTAGTTCATTGCTCAGCTCAAATTCCGAAAGATGCCCCAGATTATGCGGAGGTTTATGCCAAGGCAAAAACTTTAGAAGATTTAGGTAATCAAGCGGAATTTGCAAGTGAGCGAGCGTTACTTTCTAAGCAATTAGCGCATTATGACCCACTTGATTCGGTCTCAGGTTATCGTCGACAGCTTTTCCAATATAACGAAGTGCAACAAGGTTTAGATACAGTGGATAGAGCGAATACCCAATATGGAGTAAGTACACGTGTTGGAGGTGTAGCTCAAGCAACGGGAGGTGTTGCTGCGACAGCCTTTGGGATTGGTTTATGTGAAAGTGGAATTGGCTGTGTGGCAGGAGTACCTGTTGCAGCCTACGGTGTAGACAATGCAGTTGCTGGTGCAAGAGCTGTTTATTCAGGGAAAAATCACGCAACAGTGGGGGCAAAAGCATTATCAGAGTTAACAGGGATGAGTTCTTCTACTGCAGAAGCACTCTATTCCGCTCCGTCACTCATTTATGGGGCTAAACCAATTGTTTCAGGCTTAAATACGGCTGGAAAAGTGGCCGCCAAGGAAACATCACAGATGGCGAATGCAACTAAACATATGGTTGGAGAAGTTGGAAAGGATGTTAGAGCTGGAATTGGTGTTGCTAGCAACCTTGCTCAACATGGGTATGTAAATACGGCGGAATCTATTCGTTATGTGGCTGGAAAAGGAATTGAAAAATCAATGCTATCTGCAAGGAAATTAAGTGACGCTATTGAGAATACTGGGGTTAAAAATTTTGGTGTGGCTGCTACAGCAGGAGGTGTGGGGACTGGAGTATCAGAGTCTATTGATTATTTTAACGGAAAGGAAATGACAGAAAGCAATTTATTAGGATCTTTCCGTTCTATTATGATAAATTCAGGCACGGCAGGGATTTCTAATAATTTATCATCGTTGCAAAATTTGGGAGTTAATACCGTATTTGGAGTTACAGTACAAGGAAAAGATCTTAAACAAGCTATAGCTGAAAGTTCTATTGGTATAGGAACAGGAAAAGTAATTGATAGAACTTCAAAAAACTTAGATAGTGGAACAAGGAATGTTATATCAACTTTTTCTTCTGAGGTTATCAACAAGAGCTTAAATGATAATGCTAAAGAAAAAAAGGGAGAGGGCAATGATTGATTTCATTAAAATTGTATTTTCTTCTTTTTTAGGAAGTTTATTTTTGTACTTTAGCTTAGTGTATATTTGGGGTGTGCATCAGGAACTCTATACTTTTCTTTGTAAAACAATGCTGCCTATAATAATCATAATGATTATTGGAAAATTAAAATAATAGTAGCACTGATAAATTATCGAAACTCTATTGTAATAAATTCAGATGAGATAGGGATTTCTGCTAATTTATTGGTATTATAAAATTTAGGGGTTAATACCGTATTGGGGTTGTATTGCAGGGACAATCACTTTAAGATGCATCTACAAATATTTTAATAGGAATAGGAGCAAGTAAAGGAGTGAATAAAGTTGAAGTGTTAGATAAATTAAGTCAAGATGTCATTTCAACATTTTTAATGGAAAGAGCTGCTAAAAAGAAAGATGAATTATTAAAATCTCGGGAAGATAAGAATGAGGATGGTAAAAAATGATTTTTTCATATTTGAGAATTATCTTAGCCTCTTTGTTAGGAACATTGCTTTTTTATCTTCTTTTACGATTTTTTTATAGGTTAGACTTGTCATTCTATCCATTGTTATATGAAATTACTCTACCTTTGATAGCAATTATAATAATTGGGAAATTAGGTGGGAGTAAAAAATAGTTCATCAATTTTACCTACAAAGAGGTTAAATGATTAAATTGGCATGGAACATTCAAAAGTTTAAAACAGGTCGTTAGTAGTCCTTATTTCTTTCTCTAACACGAGGGGATGTTGTTGTAGAAAAAACATTGCCTAATGAAAATTAATATTTAAGCGATCAAGTGAAATACTTTAAAAATTCTGAGATAAGTGAAGGCTCTACTAATTATTTACCAAAACAACTGAAACCAATCATAAACACGATTACTAATGAAATGATTAATGAGGCGGAGAGGAAATAATGTCTAAAGCTATATCTCTTATTAAAGAGTCATTTGTAAAAAGTGTCTTGGTTATGTTTTATATCATATTTTTGATTTGGGTTAAGTTATTTATTTCAACAGGAGAAGTAGATCATTTTTATTATATTTTTAGTTCAAGATTGGTTTTGATTTATATTAAGTTATTTCCCTTTTTGTGGGGGCTGTGCTTTTGTGTATTATTTGCAAATAATTATTTTGCTTCTTTAAAAAATAAATAGATTTTTTGTGAGATAAATCACTCTTGAAAACTGTTATACCTAAAGGTAATTTATGTTTCTTTATTTAAGAAAAACATTTAAGTCATCTCTTTTTATATTTTTGGGATCAGGCTTTAGTGTGGTTCAAAAAATATATGAATAATGGAGTTGTAGATCAGATTAACTATTTTCTTTCCGTATAATATTTGTATAAAAATATCTTATTTTTCTTTGTGATTTGGTTTTTTTATTCTATAAGTTTATTTATAAAAGAATCATCTTAGGGGCTGATTATGTGATGAGCCATCCCTTGTTCGCTTTGAGATTGACAAGAAGTAGATGGCAAAGCACTTAAAAGACTGAATTGGAGTGCAATTCATAGTTTAGCCTGAACTCAGCGGACGATTTACCTACATAAAAGTTAATCCTAAGGCGTTAGCGTTATTTTCTACAAAGTAATCAGCTGTCCAACCTTTACAAACTTTGGAATTTGTGTAAGATCTCGGCTGTATTGATTTTGATCTGTTACTGGGCAAATCAATCGTAGTGTATCGGCTGGGTACTTTGCGAGAGAGGGAGTAACACGATCTTTAGTCTTGTTTAAATCAGAATGTAAGGCAGCGCAGGGGATTGAAAATCCCCGTGTCGGTGGTTCGATTCCGCCTCGAGGCACCACTTTCTTGCAAAGTAAAATTCCTCCTTAGTTCAGTCGGTAGAACGGTGGACTGTTAATCCATATGTCGCAGGTTCGAGTCCCGCAGGAGGAGCCATATTATGAAGCCCTGATGAGTAATCATCAGGGTTTTATTCATTCTGCTTTATTGTAAAGCTTTTTTCTAAAAAAATTTTAATTTTGTGATCTTGCTCCAATTTTTGAGAAAAAATTGGAGTTTTTTATTCACTTTTAGTGTGGTTTTACGTTACTATCCAAGGCGTTCAAACATAATTATAAAATCAAGAAAGATTCCTCAAATATCGTCTATTCTTTGCGGCATTATTTAGAAAAAATAATGTCGCTTTTTTATGCGTTATGAAAAATGTTGTTGGAACAGCGATTAAATAAAGAAAGGCTCGGAAAATCCGAGCCTTTGATTTGCAAAATTATTTGACTAACCCACCGCTTGCTTGCAGATCGGCGTGGTAAGAAGAGCGGACGAATGGACCGCAGGCAGCATGTTCAAAGCCCATTGCGTTGGCTTCTTCACGGAACATATCAAATTCCGTCGGGTGAACATAGCGAGCTACGGGTAAGTGGTGGCGGCTTGGTTGTAAATATTGCCCTAATGTGAGCATGGTTACGCCATTAGCACGCAAATCTCTCATCACGTCTAAAATTTCTTCATTGGTTTCGCCTAAGCCAACCATAATGCCAGATTTGGTTGGGATCTCTGGGAAAGCCTCTTTGAATTGTTTAAGCAGTTTGAGTGACCATTGATAATCTGCCCCTGGGCGAATTTCTTTATATAAGCGTGGCACATTCTCAAGGTTGTGGTTAAACACATCGGGCGGATTTTGTTTGAGAATTTCGACCGCTTGTTCAATGCGTCCACGGAAATCGGGTACGAGAATTTCGATTTTAATTCCTGGGTTTAAGGCACGAATTTCTTTCACACACTCCGCAAAATGACCTGCACCACGATCAGGTAAATCATCACGATCCACCGAGGTAATCACCACATATTTGAGTTTCATATCTTGAATGGTTTCAGCCAGTTTGCGTGGTTCATCTTGATCAAGCGGTAACGGTTTACCATGTGCCACATCACAGAATGGGCAACGGCGAGTACAAATTGCCCCCATAATCATAAAGGTGGCAGTGCCGTGGTTGAAACATTCATGCAAGTTCGGGCAAGAGGCTTCTTCACATACCGAATGTAAGCCATGGCGACGCATTCCATTTTTGATGCTCTCAATTCTTGCCGAGTTCGCAGGCAGTTTAATTTTCATCCACTCTGGTTTTTTGAGTAGCTCTTGGTCTGGGTCAATGTTTTTGACAGGGATAATTGATGTTTTGGCGGCATCGCGATATTTTATACCGCGTTCCATTTTAAAGGGTGTACCCATTAAAAGTTCCTAGTTGTTAATGATTTGTTGCGTATTATAGCCGAGAATTTGGCTAAAGTAATGAACCAATTTTGGGGCGACTAACTCGCACTTGGCTTGTTCAGCGGAAACAAAATCGGCCAGCTGACACATTTCCAAACCTGCGTAGCCACAAGGGTTGATATTGCGGAATGGAGTTAAATCCATATTGATGTTGAGGGCTAAGCCATGGAAAGAACACCCTTTACGAATACGCAAGCCAAGGGAGCAAATTTTCTGCTCATTGACATAAACCCCGGGAGCATCCGGCTTTGGATAAGATTGAATGCCATAATCTGCCAAGGTTTTGACCACACTTTGCTCAAGGGCAGAAACTAAATCTCGCACGCTCAGCTCATTGCCATTCGCCTTGTGGCGTTTGATGTCTATCAGCACATACATGATCTGCTGACCAATGCCATGATAAGTAATCTGTCCGCCCCGATCCGACTGCACCACAGGGATATTAGTCGGGTTGAGCAGATGCTCTGGCTTGCCCGCCGAGCCTTGCGTAAACACCGAAGGGTGTTGAACGAGCCAAATTTCATCGGGCGTATTTGCTGTGCGATTGTCAGTAAAATCCTGCATTTTGTGCCAGATCGCTTGATAATCCTGCACACCGAGATTGTGGATATGAAGTGGGATGTTTGTCATAGCATTGAATACGTTATTGTAGCGGTGTCAGCCTGAGCACAAGCGGTCAGATCCTTCCGATTTTTTGCAAATGTTGCTTCAGATCTCACCGCTTGTATGATTAGAGTACCATTCTCACGCCGTCGATTTTGGCGAGATTGGTGTAGAGGGTTTCGACTTGTTCGATATTTTCCGCTTTGATAGTGATGGAGACAGAGTGATAGGTGCCTTTGCCGCTCTCTTTTACACTTGGGTTATAATCACCTTTCACCACTTTTTGTACTTCTGCTACCACATCATCAATTAAGCCATCACGCTTGGCTCCTACCACTTTGAAGGTGAATGAGCATGGGAATTCAAGTAAGTCTTTGAGTTTTTTATCTTGTGCAATATCAGTTAAATTTACGGTTTTGTTACCAGTCATGTGGGTTCCTTATGTCGTTATGAGTTGATCAAACGGTCGGATTTGCAAAAAATTTGCCGAATCCGACCGCTTGTAAGCCCGATAGATTGGGATTATGTTAGCAATTGCAAGGTTAGTTGAACAAGCCTTTGACGGTTAATACAACCCAGTCCCATGCCTTACCAAAAATGCCAGCTTCTGCAACATCTTGCATGACTTGTAAGTCCACGCTTGCAATATCTTTGTCATTTAATTGGTAGATCACTTTACCAACGATTTGTCCTTTTGCTAATGGTGCCTCAAGGGTTTTCTTATCTAGCACATAGCGGGCTTTCAGCTCACCTGTTTTGCCTTTTGGCACGGTGATAAAGCTATCTTGTAGCGTACCAAGCTGAATGGTGTTTAACTCGCCATAGTAAACACTTTGTTCTGAAACGGCTTGCCCTGCGGCGAGTGGTTTAACGGTTTCAAAGTTTGCGAAGCCCCATTGCAGCAGTTTTTTGCTTTCTACTTCACGTCCTTTGATGCTTTCAACGCCCATCACCACAGAAATTAAACGTGTGTTGCTGTTATAAGCCGATGCAACTAAGTTGTAGCCTGCTTTATCGGTATGTCCTGTTTTCATGCCATCCACATTCATTGTTTTATCCCACAGCAAGCCATTGCGGTTTGGCTGTTTGATTTTGTTGAAAGTGAAATCTTTTTCAGCGTAAAGGCGATATTCATCGGGTAAATCACGAATGAGACGTTGCCCGATAATTGCCATATCACGGGCAGATGAATATTGGTTAGGATCGTCCAAGCCGTGTACTGTCGCGAAATGCGTGTTTTTCAAGCCGAATTGTTGCACATATTTATTCATCGCATCGATGAATGCTGCTTGAGAGCCAGAAATATGTTCCGCCATTGCCACACAAGCATCATTACCAGATACGATGATGATGCCGCGGTTTAAATCATCAACGGAAACTTGTTGGTTGAGATTTAAGAACATTTTTGATGAGCCAGGGAATTTTTGTCCCCAAGAGCTTTCAGTAATGGTGACCATATCACTGTTTTTAATTTTGCCGCTTTTTAGGGCATCACCAATGACATAGCTTGTCATCATTTTGGTAAGACTTGCAGGGGATTGGCGTTGATCTGGATTGAGACTAGCAAGAATAGCCCCTGAGTTATAATCCATTAAAACGTAAGTTTGAGCACTGATTTGCGGTGCGGGAATGCCATAATCCACTTCGTTAGCGTAGCTGATGCTTGAATAAGCAAGCGAACAGAAAATAATCGTTTTTAATTTGTTTTGTAACATAAAATGTATTCCATATAAATGATTGATGTGAGCGTTATTCAGCCACTTTAGATTTGATCGCAAGATATTTCCCTTCTCCTTTGATGCTTAAGGGAAGCTTTGCTCTTTTGGCTTGCTTTAACAGTGATTCGGTGCCTTTACCCGAAATGTAGCCGTGTCTATCAACGTGTAAGGCCTCAATTTTGACGTGCGTTATACCAGAATGGAACATGCCAATTTCTTTGGCAGCTGCCACAGAGAGATCAAGCACTCTATTTTGGCTAAATGGGCCGCGATCGTTGATTCGAACCACTACCTTACGCCCATTTCTGATATTTGTCACGAGCACATAAGAACCCAATGCGAGCGTTTTATGGGCTGCGGTGTAGGCATTTTTATTATAGATTTCGCCATTCGCTGTTTTGCGTCCGTGAAATGATCCACCATAATAGCTCGCAACACCAACTTGGCTAAATTGGTGTGAGGCTTCTTTGCTAAGGCTTGTGTAGCTTTTACCATTGATTTCATAAGTGTGCTTTTTATTTGACACTTTGGTATGAAGTAAGGCAGCCCCTTTGACGCCATATTGTTTTTTGGTGTAATTAACTACGGCATGAGCAGAAAAGGGGATTGCAAGCAGTAGTATTAGCATTGTTCGAATTCGGTTTTTTAATTGCATAATATCTCCGTTAGCTTTGGGTTAGAAAGCCACATAAAGGTATAGTAAAAAAATCTTCGGAACTCACCGCTTGTTACGGCGATTTTAATTTGCTATACGGGTTGTTTTTATCCTTTCGTTCACGGTGCACATAGGTAGACATCATTAACCCAAATGCTGCCATTAGAGTGACATAAGACGTACCACCGTAGCTGAAAAGCGGCAATGGTACGCCAACCACAGGCAAGATACCACTCACCATACCAATGTTTACAAATACATACACAAAAAACAGTAAGGCGGTACCGCCTGAAAGCACTCGTCCGAACGTGGAAGTTGCTTTTGCACCCACAATTAAGCCACGTCCAATGATAAAGAGATAAATTGCCAATAGAATCATCACGCCGATCATGCCGTGTTCTTCGCTTAACACGGCAAAAATGAAGTCAGTGTGCGGCTCGGGTAGAAATTCTAATTGTGATTGTGTTCCCTCCATCCAACCTTTGCCTTCCATTCCGCCAGAGCCGATCGCAATTTTTGATTGAATGATATGGTAACCTGCTCCTAAAGGATCTTTCTCTGGGTCAAGCAAGGTCATTACACGGGTTTTTTGATAGTCATGCATCAAGTAAAACCACATAATAGGGATAAACCCTGCAAGAAAGACCACGCCCGCACCAATAAGTTTCCAACTGAGCCCTGCTAAAAATAGAACGAAAAGCCCTGCGGCACAAACCAAAATGGAAGTACCAAGATCGGGCTGAATAGCCACTAAAAGTGTTGGGAAAATGATAATGGCTAAAGTAATAACGGTATCTTTAAAATTAGGCGGTAACGCTCGATTGCCCAAGTAAGTAGCGACCATCAATGGCACGGCAAGTTTAGCAATTTCAGATGGCTGGAAACGCACAAAACCTAAATTTAACCAGCGTTGTGCCCCTTTACTGGTTTCGCCTGCAACATCAACTAAAATTAATAAAATGACACACAGCACATATAGATAGGGCGAAAGCTTTTCATAAAAGCGGGGCGGAAACATGGCCATCACGATCATCAGCCCGAGCCCAAGAGAAACCTGCACCAAGCGGCTAATGAACATTCGCTCACTTCCACCACTTGCACTGTAAAGTACAATCAAGCCATAGCCAGTAATCGCTAACAAGCCGATCAGCAGCAACCAGTCGAGAGCAAAGAGTTTCCAAAAACGAGAAAGAAAGGATTTACTCACTGAGTTCCTCCTCATCGGTGACAAGCGGTGAGTTCTGCGGATTTTTTTGCAAATTATCGGTAGACGGCGTGGGTTGTGGCATTCGTAATACATAGTCCATAATTTTACGTGCAACAGGGGCTGCGGCACTTGAACCACCGCCCGCATTTTCTAAAATTAACGCCACGACAACTTTTGGGTTCTCATAGGGAGCGTAGCCCATAAACCAAGCGTGGTCGTGTAAGTTTTTAGTGATTGCATTTTTATCGTAGTTTTTTCCTTTCAAGCTGAAAACTTGAGCGGTTCCTGTTTTGCCTGCTGCATGATACGGAATGCCTGCAAAGGCTTTTTTAGCGGTACCATTGCTGGCATGCACAACGCTATACATACCTTGTTTTGCGATTTGCCAAAAGCGTTCTGGCACATCTTTAATGTCATCATACAAAAGTGGATCTTGGTAAGGACGATTTTCCCCAGACATAATTTCCATCATTAAATGGGGGGTATTCACTTTACCATTATTGATTAAAACAGCGGTTGCTTTAGCAAGTTGTAGCGGTGTGGAGATCCAGTAGCCTTGCCCGATGCCAACAGAGATCGTATCCCCTGGGATCCAGCCTTTTTTGTAACGTTTTTGCTTCCACTCACGGCTTGGCATAATACCGATAGACTCTTCTGCCAAATCAATACCTGTTTTTACCCCAAAACCGAAGCGTTTCATCCAGTTCGACATTTTATCAATTCCCATATCGTAGGCGAGTTGATAGAAGAAGGTATCGGACGATTCCACAATTGCTTTATTGACGTTAGTTGCGCCGTGTCCACTTTTTTTCCAATCACGGAAACGTTGGGTTGTGCCAGGTAAAATCCAGTAGCCTGGGTCGAAAATGGTGGAAGTCGGTGAAATTTTGCCTTCGGTTAGCCCAGCAACCGCCATAAACGGTTTGATGGTTGAAGCGGGCGGATAAGTGCCTTGCGTGGCTCGGCTATAGAGTGGCCGATCTTCATCTTCAAGCAACTGTTTATAGTCTTTCCCTGAAATGCCATCCACAAACAGATTGTTGTCGTAGCTTGGATTCGTCACCATCGCCAAAATGCTGCTATCTTTTGGATCCAACACCACAACAGCCCCTTTTTGTTTGCCAAGCAGAGACATCACATAGCGTTGTAGATCGATATCAATCGTCAAACGCACGCTGCTACCAGCAACTGCAGGTTGATCCCGCAACTTGCGGATCACTTTGCCACGGTTATTGATTTCCACTTCTTCAAAGCCTGTGATGCCGTGCAGTTGTTCTTCGTAAAATTTCTCAATGCCGAGTTTGCCGATATCGTGTGAACCCGCATAATTACCAAATTTACCTTCATCTTGCAGGCGTTTTTTGTCTTTATCATTGATTTTCGCCACATAGCCGAGAATGTGGGTCAGTATGTCGCCATAAGGGTAAGTCCGTTTGAAATAAGGTTGGACATCAAGGCTTGGGAAGCGATGTTGGTTTACGGAAAAACGGGCGATCTGCTCTTCGGTTAAATTTGGTTTGAGCAAAATCGGCGTATAGCGAGACGAGCGGCTTTTTTCTTTGCGGAAATCGTCAATGTCTTGATCGGTCAGCCCAACTAACTCTTTGAGGGCTTGCAAGGTTTCATCTAAATTATCGACCTTTTCAGGCACGATATATAAACCGAAAAAGGTCAAATTTTCTGCCAACACTTTGCCATTGCGGTCGTAAATCAAACCGCGAGCAGGCGGAACGGGCAGTAATTTGATACGGTTGCCATTGGATCGGGTTTGGTAGGAGTCGTAATCTCGGACTTGCAAGTTGTACAAATTGGCCAGTAGCACCGAAGTCAGCCCTAACACGCCCAAAAATGCAATCAACGCACGACGGACAAACAGATTGGTTTCTGCTTGTCCGTTGCGAATTCTTTCACGACCTGTGGATGCGGTGCGTTTTTTGCCAAACATTGCCATTATTCTCGGTGATAAGGGTGATTAGTGGTGAGCGACCATGCTCGGTATACACTTTCCGCCACCACCACTCGTACAAGCGGGTGGGGCAAGGTTAAAGGCGATAGCGACCAACTTTGCTCCGCTGCGGCTTTGCATTCAGGCGACAGCCCTTCAGGCCCGCCGATCAGCAAGCAGACATCACGCCCATCATTTTTCCAGCTTTCTAATTGGCTGGCGAGCTGTTCTGTCGTCCAAGGCTTACCAGGGATATCAAGTGTGACGATTTTGCCTCGCCCCGCTGCCGCCAACATGGCTTTGCCTTCTTGGTCTAAAATGCGTTTAATGTCAGCATTTTTCCCCCGCTTGCCCGCCGCAATTTCAACCAGCTCAAAAGGCATATCTTTCGGAAAGCGGCGTTGATATTCTTCAAAGCCTTTGGTCACCCAGTCGGGCATTTTGGTTCCGACCGCAATTAGCTGAATTTTCATTACGCCCAGAGTTTTTCTAATTGATACATTTCACGGCTTTCACGTTGCAAAATATGCACAATCGCTTGACCGAAATCGATCACAATCCAATCGGCCACGGCTTTGCCTTCGTGGGCAAACACATCAACGCCTACTTTTTTGCTTTCATTGATAAGATTATCCGCAGTCGAGGCAACGTGGCGACTTGATGTACCCGTGGCTAAAATCATCGTGTCAGTAATGCTCGATTTACCTTTGACATCAATCGTTTGAATATCTTCGGCTTTTAAGCCCTCTAAGGTTTTTGTCAAAAAATCGACTAAATTTTGTTCCATTTTCATTATTTATCTGCTTAAAAAAGAGATAAATTATAGCATAGAATTTAGCGTTATTCGGCTAGATGAGCGAGGAGGGTCTGCAAATTTCATCCATTAACGAAGGACATAACCACCGCTCACTTGCTTGATGCGTTCGAGTAATTCCAAGCTCAGCAGTTCAACTAAGACACTATCAATACTTAAATCACAGGCTTTGGCGAGATCATCAGGGGAAAGGGGAACTAAACTCATTTGGTTCAGCAGTAGCTGCTGACAAGCGGTGAGATCCGTTAAATTTTTTGCACATGGCGATGCGGGAGGATTTGCAAAATGTTGTGTGGAACGCACCGCTTGCTGTTCAGTTTCTCTAAACAGAGAGGGCTGTTGTGGTGTTTGGCGTTGGAACGCAATGGCATCCAAAATATCGTCAATCGTTTCGACCAGCAATGCCCCTTGTTTGATCAACTTGTGGCAACCTTGGCTGTACGGATTTTGTACCGCATTCGGCAAGGCGAATACTTCCCGTCCTTGTTCCAAAGCATAACGGGCGGTGATCAGCGAGCCACTATTGAGGGTTGCCTCCACCACTAACGTGCCGAGAGAAAGCCCGCTGATAATGCGGTTTCGCCTTGGGAAATTTTCTGCGATCGGTGGTTGATTTGGGAAAAACTCCGATACTAATGCCCCGCCCGTGTCGATGATCTTTTCAGCTAATTTTTTGTGGCGAGCGGGGTAAATCTGGTTTAAGCCGCTGCCAAGTACCGCAAGGGTAATGCCTTGATGTTCCACGGCTTGCTGGTGACAAAAGCCGTCAATGCCGATCGCTAAACCGCTGGTGACTGCCAGCTCATTGTTGACTAATTCTGCGGCAAAATGCTTCGCCCAAAATTCACCATAAGGAGAGTAATCACGGCTGCCGACCATCGCAATTTGTGGAGTGGAAAGTGCTGAACGGTTGCCTTTCACGAATAAAACGGGTGGAGCCGTGCTGATTTGTCGCAGTAAGAAGGGGTACTCATCATCAAATAGGGTCAAAATATGCTGACAAGCGGTCAGATCCTGCCAATTTTTTGCAAGTTCAATCCACTGCTCATCGGGATGAAACCAGCGATGAATCTGCTTGTCATTCCAACCGATTTGTTTGAGCTGGGCTTTGTCGTAGTCGCAAAAGTCGCTGAAATTGACTTCGCTTAGCAGCCGCCCAATGCGTTGTGCTCCAAGCTGTGGGACTTGCAATAAGCGTAATAATGCGTTGAGATGTGCCATTTTTCTTCCTTTCGTTTCCCTAATCCTAATAAAACGACTAAAATAGCCAACTTGAATATTTTAATTTTTCGACAGAGATCACAAAAATGGCGGTATTAGACGTTTTAATTTATCCCGATGAGAATTTAGCCAAAGTTTGCCAACCGGTAGAAAACGTGGACGATGAACTGCGTCAGTTTATCGATGATATGTTTGAAACAATGTACGATCACGAAGGCATTGGTTTAGCTGCCCCGCAAGTAAACGTACTCAAACGGGTGATCACGATTGATATTGAAGGCGACAAAGCCCACCAAATCGTGCTGATTAACCCTGAAATTGTCGCTAGCTCAGGCGAAACGGGCATTGAAGAGGGGTGTTTGTCGATCCCCGGTTGCCGTGCCCTTGTGCCACGCAAAGAGAAATTGACGGTGAAAGCCTTAAACCGCAATGGCGAAGAATTTACCTTAGACGCAGACGGTTTGCTGGCGATTTGTATTCAGCACGAAATCGACCACTTAAACGGTGTGCTGTTTGTTGATCATATTTCTCAACTCAAACGCCAACGCATTCGCGACAAAATGCTCAAACTCAAAAAGCAAATTGCGAGAGCAAAATAAGAGATTATTGTAAGGAGCCCCCTATGTTTCGAGTTCACTCTCTGATCGCCTTATGTGGCACTTTGTTGTTGGTTGGATGTAGCACGACAACGGAAAACTTTGCTGCAAAAGTAAACAACGAGACAGTCGTCAATCATTCCCAAGCTTCAACAGCAACTGAAACTGGAGTGGCAAGTTTTTATAGTGATAAATTCAATGGGCGTAGAACCGCAAATGGTGAAATTTTCCACAATAAAAAACTCACAGCAGCACACAGAACTCTGCCTTTTGGTACTTATGTCAAAGTCACCGCATTGTGGAATGGGCGGAGTGTTGTGGTCAAAATCAATGACCGTGGGCCATTCATTAAAGGACGGGTGATTGATCTGTCCAAAGCAGCGGCGGCTAAGTTACATCTCATCGGCAAGGGCGTTGGCAAAGTAGATATTGAAGTCGTGCCTGCCCCGTAAGTCTTGATTAGCTCAACAGAGCAGGTGAAACCTGCTAGACTTTACTCGTTTTTATTTCACAAAATAAGGAAGAATTATGATTATCGTAACAGGTGGTGCGGGGTTTATCGGTAGCAATATCGTGAAAGCCTTAAACGAACTCGGTAGAAAAGATATTTTAGTAGTGGATAATCTCAAAAAAGGTGAGAAATTCATCAATTTAGTCGATTTGGATATCGCAGACTATTGCGATAAAGAAGATTTCATCGCATCAATTATTGCAGGCGATGATTTCGGCCCGATCGATGCGGTATTCCACGAAGGGGCTTGCTCAGCAACAACTGAATGGGACGGCAAATATATGATGCAAAACAACTACGAATATTCCAAAGAGTTGCTGCATTTCTGTTTAGATCGTCAAATTCCATTCTTCTACGCATCCAGTGCCGCAACCTATGGGGGGCGTTCAGATAATTTCATCGAAGAACGCCGTTTTGAGCAGCCGCTCAACGTGTACGGCTATTCTAAATTCCTATTTGATGAATATGTTCGCCAACTGTTGCCAGAGGCGGAATCGCCAGTATGCGGCTTCAAATATTTCAATGTATATGGCCCACGTGAACAACACAAAGGCTCAATGGCAAGTGTGGCGTTCCATTTAAACACTCAAATTCTCAACGGCGAAAACCCGAAACTGTTTGCTGGCAGCGAAACATTCCTACGTGATTTTGTCTATGTGGAAGACGTGGCAAAAGTGAATATTTGGGCGTGGCAGAACGGTATTTCAGGTATTTTCAATTTGGGCACAGGCAATGCGGAGTCTTTCAGAGCCGTGGCGGAAGCGGTAATTGATTTCCATCAACAAGGCGAAATTGAAACCATTCCATTCCCAGATCATCTTAAATCTCGCTATCAAACGTTCACTCAAGCCGATTTAACCAAACTGCGTGCGGCAGGCTACAAAGAGCCATTCAAAACTGTCGCAGAAGGCACCAAAGCCTATATGCAGTGGTTGAATAGATAGCTGACAAGCGGTCACTTTCTTGCAAAAATTTGCAAATCAGTGACCGTTTTTTATTTGAAGAAGGAAAGCAAAATGATCAACAAAGATACTCAACTTTGTATGTCGCTCTCGGGTAGGCCAGGCAATTTTGGCACGCGTTTTCACAACTATTTATATGAAAAACTCGGGCTGAATTTTATCTACAAAGCCTTTACTACCACCGATATTGAACACGCCGTGAAAGGTGTGCGGGCGTTGGGTGTTCGTGGCTGTGCAGTGTCAATGCCATTTAAAGAGAGCTGTATGCCGTTTTTAGATGAAATCACGCCATCGGCTGCGGCGATTGAGTCGGTCAATACGATCGTCAATAACTCAGGTCGTCTCACCGCCTACAATACCGATTACATTGCGATTGCCAAGCTCATTGCAAAATATCAGCTAGATCCGACCGCTTGCGTGATCGTGCACGGTAGTGGCGGCATGGCAAAAGCGGTAGTCGCGGCGTTTAAAAATGCGGGCTTTGAGCAGGTGAAAGTGTTTGCTCGCAATGCACAAACGGGGAGCTATTTGGCAGATTTGTATGGTTTGGAATATATCAATAGCCTTGAAAATCAGCAGGCAGAGATTTTAGTCAACGTTACCCCAATTGGAATGGCAGGGGCGAAAGAAGCCGATGAATTGGCTTTCCCTGCGGCGATGATTGAAGCGGCACAAGTTGCTTTTGATGTGGTGGCACAGCCTGCGGATACGTCGTTTATTCGTTATGCCACACAGCACGGTAAACGGACAATTTCAGGGGCGGAAGTGATTGTGCTACAAGCAGTGGAACAATTTGAGCTTTATACTGGGCTTCGCCCAAACGACACCTTGATTGCCGAAGCTGCAGCCTTTGCTCGTAGTCAGTCATCAGAAAGTAATAAGCGGTGAGTTCTCACCGCCTTTTTGCAATTAGATTTTACTTAAATCCACCAACGCCTCACGGGTGATGTCGCTGATTTTTTGGTTGCTTGTTAGGGTCATTGCTACACGCATTTCTTTGTTGAAAATATCAAACATATTCTCTACACCAGCTTGCCCTGCAGCACCCAAAGCATAAACAAAGGCGCGACCGAGCATACAGGCATCAGCACCGAGAGCGATCATCCGTACTACGTCTAAGCCGTTGCGAATCCCGGAGTCTGCGAGAATTTTGATATCGCCTTTCACCGCATCGGCAATGGAAGGCAGAGCTTTTGCACTCGAGAGTACGCCGTCAAGTTGGCGGCCACCGTGGTTAGACACTACAATTCCATCGGCACCGAAACGCACCGCATCTTTTGCATCTTCAGGATCTAAAATGCCTTTGATCACCATTGGGCCGTCCCAAAATTCACGGATCCACTCTAAATCTTTCCACGAAATAGACGGATCGAAATTCTGCGTAAGCCAACCGATGTAGTCGTCCAAGCCGATCTCTTTGCCCATATATTTAGACACATTCCCCAAGCTATGTGGCTTGCCTTTAATGCCTACATCCCACGCCCAAAAAGGATGGGTTGCCCCTTGTAGAATGCGGCGAATTTCTTTGTATGGTCCACTCATTCCTGAATGCATATCGCGATAACGAGCACCTGGTGTGGGCATATCCACGGTAAATACTAAAGTAGAACACCCTGCGGCTTTGGCTCGCTCTAACGCATTTTTCATAAAGCCTCGGTCTTTAAGCACATATAACTGGAACCACATCGGTCGGTTAATGGCGGGAGCAACTTCTTCAATAGGGCAGATAGAAACAGTTGAAAGAGTAAATGGTACGCCTTTTTTATCAGCCGCTTTGGCTGCTTGAACTTCCCCCCGTCGTGCATACATACCGAGAGCCCCAACGGGAGCCAATGCTACCGGCATGGATAATTTCTCACCAAATAGTTCGATTTCAGTGTTTAGATTTGACATATCTTTTAGGACACGTTGGCGTAAGGCGATGTTAGATAAATC
The DNA here is from genome assembly GCF_011455495.1 of Frederiksenia canicola. NCBI lineage: Bacteria > Pseudomonadati > Pseudomonadota > Gammaproteobacteria > Pasteurellales > Pasteurellaceae > Frederiksenia > Frederiksenia canicola. The sequence continues at coordinate 560,727 of NZ_CP015029.1, forward strand.
GCTCACGTTGCGAGCTAGGGTTTGTTCTGCATAAGAGCCGCCGTCAGCGTAATGAAACATAAAGGGAGGAACGCGGCGTTTTGCTGCTTTGCGATAGTCGTTAGCAGATGCAATGATCATAGTCTTAACCTCTTCATTTTAATTTTTTGTGAGTACTTAGTTACCATTTTGTAATGGGGAGAGTAAGATAATGCAAAGTATTCTCATTTGCAATAGTTATTGAAAGGAAAAGAAAAGATAAAAAATAACCCATCAAAACGATGATGGGTTATTTTCAATTAAGGTTTTTTGTTACCTAAGATGCTTTCATTTACTTCGGCTTTACCTGCAAAACCTTCGTAGAAATGGTCTTTGCTGTCGAAGATATAACCGACCACTTCTTGGGCTTCTGTTTCTGCAAAATTACCTTTAAAGTTACCTTCATAGCGTCCAGTTACGTTTGTATTACCCGTTTTATAACTTGCAACACCTTCAAAGTGATACTTATCACTGGCTCCTATAATTGCTCGTTGTAGGGTAATATCGCTGAGAGGTTGTTTAGTCTCTGTTAATCGACGTTCAGTAACAGTTCCTTCAACGGTTTTATTCGTAAAATCGGCTTTCAAGGTCAATACGCCATCTGTTTTAGCACCAAAGGATTGACCATAATAGGTGAAAATGTCTTTTCCCTTAGGAAGGCTTGCTGTATTTTCGCCAATTTCATGTCGTTCAATAACTGGATTTATTAATTGACCATATTCATCGGTTTGAACATTTTTTGAGAGAACATAGCCTACACCTGAATAACCAAGGTTATAGACTTTAAGTTGTTTATCTTCAATATCTTTAGTAATGTAACCAAAATTTTCATCGGCTAAACTTATTTCATGAATACCAATATGAAGTGTTTTGGATTCTTTAAGCTCTTGAAGATGTTCGCGACGATCTTTGGGATTGACAAGATTTATCGATTTTAAGTTGTCTTGTAGTGCAGTATTTGCATCTGTAAGACTTTTTTCTGCATTTTGCTGTAATTGTTCAGCCTTTGCTAGCTCACTTTGTGCTGATAAGAGTGTGCTTTCCATTTCAGATGCAATGCGTCTAGTTTCTGCCACTTTATTATTAAGCTGCTCAAGTGATAATGCTTGTGAAGCCTCAAGTAGTGCTCTTTGTTCAGCAGATAAATTTGGTGAAACTAAGCCTTGATTTTGTGTTCGTTCCTCTGCAACTATAGCAGCATTGATTGCATTCTGTTTAGCTTTTTCAACCTCGGTTATAGCTGTTTCAACATATTTTTTAGCAGCGTTTACTTGCAGTTTAGCTTCTTCAAGTTTTATTTTGGCACTGTTTTGTTCTTTTTCAGCCGCATTTTTTGCACTATCAGCTTTGTTTATATCGTTTCTATTTTTCATTGGGTTTTTAAACGTATCTAGTGCCAACTGGGATTGTTCTTGTGCTCTTTTAGACGAGTTTTCTGCAGCCAAAAATGCATTATGAGCTGATTGGGTGGCCTGATTTGCTTTGTCTATTTGCTGGTTAAAAGACATTTTACTGCTATTAGCATTATTTAAATGTTGTGCTACTTCATTACCCCCTTTACCAGAACCGCCGCCACAAGCGGCTAATACCGAAACTGATAATAATGTTAATGAAAATTTAATAATATGTTTCATAATAATCCTCGTATTGAATGAATAATTTAAACGGGTGTAATTATACGTACATTCTATTTTCTTTGCACTTTAATTGTCTTTCGTGACATTAAATAAAGTTTTTTGATTTAACTTTAACGGCATTACTTTTGAATATAATGTTGATAATTAAGTTGTAACCACTGTAAGCCAACAACGGCAATCACATTATCAATTTTACCTTCTTCAACCCATTGATACGCCTGTGAACGGCTAACAACGTGGACTAAAATATCTTCGTTTTCTTCTTCTAAACCATAAATTCCACCGACTTGTGAGCTATCCACTAAGCCTAAGAAAAGGTGTAAGCGTTCTACTGTGCCGCCCGGGCTGTCCCATACGCTGACGGCGTGCTGCAGGTTGCTGACGGTCAATCCAGCTTCTTCTTGACTTTCCCGAATAGCCACTTCTTCAGGTGATTCGTCGGTGTCTACCATGCCCGCGATGAGTTCTACTAACCAAGGAGAATGGCTTCCATGAGGATCGTAAGCACCTATCCGTACTTGTTCAACCAGCACCACCGCATCACGAACAGGATCGTAAGCAATCACCGCAGCGGCTGCCCCTTTAATCAGTAATTCCCGTGTGACTTCGCCGCTCATTTCTCCAGAAAATAGTTTATGGCGGAAGACCATTTTTTTGAGTTGAAAGTGGCCTTTATACACGGTTTCTTCGCGAATAATTTGGAGATCATTTTGTGAGAATTGATGAATTTGGCTCATGATATTTTCCTGTTTAATTAACTTGATAAATAAGAGTAGGGGGGGATTCAATTAAATCGTATTGCTTATTTTTCCATTGAAAAATAGGCGGTAACTGTACGGCTTCGGAAGATTGCTCAAAAAAATAAGCTAAGTAAAACGGTAAGTCAGCGTGAAAACAGAGTTTTCCCGTTGGGCAATGGCTTGAGTGAATAGTTTGTTGACTTAGCGAATGTTTAACTTCAGATAATTTAATAATTCCCACACCTTGAGATTTTAAAACCGCTTCACGTAAACACCAACTTAAATAAAAGCGTGATGCTATATTGGTTAATTGTGGAAGGATATTCTTATTTTGAATTTCGATTATTTCTTGTGGTTTGGCATAATACGCTAATAAATCTAAATATCGTCTTGTTTTTTGTGGGTGTTCAATATCAATGCCGACCATTTTTTTATTTTTACTTATGGCAAAAATAATGGCAACCCACTCACCAGAATGGCTAATATTAAAATCAATTTGATCAGACTTAATATAAGGTCTGCCACTTTCTGTACGTAATATGTTTTTTAATAATGTTTTGTCTAACGCATATTGTTCAAATATGTGATCTAATAAAAAATAGGCCATTCGTTGGCTTTTCCATTTCCGTAATTGGCGTTCTGACAGTTGTGAAATAGGTCTATTTTGTGGCGTGGGAAAATCGTGAAATTCTGCAGGCAGAAATTCATCGTGATGGGCAAAAAGGACAAGCAAGCGGTCAGATGCGTTCATTTTTTTGCAAATGGGTTTTACAAAAACAGTGATTTACATGGTCATCCACCAAGCCCATAGACTGCATAAATGCATAGCAAGTGGTTTCCCCTACGAACACAAAGCCTCTTTTCTTCAATGCTTTTGACATGGCTTTAGAGATTTCTGTTTTGGTGGCAATCGCACTCATCGTTGGCACATCGTTGATTTGCGGTTGCCCGTCAACAAATGCCCAAATGAATTGGCTAAAATCTTCGCCGTTTGCTTGCATCGCAAGATAAGCTTTAGCGTTTTTCACGATGGCTTCCAGTTTTGCGCGGTGGCGGATCAATTCTGCATTTTCCATGAGGTGATCAAGATCGGCTTCCGTCATGGTGGCGATTTTTTCAGGAGAAAATTGGTGAAAAGCCTGGCGATAGGCTTCACGTTTTTTCAGTACAGTGATCCAAGACAGCCCGGCTTGTTGCCCTTCCAAACAAATCTTTTCGAACAGTTTACGGCTATCAAATTCAGGTTTGCCCCATTCATTATCGTGATAGTCGATGTAAATCTGACTGTTGCCAGCCCAGCTACAACGGATTGTCATTGGTAAAATTTCCTTAAAAAGTGACCGCTTGTAAGGCAACAAGCGGTCAGATTCTGCCAATTTTTTGCAAATTAGCGTCTTGGCAAGTAACGTGCAGGGTCGACAGATTTGCCGTGATAACGAATTTCAAAGTGCAATTTATTGCTGTTAGTGCCTGTGCTACCAAGCGTTGCAATGGTTTCACCAGCCTTGACATTGTCTTGCTCATCAACGTTGATGCTATCGTTATGGGCGTAGGCACTTAAGAAATCATCATTATGTTTGATGATGATTAAGTTACCGTAACCTTGCAAGGCATTGCCTGCGTAAACCACTTTACCTGCGGCCGCTGCTTTGACGGGCTGTCCTTTGTTACCCGCAATGTCAATCCCTTTGTTACCCCCTTCAGCGGATGAGAAACTTGAGACGATTCGCCCTTCTGTTGGCCATTGCCATTTCACCGCAGAAGCAATTGGGGGCTGTGCTGGTGTTGTAGCTTGAACCGAGCCTGCCGTTGCCGTGATAGTTGGCTGTGGTGTGCCAGTTGTTGCGGTGACACCTTGTGTTTGACGTGGTGGCGTCGTTCCTGCACCAGCTTTAATTGGACCAGTTACCGTACCGTCAGAACCGAATGCGGTGCCGTTTGGTGCCTGTGTATAAGTCACTTGTGGCTCGACTGGTTTTGGTGTGGCTGGTGTGGTTGTTGCCGTTTGGGTTGGAGCTAGATTGCCTAATTTGATTTTCTGCCCAATATGGAGTTGATAAGGCTCGTTCAAATTATTCAACTTCGCAATTTCTTTCACATCTTTGCCCGCGATATAAGCGATTAAGAACATAGTATCGCCTTTACGCACGGTGTAGGTGTCGCCGTTATAGAAGCCTTTGTCGATTTGGCTGTAGATCGGGGCGTTTTTTTCATCACGTGGAATGGTGAAATCTTGCGACACAGTTTTTTTAGCAGCAGGCGTTGTTTTTGCGGCTGGCTTCGGTGTAGGCGCTGGCGTTGGTGTCGGAGCTGTCACTACGGGCTGTGGAGTAGGGACAACGGGTTGATACGTTGGCTGTACTGGCGGAGTATAGGTTGGCTGGCTCATGGTGTTTGGCATTGGTGCTGGTTGCACGTCAGTTTGCCAACCATAACTAGGCGTCATAGCCCCTGTGCCTGCCACAGGCTGCATAATGCCAGGGCTCAACTCTGAGCCATCCGCACTCACAACGGGAGCTGGAGAGTTTGTACTACAAGCCGTTAAAACCACAGCGGCAAGTGGTAGTAAAAAAAGCGATTTTTGCATTGCTTATCCTTTAATTATTTTAAACGCAAAATTTGACCCATTCTTAATTGATAAGGTTGGGTTAAGTTATTTAGAGCAGCAATTTCAGACACATTTTTACCTGCAAGATAGGCAATTAAAAAGACGGTGTCGTATTTGCCTACCGTATAAGAAGAGTCGGTATAGCAGCCTTTTTGGATTTGAGCATAAACTGGCGTGTTGTTGCTATCACGTACCACTTGGCAGTTGCCGATAGCTTCTGTCGATGCACTCATGGTATTTGGCTGATAAGTTGGTTGTGCCACAGGTTGTACATTTACAGGCACCGCTTGTGGTTGGTATTGCGGTTGAATGGGTACGGGGAGCTGTATTTGTGTTTGCACCTGTGGCTGATAAGTTGGCTGATTCATAGTGCTTGGCATTTCAACTGGTTGCACACTGGTGCTTTGCCAATCTGGCATGGCAACGCTAGTTACATCTGCGGCAGTCCCTTGTTCTGAAGATGTGTTTGAACAAGCACTTAATCCTAATGCGATAACAGGTAAAAGTAAGAATGACTTTTTCATAATGGTTCCTTAGTTAAATATCATCGAATATTAGTGGAATAATTGATAAATCAAGTAGGCAACGATCGCAATGACCACCGTGCCCCAGCCAATCAGTTCAATTGAGCGTCGAATTTTATCCGCATATTTTTCGCCGCCCCAAGCGGATAATTTTGCCACAAGAACGAACCGAGCAAAACGGGAAATTGCCGCCGTGACAATAAAGGGCAAGAATGCCATTTGCATCACGCCCGCACAAATCGTAAATATTTTATACGGAATCGGCGAAAACCCTGCTAAAAACACAATTGCCACGCCCCACGTTTCAAACCAGTGCATTGCTTTATCAAAATTGGCTTGCATTCCCCAATCGGTAATAATGTCTTTTACCCAATCAAATGCAAAATAGCCAATGGCATAACCGATAATGCCACCTAGTACTGATGCTGTGGTGGTGTAAATCGCATAACGCATTGCATTATGCGGTTTGCTCATCGACATTGGAATCAGCATTACATCGGGCGGAATAGGGAAGAAAATCGCTTCAATAAAACTGACAAAGGCTAACCACGCTGACGCATATTTATGCGTTGCCCACTGCATCGTTTTGTCATAAATGGTACCGAAAAGTTTCATCACAATAGTCCTTGTAGGGTTTGGATAGAGCGATGAGCGGTCATATCTGCTTGAATTGGTGTGATCGACACATAATCACGTTCAATCGCATAAAAATCGGTTCCTTCACTTTTATCAATCGGTTTTCCGGTGGTGCCTATCCAATAAATATTTGCCCCGCGTGGATCTTGCTGCTTGATGATTTCCGCCGCAGGCGAGCGATCACCCAAACGAGTTGCCACGAAGCCTTTGAGTTGGTCATAAGGCAAATTTGGTACATTAACGTTTAAGACCTGCTCAGCAGGAATTTGACCCTGAGTTAAATTAGGCAGTAGATCAAGCACGACTTGAGCGGCCGTTTCAAAGTGACAAGCATTTGGCATGTAGGCATAGCCGCTGTCTTTGCTACCAACAAGAGAAACGGCAATCGATGGCAATGGTAAATGGCGTCCCTCCAATGCGGCTGCTACGGTACCAGAGTAGAGTATATCATCCCCTAAATTTGCCCCGTGATTGATGCCAGATACGACCAAATCAAACGGGGTATCCAATAAACCGTTTAACGCCAAATGGACACAATCGGCAGGCGTACCGGCAACAATAGCGTAATTTTCATCATCAAATCGTTGCACACGAAGCGGATCAACCAAGGTTAAACAGCTTGATGCCGCACTGCGATTGCGATCAGGTGCCACAACTGTTACCTGATGTCCTGCTTGACGTAATGTTTTGGCTAACGTTTGAATGCCGACAGCGTGAATACCATCGTCGTTGCTAAGTAAAATATTCATTATGTTCCTTAAATTATCCAATGTCTGCCCCACAATCGGGTCAGAATGTGATTACTCTTTGATTGTCATCAACTCTCTCACCAATCCCGTGGCATAACTGCCCGCTGGCAAGAAGAATTGTAGCCGCAAGCCTTCTGGTTCAAACTGCCAACGTAGATTTTCCGGTTTGCATAACATCGCTCGGCGGGCGGCATTCATTCGTGCTTTTTTCATCAAGTTGAGCAACAAAGTCTGTTCTGCCACGATCGATCGTTCTCGTTCACTAACGGTCTGCTCTAGCGAATTTTCGCCAATCAACGCCGCCGTTAGCAAAATATCGCCCGAATCTAACCGCTTGTTGAGTTCCTCCAATTCATTGGCTTGTGCCACAAACCAGCTATTTGAACCTGCAAGTTGCACGATGTCGTGTTCCAATACTTGATCCACAAACCCAGCGGCAATCCGATCAGAAACAATCAAATTAAAAATTTCACTGCGAGCAGCAGAGAGGTAAAAGCTGCGTTTTTTGCGATCGTTGACTTGAATTTCACCTGCCGCCCAACGCTGTGCTTGAGTGAGATTGTACCCATCTCGTCCGAAACGTTGTTCGGTAAAATAGTTCGGAAAACCGACCGCTTGTAGCCGATCAAGGCGAAGGGTCAGCTCATCACTTTCCACCACATCACGCAGTAATAACTCAAAATGGTTGCCGTCTAAGCTGCCCACCCGAATTTTGCGGTTGTGACGGGTAATTTCTAAAATCTCCACATCGTCCAACTGAAACTGGCTGAAATCAGGTGCTGCCTTACCTGCTAAGTGCAAGCAGAACCATTGTTCTGTGATTGCGTGACGATCTTTTAAGCCAGCATAGCTCATATTTTTGGCGGAAACTCCTGCGAATTCAGCTAACTTCTCGCCAACAAACAGTGTGTTCGCATTGGTTTTACGCACTTTTACCGCCACAAATTCGCCCTCGCCTGCCAGCGAATAGCCCAATTCTTCTTTGACGATAAAATCTGCAAATTCCGCTTTTAATCTACCCGCTTGCTGTGGCTTGCCGAGTAAGAAATGTAGGTTGTGCATCTTTTTTATCTGTGTTTTTTAAAAGACGCTAGTTTATCAGTTATTTGTTGATCTGGATTTGGATTTCTGCGGAAAAAACACCAATTTTTTGCAAAGTTTGGTATAGTTTGCAAGTTGAATTTCATTTGATTATATAGGAGAACAAAAATGGCACGTCGTCCTTTAGTGATGGGTAACTGGAAATTAAACGGCAGCAAAGCATTCACCAAAGAGCTTGTTGAAGGTTTAAAACGTGAACTTGATGGCGTAACGGGTTGTGATGTGGCAATCGCACCGCCAGTGATGTACTTGGCAGAAGCAGAAGCGGCATTAAATAGCTGTGGTTGCGATTGCAGCACGAAAAAAGTGATCGCATTAGGTGCACAAAACGTAGATGTGAATGTACAAGGCGCATTCACTGGTGATATTTCAACAGCAATGTTGAAAGATTTCGGCGCGAAATACATTATCATCGGTCACTCTGAACGCCGTACATATCACAAAGAAAGCGATGAATTTATCGCGAAAAAATTCGCGGCATTAAAAGAAGCGGGTTTAGTACCTGTGCTTTGCATCGGTGAAACCGAAGCAGAAAACGAAGCGGGCAAAACGGAAGAGGTGTGTGCTCGCCAATTAGATGCGGTGTTAAATAGCCTTGGTGCAGAAGCATTTAACGGTGCGGTTATTGCTTACGAGCCAGTTTGGGCAATCGGTACGGGCAAATCAGCCACCCCAGCTCAAGCCCAAGCGGTTCACGCCTTCATTCGGGGCCATATCGCGAAACACTCACAAGCCGTGGCGGATCAAGTGATTATTCAATACGGCGGTTCAGTCAATGATGCAAATGCCGCAGAATTATTCACTCAGCCAGACATTGACGGTGCATTAGTCGGTGGTGCTTCACTTAAAGCTCCAGCCTTTGCAGTGATTGTAAAAGCAGCAGAAAAAGCGAAAGCATAATCGCTCAACAAGCGGTGAGAACGGGGGAAAAATTTGCAATTTTTTGCTAGAAACTGACCGCTTGTATCATCAAATCGCTTGCAAACTGTGCAAATAATTTAAAAAGCGAAAAAAAAGGTTGCATCTGATGCGGAAATCCGTATGATACGCGTCCGTTACGCAATTTAAGGGTCGTTAGCTCAGTCGGTAGAGCAGCGGACTTTTAATCCGTTGGTCGAAGGTTCGAATCCTTCACGACCCACCACTTCAATTTGCGATTCATCTAAAGGGTCGTTAGCTCAGTCGGTAGAGCAGCGGACTTTTAATCCGTTGGTCGAAGGTTCGAATCCTTCACGACCCACCACTTTAGATTCTCCCTTTTGGGGTCGTTAGCTCAGTCGGTAGAGCAGCGGACTTTTAATCCGTTGGTCGAAGGTTCGAATCCTTCACGACCCACCATTTTCTTACCCATTAGCAAAACTTTTTCAAAATCTAACCGCTTGTAATGGCTTTTTTGTGCCTATTGTAGTAAGGTTCGCCCGTTTTTATTCATTTAATTTAATCCCAAACAATGCTCAAAAAATTTCTTGTTTTCCTCGGCTTACTCTTGGCGATCGCCCTTGGCGGCGGACTTTTCGCCTACTATAAACTCAACCAATTAGCCCAACAGCCGATTACCCCGACAGATACCCTTTTTGTGCTCGAAAAAGGCACATCGAGCCAAAAGCTGGCCGAACAACTGGCAGCACAGCAGATCATCAGCGATAACGATCGCCCGCTTTTGCCTTATTTGATCCGCTTGAACCCTGAATTAAGCAAATTCAAAGCAGGCGTATATTCACTTAACGGCGTTTCAAACGTAGGTGAGCTGTTAGCCCATTTTAACAACGGCAAAGAAGTGCAGCTCAATTTGCAATTTATCGAAGGCAAAACCTTCAAAACGTGGCGGCAACAGTTAGAAAATGCCCCTTATCTCAATCAAACGCTAGTGGGCAAAAGTGAAGCGGAGATTGCTAAATTACTCAATATTCCACACGAAAAATTAGAAGGCTGGTTCGCCGCCGATACTTATCGCTATGTACCCTATTCGGACGATTTAGCCTTGCTTAAGCGAGCAGCAGAAAAACAGCAGAAAGATTTGATGGCAGCGTGGAAAAATCGGACGGAAAACTTACCCCTTGCTGATCCTTACCAACTGTTGATTTTAGCCTCGATTGTGGAGAAAGAAACGGCGTTAGCGAGCGAACGCCCGCAAGTGGCTTCCGTCTTTATTAACCGCTTGAAAAATAACTGGAAATTACAAACGGATCCAACAGTGATTTACGGAATGGGCGACCGCTACGATGGCAACATTCGTAAAAAGGATCTGCTCGAACCCACACCTTATAACACTTATGTGATTGACGGTTTACCACCGACACCGATTGCGATGCCGAGCAAAGCCTCGCTAATGGCTGCAGCACAACCCGACCGAACACCTTATTTCTATTTTGTGGCGGACGGTTCTGGCGGGCACGCATTCAGTCGTACCTTAGAAGAGCACAACAAGGCAGTGCAAAAATGGATTCACATCGAGAAGAAAAGAAAGAGTGAGAATAGATAATGAACGGAAAATTTATTGTGATTGAAGGCTTGGAGGGGGCGGGTAAAAGCAATGCCGTGCGAGTAGTCAATCAAGTATTGGCGGCACAAGGCATTGACTTTATCAACACCCGCGAACCCGGTGGTACGCCGATTGCCGAAGCCCTGCGAGATTTATGGAAGCAAGGCATTGACGGTGAGCACACCACCGATAAAGCCGAAGTGTTGATGATTTTTGCGGCTCGTACACAGCTAGTGGAAACCGTGATCCAACCCGCTCTTGCCCAAGGCAAATGGGTGGTGGGCGACCGCCATAATATGTCAAGCCAAGCCTACCAAGGAGGCGGACGCAATTTGGCAGCGTTGGTGGATAACATTGGCAACGCCATTTTGGGCGATTTTGAGCCAGATTTTACGCTTTATCTCGATCTCGATCCCGCAATTGGACTAGCTCGAGCCAAAGGGCGCGGGGCGTTAGATCGCATCGAGCAGCAACATATCGATTTTTTCTACCGCACCCGCCAGCGTTATTTGGCACTAACCCAAAACAACCCAAAAGCTGTGATTATCAACGCCGAACAGTCGATTGAGCAAGTCTCGGCGGATATTCAACAAGCGGTTGAAAACTTCATAAAAATGGCGAAATAATGAACATTTACCCTTGGCATGCAGATATTTACCAAAAAATCACCGCTTCTTTTGCAAAGGGGCGGGGTCATCACGCCTTGTTGTTTAAGAGCGATGTTGGTTTAGGCACAGAAAACGCCATGCGGGCGTTGGCAGCGTGGCTGTTTTGCCAAACACCAAATGGCGAAGAGCCTTGTGGACAGTGCAAAAGTTGTTTGCTCTGGCAAAGCGGCAATCACCCTGATTTTCACTTACTTGAATCAATTGACGGTAAAGATATTGGTATCGACCAAATCCGTGAAGTAACCACTAAACTGCAGCAGTTCGCTCAACAAGGCGGTAATGCGGTGGTGTCTATTCAACAAGCGGATCGACTGACGGAATCGGCGGCGAATGCGTTGCTCAAGACGTTGGAAGAGCCGCACCAAAATGTCTATTTTCTGCTCCAAGCCCCGTTACAAGCAGCGATGCTAGCCACCATTCAGAGTCGCTGCCAAACGTGGCTGATGAACGCTCCTGAATCCGCCGATGCGTTGAGCTGGTTACAACATGCCGTGCCAATCGCCACACCAGAGGAGATCGAAACCGCATTACGTTTGTGCCATAATCGTCCGCTGAGTTGCAAAACTTTCTTAGAAACTGACCGCTTGCCAGCCCGCAAGGCCTTCTTGCAAACCTTCTGGAAATTCTACAAAAGCCGCGATGTGTGGCTGCTGCTTTCCGCCTTTGATACGGAAAGTGAGATAGCACAAATGCAACTGGAATGGCTCGGCTCTTTTTTCAGCGATGCACTAAAAGCCAAAATGGATATTGCGATCGGCTGGGCGAACCCAGATTTACAAGCGGGAATTTTGCCATTTAGCCAAGCATTATCTTCAACAGCACTACTCAATGGGCATCAAATCATCCAACAAACCCAACGTGATCTACGGGAAGTGAATGCCGTCAATCAAGAACTCATGCTAGCCGAGTGCATCACAAAATTGGCGGGACTTTTGGAATAACTAGCGTTCTCCCTGTAACCGTTGCAGCAGTCGATCCATTGCTCGATAGCCTAGGGCTTCGGCAAGATGGGGCTGTTGGATTGTTGGCTCGTTAGCAAGATCGGCAATGGTGCGGGACACCTTCAAAATACGGTGATACGCACGCACCGATAGTCCAAGTTTCAGTAAGGCACTTTCTAAAAAAGCGGCATCTTGCGAGCTAAGTTGGCAATCTTGCTCAATTTCACGGGTGGTCAGCTGCGAGTTGATTTTCCCCCGCCTTGCGAATTGCAAATCTCTCGCCAAAAGCACCCGCTTGCGAACCTGCTCGGTGGTTTCTCCCCGATGTTCTGTTTTATTTTGCAATGCCCCTTGTGGTAACAGCGGCACTTCAATCGATAAATCAAAGCGATCTAAAAACGGTCCTGATAAGCGGTTGAGATACCGTATCACTTGCTGCGGCGACGTGCGGTTATGTGTGCCTTGATAATGCCCTGTTGGGCTTGGGTTCATCGCCGCAATTAGCTGAAATCGAGCAGGAAATTGCACCTTGGCATTGGCACGAGAAATGATGATTTCACCCGATTCCAATGGCTGTCGCAACGCATCTAGCACCTTACGTTCAAATTCGGGTAGTTCGTCTAAAAAAAGTACACCATTGTGAGCCAAACTAATTTCGCCTGGGTTTTGGGATCGATCCTCCTCCTACTAAAGCCACCATTGATGCACTGTGATGAGGGGCTCGGAAGGGGCGTTGTTTCCAGTTCTGAAAATTCAATTCATTCTGTACAAGGCTAGTGACAGACGCTGTTTCAATCGCCTCACTATCATTCATTTCTGGTAGCAAATCCGCCAAGCGGCTGGCGAGCATCGTCTTGCCCGTACCAGGCGGGCCGAGAAACAGCAGGTTGTGCTGACCCGCTGCAGCAATGGTCAAGGCTCGTTTGGCGTGTTGCTGCCCGATAATGTCGGTTAAATCCCGTCTTACAAGCGGTTGGTTTTGCTCGTTTTTTTGCGAAAGTTGCTGGGCGATTGACAGTTGGTCCCGCTGATTCAGAAAATTCACCACCTGCAACAGCGAACTGGCACAGTAAGTTTGTGTGCTTGAAACTAATGCCGCTTCGTTGGCATTCTGTCGTGGCAAAATCAGCTCACGACGGTCTTTTTCCGCCGAAAGCACCGCTGGAATCGCTCCATGTACGCCCCGTAGCAATCCTGTTAGCGAGAGTTCGCCGAGAAATTCAAATTGGCGTAATTTATCTGAATCGATTTGTCCTGATGCGGCTAAGATCCCGATGGCAATTGGCAGGTCGAATCGTCCGCCTTCTTTAGGGAGATCTGCTGGGGCAAGATTGATGGTAATGCGGCGTGCAGGGTAGTCAAAATTGGCGTTGAGCAAAGCACTTCGCACCCGATCTTGGGCTTCTTTCACGCTTTTCTCGGGCAAACCGACCAAGCACAACCCTGGGCTGCCCGTACTGATATGCACTTCAATCGTAACCAGCGGCGCTTCAACGCCAATGGAGGCTCGACTGTAAATAATCGCGAGAGACATCGTTATTCCTTCTATTTTGGGCGATAAAATTCAAATGGCTTAACCATTCATTAGCTAATTTAAGTCATTCACTCAAATTTACATTGAGTAAAAGTGATTTTTTCGATCGGTGTCGCAAAAATTTTGCAAAAATCAAGGCAGAAGTGACCGCTTGTAGTAGAATTCAGCATAATTTTTTATCGAAAAATCGGTGGGAAAATGGAACAACAAGAGGTAATCGTCATCGGCGGCGGTATGGTCGGGGCAGCTGCAGCGTTGGGCTTGGCGAAAATGGGGCTGAAAGTGGCGTTAATTGAGAAAAATCCGTTGCCGACTTTCACCGCTAGCGAGCCTTATGATGTGCGGATTTCTGCGATTAGTGCGGCATCAGTCGCCTTGTTGGAACAGCTCGGGGCGTGGCAGACAATTGAAGAAATGCGGGTTTGTGCCTACGACGGCTTGGAAACGTGGGAAATCGACGGCTTTAATACCGTCTTTCATGCCAGTGAGCTTGGTTTGGATCGGCTTGGTTTTATGGTGGAAAACAATGTGATCCAAATCGGTTTATGGCAAGCGTTACAGACATATCCAAACTGCACTCAAGCGGTGGGTTTCTCGCAAATTTTTGCTCATCGTGAAAATGATATTTGGACGGTAACACTCGATAATGGCCGTCAATTTTCCGCCCCGATTTTGCTTGCGTGTGATGGGGCGAATTCGCAGGTAAGAGGTTGGGCAGGCATCGGGCTGACGAGCTGGCAATATCGCCAACATTGCTTGCTGGCAGTGGTGAAAACCCAGTTGCCGCCGCAAAGTGTGACGTGGCAGCAATTTTTTCCGAGTGGCCCAAGGGCGTTTTTGCCACTGCAAGGTGATAATGGCTGTGTGGTTTGGTACGATTCCCCGCAACGCATCACCGAGCTGAAATCGCTCTCGAAAGCGAAATTGTCCGCCGAAATCAACGCTCATTTCCCTGAGCGGCTAGGGCAAGTGGAAGTGGTTGATTTTGGCAGTTTTCCACTCACTCGCCAACACGCCCAAAGCTATGTGCGACAAGGTGTCGTACTGGTTGGCGATGCGGCTCATACGATCAATCCATTGGCAGGGCAAGGCGTCAATTTAGGCTTTAAAGATGTGAAAGTGCTGTTGGAGGTCATCGCCCAAGCGATCGAAAAAGGTGAAGATGTGACTAATGAAGCCGTACTTAAACGCTACGAGAAACGACGAAAACCAGATAACTTGCTGATGCAAACGGGGATGGATGTATTCTATAAAACCTTCAAAACGGAACTACTGCCTGTCAAAATGGTACGCAACCTTGCACTTATCGCCGCCCAACGAGCCACGCCACTTAAAAAACGGGCGTTAAAATATGCGTTGGGGTTGTGAGTAGGCATAAAAAATGGGGCATTTTGATTTGCCCCATCTTCCCTCTCTCTTATTTATCTTCCTGATGCCCTTCTTCTTGGTGGCCTTCGTCTAGGTGAACGAAGCTGACCAATTCGTCAGGCGTTACTTGGAATGCTTTGCCGAAGCCTTTGACAAATAAGCCTTGCTCTGGCTTGAAGCAGAACAGTTTAAAGTCTTCCAATTTTGCGAGGTTGGCAACGATTTCACCGTGGCGAGCTTGCAGTGCGGCAACACCGTTTTCCCACTCTGCACTGTGGCGTTCGACCACACGGGCAGTTGCGTCAAAGGTTAAGCGGCGGCGAGCGTAAATTTCGCGGCTTTTGCTTTCATCTTCAAGTAACATCAGTGATACTTTGGGTACTTCGAGTAAGTTGCGAGCGTGGCGGGCGATGGTTGAAATCAGCACTTGGTATTCGCCATTGTTGACCACAAACGGTGCATAGCTCACGTTCGGACTGCCGTCTTTATCTAGAGTGGCTAATACAATGGTTTTGCACTGCTGTTTGAACTCTTGAATTTCAGGGCCTAAACGATTTTGTAATACTTCTTGACGGTTGCTAGACATAGTTTCTCCTTAACTAAATGCGTTAAATTGTGCCACTTGCTCTGGGAAAAGTTGGCGTTGTTCATCACGACCGAGATAGACTTTGAAAATCGTTTGTCCGCTGTGAGCAATAAACGCAATGTTGTAGCTCTCTTTACCGCGGAATGGCAGGCTGACAAAGGCGATTTTGGCGATGTTATCCAGTTTCAAATGCCCGTGGATCGCTCCTTCATCCCCTTTCATATTCAAATTGTAATAACCCCGTCCGATCATCCCACTTGGGAAGTTATCTTTAATCTCAAAAATGCTGCCTTCTTTTTCGATGATAGTGGTGAAAATGCCCCACTTACTAATAACGGTCAAAATTTCTTCCGCACGGCTGCCCGCGAACACCCGCACAAACTCCGTAGGCAGAGCACATAATACCTCGCCTTCAGGGCATTGTAATTTTTCGGCAATTTCAAGGGTGATGATATTCGGATTTTCTGCCAATAATTTGGCCACTTGTTGGTGAAGGGGCATTGTCTATTCCTGTGCTATTGATAATTGCTCTCAATTATAAAAGGTTTCTCTTTGATTGCAAAGCAGCACAGACGATTTCTCACAAGCGGTCAGATGCTCGGGATTTTTTGCAAGTGGGCAAATTTGCAAAATTTCGGTAGAATCTTACCGCTTGTTATTTGTTAGAGATTGAAATGCAAAAAACCACTGCGATTTTTTTGATGGGCCCAACGGCATCGGGCAAAACGGATTTGGCGATAAAACTACGGCAAACCTTGCCAGTGGAGGTGATTAGTGTCGATTCTGCTTTGATTTATAAGGGAATGGATATTGGTACCGCAAAACCGAGTGCTGCCGAGCAAGCCCTTGCTCCGCACCGTTTGATTGATATTTTGGACCCAGCAGAAAGTTATTCGGTCGCCAATTTTCGTGAAGATGCGTTGCGGGAGATGGCAGACATCACCGCTCAAGGTAAAATTCCGCTGTTAGTGGGCGGAACAATGCTCTATTACAAAAGTTTGTTGGATGGGCTTTCACCGTTACCGGCTGCAGTACCCGAAATTCGAGCGGAGATTGAAGCCAAAGCAACCCAATTTGGCTGGGCGACGTTGCATCAAGAACTCACCCAAATCGACCCCATTTCTGCGGCTCGAATCAACCCAAACGACAGCCAGCGGATCAACCGAGCGTTAGAAGTGTTTTACATTTCGGGCAAAACGATGACGGAACTCACCGAGAAGCAAGGCGAAGGCATTCCTTACGACATCGTGCAATTCGCCATCGCCCCGCAAGATCGGGCTGTGCTGCACCAGCGAATCGAACAGCGTTTTGAAAAAATGATTGCCCTTGGCTTTGAGCAGGAAGTTAAGCGGTTGTTTGAACGGGGAGATTTGCATCGTGAATTACCGTCTATTCGCTGCGTAGGTTATCGGCAAATGTGGGAGTATTTGGCGGGAGAAATCAGTTTAGATGAAGCGATCTACAAAGGGATCTGTGCCACCCGCCAACTTGCCAAACGCCAGATCACTTGGCTACGTGGTTGGAGCAGTGAGATCGAATGGCTTGATAGCTTAGCTCCTGACGCAGCTTATCACAAAATGATCGAAAAATTGGCACAAAAACACAACAATCTCTAGCATTCTGTGATAATATCGCCAAGCCTTTGGCAAACTGAAAATATAACTACTAAAAGGGACAACAAAATGGCAAAAGGTCAATCTTTACAAGACCCATACTTAAATGCGTTACGTCGTGAACGTATTCCCGTTTCAATCTATTTAGTAAACGGCATTAAACTGCAAGGACAAATTGAGTCGTTCGACCAATTCGTGATTTTATTGAAAAACACCGTGAGCCAAATGGTTTACAAGCATGCGATTTCAACCATCGTACCGGCACGTGCCATTTCTCACAACAATAACAACCACGCAAATCAGGCAGCAGCTGCTCCTGCAACCGACGTGGCGGAAAAAGCGGAATAATCCTATTTATACCCCAGAAAGTTTAGCACCAAACGCATCTTCGGCTGCGTTTGGTTTTGCTTTGCAAAAAAATGCCGAAAACTCACCGCTTGTTGCAGCAGAAGCTCTCCCCGAACGAGCAATTTTGGTGCATCTCTATCTTTCCCAGGTCAAAGACACTGAGAATCTACTTGAATTTCAAACCCTTGCAGAATCTGCTGGCGTAGAAATAGCCGCCGTGCTGACCACCAGTCGTTCATCGCCGCATATCAAATACTATGTTGGGCAAGGCAAAGCCCAAGAAATTGCCGATGCAGTCAAACAATTCGATGCTGATGTGGTATTGGTCAATCACCAACTCAGCCCCGCTCAAACTCGCAATTTACAGTCGTTATGTGACTGCCGAGTGGTCGATCGGACTGGCTTGATTTTGGATATTTTCGCTCAGCGAGCGAGATCCCACGAAGGCAAATTACAGGTGGAACTGGCACAGCTTCGCCATTTATCGACCCGCTTGGTTCGCCGTTTGGGCAATCAAGATCAGCAAAAAGGTGGTGCAGTAGGCTTGCGTGGGCCGGGTGAAACCCAGCTAGAAACCGATCGCCGTTTAATCAAAGTTCGTATTCAGCAGCTGCAAAATCGGTTGGAAAAGGTCAGCAAACAACGCAATCAGAACCGAAAAACGCGCCAAAAAGCCGATATTCCGACAGTTTCGCTGGTGGGTTACACCAATGCAGGCAAATCGACCCTATTTAATGCGATCACCAATGCAGGGGTATATGCCGCCGACCAGCTGTTTGCAACGCTTGACCCGACTTTACGTCGCATTGATGTGCAAGATGTTGGCACCACCATTTTGGCGGACACGGTTGGTTTTATCCGCTTTCTACCACACGATTTGGTTTCTGCTTTCAAATCCACCTTGCAAGAAACCACCGAGGCTACCTTGCTACTGCATGTGATCGATGCTGCAGACGATCGCAAGAACGAAAATATTGATGCAGTCAATCAAGTGCTGGATGAAATCGGGGCGTTGGACATTCCAACCCTATTGGTCTTCAACAAAGCGGATAAATTAGAGGGCATCGAACCGCATATTGAATACAATGATGAGAGCAAACCCGTGGCGGTTTATCTCTCTGCTCAACGTCAGCAGGGCATCGACTTGCTGTTCACCGCAATGCAAGCTTGCCTGAAAAATGAACTGGTGAGCGAAACGGTACTGCTACCCATCACTGCCGGGCAACTCTACACCCAATTCCGCCAACACAACTGTATCAAAAGTGAAGCTTTCAACGACTTCGGCGACCGCTTGCTAACGATTGAAGTTGATAAAGTACAATGGCACAAATGGCTTAAACAATTCCCCGAGCTTGCAGAGTATGTTGAGTTTGCTGAATGGGCATAGCGTGAAATTTGCAAAATTCGGCAAGAAAGTGACCGCTTGTCATGATGATTATTTAATTTGAGTAAATTCTCTTTTTATTTATTTGCTATTTATTTACTCGTTATTTATGAATAAAATGCACTTCCACTGTTAACCATTATTTTATTAAGGTATCACATGAAAAATGTTTTAGTTTTAAAATCAAGTATTCTTGACACTCATTCACAATCAAACGCATTGAGCGATTATTTCGTTGAAAAATTATCGGCTTCAGTAAAAACGCGTGATTTAGTCGCTCAACCATTACCGTATTTTACAGGTAATGCCGCAGCGGCAACTCGTGGTGAGCCACAAACAGATGAGCAAAAAGCATTGTTGGCGTTATCAGATGAATTAGTTGCTGAATTAAAAGCCACAGATGTAGTTGTGATCAATGCACCAATGTATAACTTTAACGTACCAGCACAACTAAAAAGTTACTTTGACTTTATTGCACGTGCAGGCGTGACTTTCCAATATACTTCTGAGGGTCCAGAAGGCTTAGTTAAAGGTAAAAAAGCCATCGTTATTTTAACGACTGGTGGTATTCATAAGGATGGCCCGACTGATTTAGTAAAATCTTATATTCAAGTCTTTTTAGGTTTTATTGGTATTACTGATGTTGAGTTCGTGTACGCCGAAGCATTAGCCTATGGTCCAGAAGCCTTAGAAAAAGCACAGGCAAGTGCGAAAGCTGAATTAGATCGTTTAGCACAATCATTATAATATCAGCCCATCACACAGAAAGATAAGAAAACAAGGGACTTAGTGTCCCTTGTTTTTTTGCAAAAAATCAGTATAATCCGACCGCTTGTTTTCTCTCTTTTTTGAGTAAACAAATGTCGTACCCTCACCTCGAACGAGGGTTTTCTTTTTACTATCATTATTTAAGGAACGTTATGGTAACCATTCGTTTAACTCGTGGCGGAGCTAAAAAACGCCCATTCTATCAAATCGTGGTAGCGGATAGCCGTTCACCGCGTGACGGTCGTTTCATCGAGCGTATCGGTTTCTTCAACCCAATCGCAGCGGGCAACGCTGAGCGTTTACGCTTAGACGTGGCTAAAGTTGATGAGTGGCTAGCTAAAGGTGCATCACTTTCTGATCGTGTTGCCGTTTTAGTGAAAGAAGCTCGTAAAGCAGCTTAATTTTATTTTGATGTAGGTGAATATGAGCGAACAAAAAATTGAAGTTGTCGGAAAATTAGGTTCAACCTATGGTATCCGTGGCTGGTTGCGTCTTTATTCATCCACAGAACAAGCAGAAAGCATTTTCAACTATCAGCCATGGTTCTTAAAAGTGAAAGGACAATGGCAACAAGTTGAACTCGAAAGCTGGCGTTATCACAACAACGATTTGATTGTGAAATTAACTGGCACAGACGACCGTGAAGCGGCACAGCTTTTAACCAACGCTGAAATTGGCGTGGATTTGGCCGTGTTTCCTGAATTGGAAGAAGGCGACTACTATTGGCACGATTTAATCGGCTGCCAAGTAGTGAACCTAGAAGGCTATGCAATGGGTGTCGTCACTGAGTTAATGGAAACAGGTTCAAACGATGTGTTAGTGGTGAGAGCTAACAGCAAAGATGCTTTCGGTAAACAAGAGCGGTTAGTTCCGTTCTTATATGAACAAGTAGTTAAAAGAGTAGATCTCACCACCAAAACTATTACGGTGGAGTGGGACGCTGGTTTCTAACCTCAGGTATGCAGTTAGCTTTTAAGTCGTAGCAGGTCGGAAATGTGGATTGGAATTATCTCGCTATTCCCCGAAATGTTTAAAGCAATCACTGAATATGGGGTAACTGGTAGAGCTGTAAAACACAATTTATTGCAAGTGGAATGTTGGAATCCGCGTGATTTCACTTTCGATAAACATAAAACCGTGGACGAACGCCCTTACGGTGGCGGGCCAGGAATGTTGATGATGGTGCAGCCGTTGCGAGATGCAATTCGTGCCGCAAAACAGACCGCTTGTGCAGATGGTAGTCAGGTAAAAGTAATTTACCTGTCACCGCAAGGACGTAAGCTCGATCAAACAGGCGTACAAGAGCTGGCTGAAAATCAAAAATTGATTTTAGTCTGTGGACGTTACGAAGGGATCGACGAACGATTGATTCAAACTGAAATTGATGAGGAATGGTCAATCGGGGATTATGTGCTTACAGGGGGAGAATTGCCTGCAATGACGCTAATTGATGCCGTTGCTCGCTTTGTCCCAGGTGTGCTTGGCAAACAGGCTTCTGCTTTGGAAGATTCTTTTGCCGAAGGGTTATTAGATTGCCCGCACTACACCCGCCCTGAAGTGTTAGACGGGATGCCAGTGCCTGATGTGCTGATGTCGGGACACCACGAACAAATTCGCAAATGGCGATTAGAGCAATCGTTAAAACGAACGTGGGAACGACGCCCTGAGCTATTGGATAGCCTAGCTCTGACTGACGAACAACGGGTGTTGTTGAAAAAAATCAAACAACACAAAATCAGTTAATTCTAGGATTTAGAAGGTTTACAAAATGAGTAAC
Source organism: Frederiksenia canicola (assembly GCF_011455495.1). NCBI lineage: Bacteria > Pseudomonadati > Pseudomonadota > Gammaproteobacteria > Pasteurellales > Pasteurellaceae > Frederiksenia > Frederiksenia canicola. The sequence continues at coordinate 582,209 of NZ_CP015029.1, forward strand.
ATCATCAAACAAATCGAACAAGAACAGTTAAAACAAAACGTACCAGGCTTCCGTCCAGGTGACACATTAGAAGTTAAGGTATGGGTAGTAGAAGGTAGTAAAAGACGTTTGCAAGCGTTCGAAGGCGTGGTTATTGCAATTCGTAACCGTGGCTTGCACTCAGCATTTACCTTACGTAAAGTATCAAATGGCGTAGGCGTTGAGCGTGTATTCCAAACTCACTCACCAGTAGTAGAAAGCATCTCGGTGAAACGTAAAGGTGCGGTTCGCAAAGCGAAACTTTATTACTTACGCGAGCGTTCAGGCAAATCTGCGCGTATCAAAGAGCGTTTGGGTGCATAATCGTAAGTTTGCATTAAACAATAAAGCCTTGGAGGAAACTCCAAGGCTTCTTTTTTAGTTTTTAAACCGTTTCCGTAAGCCCGCCGCATAAAGTGCATTGTCAGCATCAGAAAGTAATTGCGATTTTGTTTTGTCTGTGATGGTATAAATAAATTGATGGGTGATAGCGCCATGTAGTTTTAACAACGTATTTTCACTTGCATCCATTCCCATCTTCACTAACTCAACAAAAGCATTAATTTCACCTTTCTCAATTAATTGCTCAATCGAGTAAATATTAATTTTGTTCAAGTATTTTTCTAAGCGGAAGGTCATATTCGGAAGACTTCTTAGCTGATGCTTTTTTGTATAGTACAAGTTACGCTTATTTAGTCTTACTTCAGCAAGGCTATTTGTAAACCAGATAGAATATTGTGTGAGATTGCTGAGAATTGGGGATGGAAGTAAAAAATATTTTTCTGAATGGGTGATGTTGCTATCTGAAAGGCTTTCTAGATTATGAGTATTGATAGCAGTATCGATATCCAGATCTGAAAATCTCAGATAAAATTTACCATCTTTATACAGACCTATCATAAGATTATCTTTGAAAATGCCATTATAGGCATAAAAATAATTTTTTACTTTTGTATTGCCAATAACAGAAAAGAGTAGTTCTCTAAGGTGTTGTGTTGTTAAATGAGTTTCGGTCATTATGGGTTTCCTCCGGTGTGCTATTAGAAGACTTATAATTAGATGAGCATTAAGCTCGTAAAGATGATTACTTAGTTAAATCGACTTTGCAATCGTTTAAATGTAATTTTTTTGTGATATTTGTCGAAAAAATGGAAGAAATTTGTTTGTTTGAGCGAATTTTGATCAATTTTGGTGTTTTAGTGATTTACTCACTGTAGAGGTTAAGAGCGCAATTTGGATTGTTTTGCAGATAGATGTTGATTTTGTCGGTAAGAATGTGTATAATCGCAAAGCTTTACTATCATAGATAAGTAAGTCGCTTGGTGTAATCATTTATCAGGTGGTATTACCGATAGGGTAATACATAAAATGTTTCCGATTTGGAAACTATAACAAGGTATGACTGTGCCCCCTTAATGTAATTTATTGAGTGGCGGTTCGGTTTTTTTATTAGCTAAATTTTAATGGAGCTCTGGTCTAATGCAGAACCAAAGAATCCGTATCCGCTTAAAAGCTTTTGATCATCGTTTGATTGATCAATCTACTGCGGAGATCGTAGAAACAGCTAAACGTACAGGTGCACAAGTTCGTGGTCCAATTCCTTTACCAACACGTAAAGAGCGTTTTACTGTATTGATTTCACCACACGTAAACAAAGATGCACGTGACCAATATGAAATCCGTACCCACAAACGTTTAGTTGATATTGTTGAGCCAACAGAAAAAACTGTTGATGCATTAATGCGTTTAGATTTGGCTGCCGGCGTTGACGTGCAGATCAGCCTAGGTTAATTAAGAGGTTATTACAATGATTGGTTTAGTCGGTCGTAAAGTTGGTATGACCCGTATCTTCACTGAAGATGGCGTGTCAGTCCCAGTTACCGTAATCGAAATCGAAGCCAACCGTGTGACTCAAGTTAAAACTCTTGAAAACGATGGCTATACTGCAGTTCAAGTTACTACTGGCTCTAAAAAAGCAAGTCGTGTAACTAAGCCTGAAGCAGGTCATTTCGTTAAAGCAGGTGTTGAAGCTGGTCGCGGTTTATGGGAATTTCGTACTGAAGGTGAAGAATTCACTTTAGGTCAAGAAATTAATGTTGACATCTTCACTGATGTTAAAAAAGTTGATGTTACTGGTACTTCTAAAGGTAAAGGTTTCCAAGGTGGTGTTAAACGCTGGAATTTCCGTACTCAAGATGCTACTCACGGTAACTCTTTATCACATCGTGTACTTGGTTCTATTGGTCAAAACCAAACACCAGGTCGTGTGTTTAAAGGTAAAAAAATGGCCGGACACTTAGGTGCTGAGCGTGTAACTGTTCAATCACTTGAAGTTGTTCGTGTAGATGCTGAACGTAAATTATTATTAGTTAAGGGTTCTGTACCTGGTGCAACTAATAGTGATGTTATCGTAAAACCAGCAGTTAAAGCATAAGTCTAGGAGATAGAGATGGAATTACAAGTTGTAGGTGCTAACGCACTAGCTGTTTCTGAAACTACCTTCGGACGTGAGTTTAACGAAGCGTTGATCCACCAAGTAGTTGTTGCTTATGCAGCAGGGGCTCGTCAAGGATCTCGTGCACAAAAAACTCGTGCAGAAGTGTCTGGTTCAGGTAAAAAACCTTGGCGTCAAAAAGGTACTGGCCGTGCTCGTTCAGGTGATATTAAGTCACCAATCTGGCGTTCAGGTGGTGTAACTTTTGCAGCAAAACCACAAGATCACAGCCAGAAAGTGAACAAGAAAATGTACCGTGGTGCAATTAAGAGCATTCTTTCTGAGCTTGTTCGTCAAGATCGTTTAGTTGTTGTTGATAAATTCGAAATCGATGCACCAAAAACGAAAGTTTTAGTACAAAAATTAAAAGATATGGCATTAACTGATGCTCTTATCATCACTGCAAGCTTAGATGAAAACCTATTCTTAGCAGCACGTAACCTTTACAAAGTAGATGTCCGTGATGTTCAAGGTATCGATCCAGTAAGTTTAATCGCTTTTGATAAAGTGGTTATGACTGTTGATGCAGTGAAACAAATTGAGGAGATGTTAGCATGATTCAACAAGAACGTTTGCTAAAAGTGCTTAAGGCACCTCATATCTCTGAGAAAGCAACAAATAACGCAGAAAAAGGTAACACAATCGTTTTCAAAGTCGCTTTGGATTCAAACAAAGCAGAAATTGCTAAAGCGGTTGAGCAACTTTTCGAAGTGAAAGTAGATTCTGTTCGTACTGTGGTTGTTAAAGGTAAAACTAAACGTCACGGTGCTAAATCAGGTCGTCGTAGCGACTGGAAAAAAGCTTACGTTACTCTTCAAGAAGGTCAATCACTTGACTTCGTTGAAGGTGCGGCAGAGTAATTTGGAGGAATAGAAAACTATGGCTATCGTTAAATGTAAGCCGACCTCCGCTGGTCGTCGTCACGTAGTTAAAATTGTTAACGCAGAATTACATAAGGGTAAACCTTATGCTCCGTTATTAGACTCTAAGTCTAAAACTGGTGGTCGTAACAATTTAGGTCGTATTACCACTCGCCACATCGGTGGTGGTCACAAACAACACTACCGTCTAATTGACTTCAAACGTAACAAATTAGACATCCCAGCTGTTGTTGAGCGTTTAGAGTACGATCCAAACCGTTCTGCGAACATTGCATTAGTACTTTATAAAGATGGTGAACGTCGCTACATCTTGGCACCAAAAGGTTTATCTGTTGGTGATCAAATCCAAGCGGGTGCTTCATCTCCAATTAAAGTGGGTAATTCATTACCAATGCGTAATATCCCAGTAGGTTCTACCATTCACAACGTTGAATTAAAACCGGGTAAGGGTGGTCAAATCGCTCGATCTGCTGGTGCATATGTACAAATTATTGCCCGCGAAGGTAACTATGTAACTTTGCGTCTTCGTTCAGGCGAAATGCGTAAAGTATTAGCTGAGTGTTCTGCAACCATCGGTGAAGTAGGTAACTCAGAGCATATGCTTCGTGTTCTTGGTAAAGCAGGTGCAAACCGTTGGAGAGGTATCCGTCCAACTGTTCGTGGTACTGCAATGAACCCAGTTGACCACCCACACGGTGGTGGTGAAGGCCGAAACTTCGGTAAACACCCAGTTACTCCTTGGGGCGTTCAAACCAAAGGTAAGAAAACTCGTCACAACAAACGTACTGATAAATTCATCGTACGTCGTCGTGGCAAATAATTTTATTCACTAATATAGAGGTAAGCCATGCCACGTTCTCTCAAGAAAGGTCCTTTCCTTGACCTACACTTGTTGAAGAAGGTAGAGAAGGCGGTGGAAAGCGGGGATAAAAAACCAATCAAAACTTGGTCCCGTCGTTCAATGATCATTCCATCAATGATCGGATTGACCATCGCAGTCCATAATGGTCGTCAGCATGTTCCAGTTTATGTTTCTGATGAAATGATCGGTCATAAATTAGGTGAATTTGCACCGACTCGTACATACCGCGGTCACGCCGCAGATAAGAAAGCTAAAAGATAAGAGGTAAAAGATGGAAACTATTGCAAAACATCGTTACGCTCGTACATCTGCTCAAAAAGCTCGCTTAGTTGCTGATTTAATCCGTGGTAAGAAAGTTTCTGTAGCACTAGAAATTTTAACTTTCACTAACAAAAAAGCAGCAGCTTTAGTGAAGAAAGTTTTAGAATCTGCTATTGCAAACGCAGAGCATAATGACGGTGCAGATGTCGATGATCTTAAAGTTGCAAAGATTTTCGTTGATGAAGGTCCAAGCATGAAACGTGTAATGCCACGTGCTAAAGGTCGTGCAGATCGTATTTTAAAACGTACAAGCCACATCACTGTGGTTGTGTCAGATCGTTAATCAGTAGGAGAATAACAAATGGGTCAAAAAGTACATCCACATGGTATTCGCCTTGGCATTGTTAAGCCTTGGAGCTCTACTTGGTTCGCGAATACAAAAGATTTCGCTGACAACTTAGACGGCGATTTCAAAGTACGTCAATTTTTAAACAAAGAGTTAGCGAACGCTTCAGTTTCACGTATCACTATTGAGCGTCCAGCAAAAAGCATTCGTGTAACTATTCACACAGCTCGTCCAGGTATCGTTATCGGTAAAAAAGGCGAAGATGTTGAAAAATTAAGAAACGCCGTTTCTAAAATTGCTGGCGTACCAGCACAAATCAACATTGCTGAAGTGAAAAAACCAGAGCTTGATGCAAAATTAGTTGCTGACAGCATCGCATCTCAACTTGAGCGTCGTGTGATGTTCCGTCGTGCGATGAAAAAAGCAGTACAAAACGCAATGCGTTTAGGTGCTAAAGGTATCAAAGTTGAAGTTAGCGGTCGTTTAGGTGGTGCAGAAATCGCACGTTCAGAATGGTATCGTGAAGGTCGTGTACCTCTACATACACTTCGTGCGGACATCGATTATAACACTGCAGAAGCTCACACAACATACGGTGTAATCGGTATTAAAGTGTGGATCTTCAAAGGTGAAATTCTTGGTGGTATGGCTGCAGTGATTGAATCTGAGAAAGAACCAGCGGCACAGCCTAAAAAGCCTGCACGCAAAGGTCGTAAATAAGGAGAATCACTGAATGTTACAACCAAAACGTACAAAATTCCGTAAAGTTCACAAAGGTCGTAACCGCGGTATTGCTGGCGGTACAGAAGTGAGCTTCGGTTCATTCGGTTTAAAAGCGATTGGTCGTGGCCGTTTAACTGCTCGTCAAATTGAAGCCGCTCGTCGTGCGATGACTCGTGCAGTTAAACGTCAAGGTAAAATCTGGATCCGCGTATTCCCAGATAAACCAATCACTGAAAAACCATTAGAAGTCCGTATGGGTAAAGGTAAAGGTAACGTTGAGTACTGGGTAGCCTTAATCCAACCGGGTAAAGTTCTCTATGAAATGGATGGTGTATCAGAAGAAGTAGCACGCAATGCATTCGCATTAGCGGCAGCTAAACTTCCGTTCAAAACCACATTTGTAACTAAGACGGTGATGTAATGAAAGCTCAAGAACTACGTAACAAAAATGTTGAAGAGCTGAATGCTGAGTTAGTGAACCTTTTAGGTGAGCAATTCAAATTGCGTATGCAAGCAGCCACCGGTCAGCTTCAACAAACCCATCAGTTAAAACAAGTGCGTCGTAGCATTGCACAAGTAAAAACTGTATTAACCGAGAAGGCGGGTGAGTAATGACTGATAAAATTCGTACAGTACAAGGTAAAGTAGTTAGCGACAAAATGGACAAATCATTTGTGATCGCTATCGAACGCACAGTTAAACACCCAATCTATGGTAAGTTTATCCGTCGTACTACCAAACTTCACGTACACGATGAAAACAACGAAGCTAAATTAGGCGATGTAGTTGAAGTTAAAGAGTGTCGTCCACTCTCTAAAACGAAATCTCATACTTTAGTTCGTGTTGTTGAAAAAGCTGTAGTAGCTTAATCAACACTGGTAAAATGAAAAAACCCTAGCTGCATGCTAGGGTTTTTGTTTTGCAAAAAATGCTTCAGAATTGACCGCTTGTATCCCTTCCAATCCTATATTGTCAATGCTACAAGCGGGTATTTGCTTCAAAAGTTTTGCGAATCTTTGAAACTGCTTAAAATTCAGTTGATCTTGAGTGTTTAGTTGAGATATAATCCGCAACCTATTTGCATTGGGTAAATAGATTCGTCCCGAAAGGGTGTTTTTTTATTTTAACGGAGCACTAATATGATCCAAGAACAGACTATGCTAGATGTTGCTGACAACTCAGGAGCTCGTAGCGTAATGTGTATCAAGGTTCTAGGTGGATCGCACCGTCGTTATGCTGCTATTGGCGACATCATCAAAGTTACTGTAAAAGAAGCAATTCCACGCGGTAAAGTTAAAAAAGGTGATGTGTTAAAGGCAGTTGTTGTGCGCACCAAGAAGGGTGTTCGTCGCCCAGATGGCGCGGTTATTCGTTTCGATGGCAACGCTTGTGTAATTTTAAATAATAACACTGAGCAACCAATCGGTACTCGTATTTTTGGACCGGTGACTCGTGAACTTCGTTCTGAGAAGTTTATGAAAATCATCTCTTTAGCTCCAGAAGTACTGTAAGGAGAATGTAATGGCTGCAAAAATCCGTCAAAACGATGAAGTAATTGTACTTACCGGTAAAGATAAAGGTAAGCGTGGTAAGGTAACTAAAGTGTTACCAAACGGTAAGGTCTTTGTTGAAGGCGTAAATATTGTAACTAAACATGAAAAACCAGTTCCAGCTTTAGGTAAAGCGGGTGGTTTAATCAAGAAAGAAGCTGCAATTGATGCTTCTAATGTTGCAATTTTCAACCCTGAAACTAACAAAGCTGACCGTGTAGGATTTAGATTCGAAGAGGGCAAAAAAGTGCGTTTCTTCAAATCTAACGAGAAAACAATTTAATTAACTGGAGTAATGCGATGGCGAAACTGCATGATTACTACAGAGATACAGTAGTTAATGAATTAAAAGCAAAATTCAACTACTCATCTGTCATGCAAGTCCCACGAATCGAAAAGATAACCCTGAATATGGGTGTGGGTGAAGCATTGACCGATAAGAAATTGTTAGATAATGCAGTAGCAGATCTAGCAGCAATTAGCGGTCAGAAACCTTTAATTACAAAAGCTCGCAAATCTGTTGCTGGCTTTAAAATCCGTCAGGGATATCCAATCGGATGTAAAGTAACCCTACGTGGCGAACGTATGTGGGAGTTCTTTGAAAGATTGATTACTATCGCTGTTCCACGTACTCGTGACTTCCGCGGTTTAAATGCGAAGTCTTTCGATGGTCGTGGTAATTACAGTATGGGTGTTCGTGAACAAATCATTTTCCCAGAAATCGACTATGATAAAGTAGATCGTGTTCGTGGTTTAGATATTACTATCACCACTTCTGCGAAAACTGATGAAGAAGGTCAAGCTTTATTAGCGGCTTTCAATTTCCCATTCCGTAAATAAGGTAGGTTATCGTGGCAAAACAATCAATGATTGCACGTGACGTAAAACGTGCGAAATTAGCTGATAAATTTTACGCGAAGCGTGAAGAATTAAAACGCATCATCTCTGATGTTAATTCTTCAGACGAAGATCGTTGGGATGCAGTGTTAAAATTACAAACACTTCCACGCGATTCAAGTCCAAGCCGTCAGCGTAACCGTTGCCGTCAAACTGGTCGTCCACATGGTGTACTTCGTAAGTTTGGCTTAAGCCGTATTAAGGTTCGTGAAGCTGCAATGCGTGGCGAAATTCCAGGCCTTAAGAAAGCTAGCTGGTAATAACCTCTTTTAATTTGGAATCATGGGAGTAAATACATGAGCATGCAAGATCCAATCGCAGATATGCTGACCCGTATTCGTAACGGTCAAGCTGCGAATAAAGTTGCAATCAGTATGCCTTCATCTAAGTTAAAAGTTGCTATTGCAAATGTTTTAGCTGAAGAAGGTTATGTTGAAAGCTTCAAAGTTGTTGAGGGTGTAAAACCTGAATTGGAAATCACTTTAAAATATTTCCAAAATAAACCAGTTGTAGAAAGTATCCAACGTGTAAGCCGTCCAGGTCTTCGTATTTATAAACGTAAAGACGAATTACCAAAAGTAATGGGTGGTTTAGGTATCGCAGTTGTTTCTACATCTAAAGGTGTTATGACCGACCGTGCAGCGCGTCAAGCGGGCTTAGGCGGCGAAATTATCTGTTACGTAGCATAATAGAGGGGTAGGAAGAATGTCTCGTGTTGCAAAAGCACCTGTTAATATTCCTGCCGGTGTTGAAGTAAAACTCAACGGTCAGCTATTAACAGTTAAAGGTAAAAATGGCGAGTTATCTCGTGAAATTCATAATGCAGTTGAAGTAAAATACGATGCTAACGCATTAACTTTCGCACCAAAAGAAGGCGTTGTAAATGCAGATGCTCAAGCAGGTACTGCTCGTGCACTTGTTAATGCTATGGTAATTGGTGTTACTGAAGGCTTTACTAAGAAATTGCAATTAGTTGGTGTTGGTTACAGAGCTCAAATGAAAGGTAACGTAGTTGCTTTAAGCTTAGGTTTCTCACACCCAGTTGAACACGCGTTGCCAGCAGGCGTCACTGGTGAATGTCCATCTCAAACAGAAATCATTCTTAAGAGTGCAGACAAACAGTTAATCGGTCAAGTGGCAGCTGATATTCGTGCATACCGCAAACCTGAGCCTTATAAAGGTAAAGGTGTACGTTATTCTGATGAAGTTGTACGTACTAAAGAAGCGAAGAAAAAGTAAGGTAAGGTAACACTATGGATAAGAAAGTAGCTCGTATCCGTCGTGCAAGCCGTGCACGTCATTTAATGAGAGAGCAAGGTGCAACCCGTTTGGTTGTCCATCGCACACCTCGTCATATTTATGCGCAGGTTATTGCACCTAATGGCTCAGAAGTACTAGTAGCAGCTTCAACTGTTGAAAAAGTAATTAAAGAGCAAGTTAAATATACTGGTAATAAAGACGCAGCAGCAGTAGTTGGTAAATTAGTTGCTGAGCGTGCTTTAGCTAAAGGTATTCAAGCGGTTGCATTCGATCGTTCAGGTTTTAAATACCACGGTCGTGTACAATCATTAGCAGATGCTGCTCGTGAAGCTGGTCTTCAGTTCTAATAGAGGAATTTGAGATGTCAAACATCGAAAAACAAGCTGGTGAACTGCAGGAAAAGCTAATCGCGGTTAACCGTGTATCTAAAACCGTAAAAGGTGGTCGTATTATGAGTTTTACTGCTTTAACAGTAGTAGGCGATGGTAACGGTCGTGTAGGTTTTGGTTACGGTAAAGCTCGTGAAGTTCCAGCAGCTATCCAAAAAGCGATGGAGAAAGCTCGTCGCAATATGATCAATGTAGCTTTAAATGAAGGTACATTACAACACCCAGTTAAGGGTTCTCATACTGGTTCTCGTGTGTTTATGCAACCAGCAAGCGAAGGTACAGGTATCATCGCAGGTGGTGCAATGCGTGCAGTATTGGAAGTTGCAGGTGTTCACAACGTACTTTCAAAAGCATACGGTTCAACAAACCCAATTAACGTTGTTCGTGCAACTATTGATGCACTTGCAAATATGAAATCACCAGAAATGGTTGCTGCTAAACGTGGTAAAACCGTTGAAGAAATTTTGGGGTAATTGAATATGGCAAAAACTATCAAAGTAACACAAACTCGTAGCTCTATTGCTCGTTTGCCGAAGCATAAAGCAACGTTAAAAGGCTTAGGTCTTCGTCATATTCGACACACAGTAGAGTTGATTGATACACCTGCAGTACGTGGTATGATCAACCAAGTTTCATACATGGTTAAAGTTGAGGAGTAATAGAATGCGTTTAAATTCTCTATCCCCAGCTGAAGGTGCTAAACATAGTGCAAAACGCTTAGGTCGTGGTATTGGTTCTGGTTTAGGTAAAACAGGTGGACGTGGTCATAAAGGTCAAAAATCTCGTACAGGCGGCGGTGTTCGTCGTGGGTTCGAAGGTGGTCAAATGCCTTTATATCGTCGTTTACCGAAATTTGGTTTTACTTCTCTTAAAGCATTACACGTAGCCGAAGTTCGTTTAAATGAATTAGCAAAAGTAGATGGCAATGTTATCACTTTAGATGCACTTAAAGCAGCAAACGTAATCACTAAAGATATTTTATCAGTGAAAGTTATCCTTTCCGGTAATATCGAGAAAGCGGTTACTGTAAAAGGCTTAGGTGTAACTAAAGGTGCAAAAGCTGCTATCGAAGCTGTTGGTGGTTCTGTCGAGGAATAATAAATGGCTAAACAACCAGGATATCAAGGTAATTCTCAAAAAGGAACTGGTGAGTTAAAATCAAGATTATTGTTTGTATTAGGTGCATTAATCGTTTTTCGTATTGGTTCTTTTATTCCTGTTCCTGGTATTGATGCTTCTGTATTATCCGAGTTAGTTCAGCAACAAAAAGGCACCATTATTGAGATGTTTAATATGTTCTCTGGTGGTGCTTTAAGCAGAGCGTCAATTTTTGCATTAGGTATTATGCCTTATATCTCTGCATCAATTATTATGCAGTTGCTCACTGCGATTCACCCAGCTTTGATGGATCTCAAAAAAGAAGGGGAAGCAGGAAGGCGTAAAATTAGCAAATATACTCGCTATGCGACGCTGTTATTAGCAAGTATTCAAGCTGTTGGTATTTCATTTGCCCTACCGAATATGATTGATGGATTAGTACCTAATCCAAGCGTCTTATTCTATATTACTTCTATTATTAGTTTAGTCACAGGTACAATGTTCTTGATGTGGTTAGGTGAGCAAATCACTGAACGTGGCATCGGTAATGGTATTTCGTTGATTATCTTTGCTGGAATTGTGGCTGATCTTCCGTCAGTCATTGGGCAAACAATTGAGCAGGCTCGTCAAGGGGAAATCTCTTTACCTGTTCTTTTACTAATAGCTGCAATCGCATTTGCAGTAACATATTTTGTTGTCTTTGTGGAACGTGGACAAAGAAGAATAGTTGTAAATTATGCAAGCCGTCAGCAAGGAAGAATGATGGCCCCTGCAAGATCATCTCATTTACCATTGAAAGTTAATATGGCAGGTGTTATTCCTGCAATTTTTGCTTCAAGTATCATTTTGTTCCCTGCGAGTATTACTCAATGGTTTGGTCAGAGCGAAGGTTTTGAATGGTTATTTGATTTATCTCAGTTATTACAACCAGGTCAACCGTTGTATATTGTTCTTTTTACAATGGCTGTAATTTTCTTTGCATTCTTCTATACTGGGATGCAATATAACCCACGTGATACAGCGGATAATTTGAAAAAGTCAGGTGCGTTTGTACCAGGTTATCGACCAGGCGAGCAAACATCGCGTTATATTGATAAAGTAATGACACGTTTAACCTTAATCGGTGCGTTATATATTACTTTTGTTTGTTTGGTTCCTTATATCATTACATCCTTATGGAAAGTATCTTTCCAACTTGGTGGTACATCATTATTGATTGTAGTGGTAGTAATTATGGATTTCATCGCACAGGTTCAAAGTCATTTAATGTCTTTACAATATGATTCTGTGTTGAAGAAAGCCAATTTGAAAGGCTTAGGACAGTAGTCCTAGATCAAAAAAGGATAAGCAATGAAAGTTCGTGCTTCAGTTAAGAAATTATGTCGTAACTGCAAAATTGTTAAACGTGAAGGTGTTGTTCGCGTAATTTGCAGCGATGCTAAACACAAACAACGTCAAGGTTAATTGACATTCTTTCTTGCAAAGAACCGGCTGAGTAGGTATACTGCTCAGCTCATTTCGTCCTGATATACTGTTTGAGTATCCTGAAACGGGCTTTTCAAGATCAGTATATCAATAACTTTAGTTAAATAGGAGTGCATAGTGGCCCGTATTGCAGGCATTAACATTCCTGATCAAAAACACACCGTAATTGCACTAACTGCTATTTATGGCATCGGTAAAACTCGTGCAAAAGCAATTTGCGCTGCAACGGGTATTGCTGAAGATGTGAAGATCAGAGAATTGTCTGAAGAGCAGATTGAAAAACTGCGTGAAGAAGTTGGTAAATTTACTGTCGAAGGTGATTTACGTCGTGAAGTAACTTTAAGCATCAAGCGTCTTTTAGACCTAGGCTGCTACCGTGGTTTACGTCATCGTCGTAGTTTACCAGTACGTGGTCAACGTACTAAGACTAATGCGCGTACTCGCAAGGGTCCACGCAAACCGATCAAAAAATAATCGGAGTAGATAAATAAAATGGCTAAAACACCAGTTCGTGCACGTAAACGTGTAAAAAAACAGATCGCAGATGGCGTAGCTCATATCCACGCATCTTTCAATAACACAATCGTAACCATTACTGACCGTCAAGGTAATGCTCTTGCTTGGGCAACCGCTGGTGGTTCAGGTTTCCGTGGTTCTCGTAAATCAACCCCATTCGCAGCTCAAGTGGCAGCAGAGCGTTGTGCTGAAGTTGTTAAAGAGTTTGGTTTAAAGAATTTAGAAGTTATGGTTAAAGGTCCGGGTCCAGGTCGTGAATCTACAATTCGTGCATTAAATGCAGCGGGTTTCCGTATCACGAATATTACTGACGTGACTCCGATTCCTCATAACGGTTGTCGTCCACCGAAAAAACGTCGCGTATAATTTGACGTTAGAATAATTGGAGAAAGAAAATGGCAAGATATTTGGGTCCAAAGCTCAAGCTAAGCCGTCGTGAAGGTACTGATTTATTCCTTAAATCAGGTGTTCGCGCGATCGAGTCAAAATGTAAAATTGATACAGCACCTGGTCAACACGGTGCTCGTAAACCTCGCTTATCTGACTACGGTAGTCAGCTTCGTGAGAAACAAAAAGTTCGCCGTATGTATGGTATTTTGGAGCGTCAATTCCGTAATTACTATAAAGAAGCTAACCGTTTAAAAGGCAATACCGGTGAGAACTTATTAGTATTGTTAGAGGGTCGTTTAGATAACGTCGTTTACCGTATGGGTTTTGCTGCAACTCGTGCAGAAGCACGTCAGCTTGTTAGCCATAAATCTATTGTTGTAAACGGTCGCGTTGTAAATATCCCTTCTTATCAGGTTTCTGTTGATGATGTAATCGCAGTACGTGAGAAATCTAAAAAACAAGCACGTATCAAAGCGTCATTAGAGCTAGCGACACAACGTGAAAAACCAACTTGGTTAGAAGTTGATGCGACAAAAATGGAAGGTGTATTCAAACGTACTCCTGAACGTTCTGATCTATCAGCAGATATTAATGAACATCTGATCGTTGAGCTATACTCTAAATAATAATTAAAACATTATTTTATTTATTGTTTAGTTTCATCAGTTCAAAAGCAAAGAGAGGATAAGATGCAGGGTTCTGTGACAGAATTTTTAAAGCCACATTTAGTGAATATTGAACAAATCAGTTCAACTCACGCCAAAGTGACCTTAGAGCCGTTAGAGCGTGGTTTCGGCCATACATTAGGTAACGCACTTCGTCGCATTTTACTTTCGTCTATGCCTGGTTGTGCAGTTACAGAAGTAGAAATTGATGGTGTATTACATGAATACAGCAGCAAAGAAGGCGTACAAGAAGATATTCTTGAAGTATTGTTAAACCTTAAAGGTCTAGCGGTAAAAGTTCAAAATAAAGATGATATTATTTTGACGCTCACTAAATCTGGAATTGGCCCTGTAACTGCAGCCGACATTACACACGATGGTGATGTTGAAATTGTAAATCCTGACCATATTATTTGCCACTTAACCGATAAAAACGCATCAATCAATATGCGTATTCGTGTTCAGCGTGGTCGTGGTTATGTGCCAGCTTCTGCTCGTGTACATTTACAAGATGATGATCGCCCAATCGGTCGCTTATTAGTGGATGCACGCTTCAGCCCAGTAGATCGCATTGCTTATAATGTGGAAGCTGCTCGTGTTGAACAGCGTACAGACTTAGATAAGCTAGTTATTGAGATGGAAACCAATGGAACATTAGATCCAGAGGAAGCAATCCGTCGTGCTGCAACGATTTTAGCTGAACAGTTAGCTGCATTCGTTGATCTGCGTGATGTTCGTCAGCCAGAAGTAAAAGAAGAAAAACCGGAATTTGATCCAATTCTTCTTCGTCCAGTAGATGACTTAGAGCTGACAGTTCGTTCTGCTAACTGTTTGAAAGCAGAGACAATTCACTATATCGGTGATTTAGTCCAACGTACAGAAGTTGAGTTGTTAAAAACACCTAACCTTGGTAAGAAATCGCTTACTGAGATTAAAGATGTTCTCGCTTCTCGTGGTCTATCACTGGGTATGCGCCTTGAGAATTGGCCTCCAGCAAGCATTGCTGAAGACTAATTTTAGGTATAGATTTTCTAAGAAGGAATAAGGTTATGCGCCATCGTAAGAGTGGACGTCAATTAAACCGTAACAGCAGCCATCGTCAAGCGATGTTCCGTAATATGGCAGCAGCGTTAATTGGTCACGAAATTATCAAAACTACGTTACCAAAAGCGAAAGAGTTACGTCGTGTAGTTGAGCCGTTAATTACTTTAGCAAAAGTTGATAGCGTTGCTAATCGCCGTTTAGCTTTTGCTCGTACTCGCAACGTTGAAACAGTTGCTAAATTATTCAATGAATTAGGTCCACGTTTTGCAAATCGTGCAGGTGGTTACACTCGCATTTTAAAATGTGGTTTCCGTGCAGGCGATAACGCACCAATGGCATACATTGAGTTAGTTGAACGCCCAGAAGTTGCAGCTGAAGAAGCAGTAGCGGAATAATAAAAGACCAATAAAAAAGCCCGATGTTTATCGGGCTTTTTTTTATTGCTAATTAAAAACCACCTTTTATGATCTGTGCTGTAATCTGTTGGAAGTTCAATCTAACTTTTGGGATAAAGATTATGAAAAGGTGGTTTTTTAGGGTATAAATTCGTTTTAGTTTTTTTCTCGATAGCTACGATTTGCAAAAATCAGAACGGAAGTGACCGCTTGTATGATAACAAGCGGTCACTTCCACTCAATTTTTTGCAAATGCTTACTGCCCATAATACGCATTTTTACCGTGTTTGCGTAAGTAATGTTTATCGAGCAGTTCTTGCTGCATGGCCTGTACATTTGGACGAATGAGTTTGCTACAGAAATTCATATAGGCAACTTCTTCTAGCACCACGGAATTATGTACGGCATTGTGTCCATCTTTGCCCCATGTGAATGGTCCGTGGGAATGTACCAACACGCCAGGTACCATATTTGGATTGATACCTCGTTTTTGGAAAGTCTCAACAATCACTTTGCCTGTTTCTAATTCATACTCGCCTGCAATTTCCGCAGGGGTCATTTTACGGGTGCAAGGCACGGAACCGTAGAAATAGTCACCGTGAGTGGTACCTAGTGCAAGAATGTCTTCACCCGCTTGTGCCCAGCCTACGGCGTGACGAGAGTGGGTATGTACCACGCCGCCAATGCCTGGGAATTGACGGTAGAGTTCCAAATGGGTTGGCGTATCGGAAGATGGTTTTTTATCACCCCACACACGATTACCTTGTAGATCGACGATCACGATGTCATCAACGGTCATCACATCGTATTCTACGCCAGAGGGCTTGATCGCTACTAAGCCTGTTTCACGATCAATCTCACTCACATTGCCCCAAGTGAAAGTGACTAAACCGTATTTAGGTAGTTCTAAATTCGCTTGTAAAACACGTTCTCTTAATTCTTTTAACATTGGAAACCCCCTTCTTGCATTTTTTGTTCGATCCAACGGCGAGCGTTGATGATTTCAGCGATTGGCTCTTTGGCTTTTTCTGTCCACATTTCAATTAAGAATGCACCACGGTAGTTCAGTTCTGCTAAGGTCTTGAAGCAAGCCACAAAATCTACGCAGCCATCACCAAATGGCACATCACGGAATTGGCCTTGGCAAGTTTCGGTGACTTTGTAAGTGTCTTTGAGATGAATAGCGGAAATTTTGTCGATGCCGAGCTTGAGTTCTTCAGCAACGTTGTCATTCCACGCGGAAAGATTTCCCAAATCTGGATAGACGGTAAACCAAGGGGATTTGATGATGTTGTCCCATTTTTTCCAGCGAGAAATGGAACTCATAAATTTAGTATCCATAATTTCAACTGCAAGGGTAACTTGATTGCTCGCCGCTAATTCAACCGCCCATTCTAAACCTTGTTGAAAACGTTCAATGGTACCTTTGTCTTGTTCTTCGTAATAGACATCGTAACCCGCTAATTGAATGGTGCGAATGCCGAGATCAACTGCCAGCTGAATGGCTTTTTCCATAATTTCATAAGCTTTTTGGCGAGTGGCTTCATCACGGCTACCAAATGGGAAGCGACGGTGCCCAGAAAGGCACATCGAAGGGATAGTAATGCCGGTATTGACAATGGCTTTGACTAAGTTAAGACGTTCTTTTTTACTCCAGTCTAAACGGGCGAGTCGCTCATCAGTCTCATCAATCGAGATCTCTACAAAGTCAAACCCGCAGGCTTTGGCAATGGAAAGTCTATCTTGCCAACTGATATTTTTCGGAAGGGCTTTTTCATAAATCCCCAGTTTGTGTTTTCTCACAGTATCTCCTCATTAAAGTTAGTGTAATGCTTTTAATACTTCGACTAATTTTTTGTAGCGTTGGTATTTGTCTTGATAGTTTTGGAAATTTGCTTGATTTGGAAAAACGTGTTTTACCTGTTCACCTAGAATATTTATCTCGCTGAGATTGATATTATCTGCTTGCATTGCCATTAATGCTGCCCCTAAACAGCCTGTTTCCTCGGTAGCGGGAATTTCTAAACGCATTCCAGTTAAATCTGCCAACATTTGCATCCAAACATCAGATTTGGTTGGCCCACCTGTGATTCGCAATACATTGACTTGAGGGAAGCGTACAAACATTCGCTCTAAATGATACATTAAACTGAATAACACCCCTTCATAAATGGCTTGCAGTAAGTGAGGCTGAGTATGATAGGACTGCATACCATAAAAACCGGCTTTCATCCCTAAACCTGCATTAGAACCATATAAAAATGGAATAAAGAACACAGAACTTTCAGCAGCTGGGAGAGTAGCAATGCTTTGGTTAATTTGATCGTAATTTAGATTCCACTGTTTCACAAACCATTCTAAGTTACCTGAAGATGTTGGGCTGGCTTCGTGTACAATATATTTATGTTGTTGGGCGTAGCGACCATAGACAAACGGCAACTGTTTCGTGGCGTCAATTGTATCCGTAATTCCACTCACTACAGACCATGTGCCTAACACAACATTGAGCGTTGTTTCATCGTCTAAACCGGCACAAAGTGCTGTGGAAACCACATCAAACAGTCCTCCAACAACAGGAGTCCCGACGACTAACCCCGTTTTCATTGCCGCATCTTGTGTCACGAATCCTGCAATATGGTCGGGTGAAATAATGGGAGGGAGTTTATCGAAAATGTCTTCAATCCCTAATAATGTGGCTAATGACTCATCATATTTCCCTGTTGCCATATTATACAGGTTTGATTCAGAAATATTGGTTTCTTCACAATATAATTCACCTGTTAAGCAAAAACGAAGGTAATCATGTGACATTAATACCGCTCCAATTTTTGCGTATCGTTCTAGTTGATGTTCTTTTATCCAACGTAAAATAGAAACTGGGTGCCCTGTCCACAGCGTTTGTCTTGTGATCGGATAGAGTTGTTGTGGTATGTTTTGCTCTTGCCATTGTTTAACAATATCAATCGAGCGTTGATCGGAAGATAAAATAGCACGACCTAATGGTTGATGCTGTTTGTCGAGTAAAAATGCCCCTTTACCCTGTGCAGAAATGCCAACCCCTTTAATTACATTAGGGTCTAGCGTACTTTTAGCGATCACTTGACGAATGACTTCGGCACACATATTCCAAAGTTGCGTCATATCTCGTTCTGCGTAACCTGCTTGTTCACTAATCACTTCGACATTTTGACGAACAACGGAAATCATTTTTCCCATTTCGTCAAATAATGCACCTTTAATAAAAGTGCCGCCACAATCAATGCCTAGGTAGTAATTCATAATTTCTATCTCAATGTTAAACAATAAACACTATCACTTGCTGTAATAAATAGCGTTTTCTCATCATCACCAAAAGTACAATTAGAGGTCGTTTTCCCTAAAATGAATCGTCCTAACAACGTGCCGTCAGCTAAGAGCACAGCAAGCCCTGTTTCACAGCTACAGAAGATCACTTGTTGTGAGTTAATGCAGAAGCCGTCAGGAATACCAGGGTGGATTTCAGCCACAGTTTGTCGGTTTTTAAGGTATTTACCTTCCACGTCAAATACGACTAAATGATGTAAACCATCTTGCCCAAATTCCACTGCAGACATATCGGCAACAAAGAGCTGGCTTTCATCAGGTGAGAAAGCAAGTCCATTTGGACGCATTGTATTGAAGGTGGCGATGTTGATGTCGTTTGTTTTGGGATCAAAACGATATACATAGCAGCCAATCACTTCGCTAGGTGATTTATGTCCTTCATTATCACTCAAGATGCCGTACGGCGGGTCAGTAAACCAAATGGTACCGTCCGACTTAATCACCAGATCGTTCGGGGAGTTGAGCTTTTTACCGTCAATACTTCCCACAAGCAAGGTAACATTGCCTGCTGAGTCGGTGCGGCTAATGCCACGTCTGCCATGTTCACAGGTGAGTAAATTGCCGTCGTGATCTATCGCATTTCCATTGGAGAAGTTAGACGGAGAACGGAGTAATTGTACGCCTTTATTTGCATTCCATTGATACATTTTGTTGGCTTTGACATCGCTGAATATCAAATTTTGGGTTTGGCTGTTCCAAGCAGGCCCTTCTGCCCAAATTGCACCATTGAATAATTCGGTGAGTTGGAATTGTGTGCCAACGAGTGTATGGAACCGCTCATCATACACTTCAAATTTCACATCTTGCATATTTTGTCCTTCCGAATGCAAGCGGTAGGATCCGCTAAACATTTTGCAAATCCTACCGCCTTCAATTTCAAACTATTTCACGCCCCAAATGGCTTTGTAAGCCTCTTTATAACCATTTTGTGGGTCGTAAAGGTTATTTTCCCCGCCATCAAATGCCACGTTTTCTTTGGTGACGAGATGTGCTGGTGTCACATAACCGGATGGTTTTTCTTTTGCAAAAGCACGATTTAGCTCATCAACTAATTGCCAACCGTGTAAATTTAATGGTTCTGGAACCGTCGCAAATTGTTTATCGCTATTGCGAATACGTTGGTAAGCCGTTACTGAACCATCGCCCGCAGAAATGTTCAACGGTTTGTCTTTATTGGCGGAACGCAATGATGGTGCCATAAAGTCAAAATATAAGTCGTTGATTGCAAGGGCATACTGGAGATTGTCGCCATATTTCTGTAGTAGATTGAATGTGAGACTTGGCATACGGCTTGAGGTATCCGCTAACGGCGTGTCAATAAACTCCAGTACTTTGCACTCTTTGCATTTCTCGATCGTTTCTTTCATCACATTCGCTTTACGTAGTGCGATTTCATACAGCGAGTCGGTTAAGATCACGACTTGTGCTTTTCCGTTAGAATCGGCAACCGCAAGCATGGCGGAAAGTTTGGCAATTTCATCGGAATCTGAGGTAACGTTGTAGAAAATGCCGTACTTATCAATTGCACCTGGCTCAGGTGTAGCGTGCCAAGCTGCGAGTGTGATGCCATTCTGTACCGCTTTTTTGAGTGGTACTTTGGCAACGTTCGGATTCCAGCCGCCAATGATGATCGCATCAGGTTTGCGAGCAATTGCTTGGTTTAAGGCAGCAAGCTGATTATTAACACTGCCAGCACCATCAAGTACATCAAATTTCCAATTTGTGCTTTTCACAGCTTCTTTCATGCCATCAATTACACCAAGTACTCCGCCATTTTTCATATCAGAAGCGATAAAAATGACCGTTTTGTTTTGCTGTAATTGTGGACCTGTGGTTGGGCCGTCCCATTTTTCCTGTTTTGCCGTTGCCGCCGCAACAAGTTGTTTGGCTTCATCGACGAAAGGATCATTGGCGAATGCAGTATTGGTGATTGAGAAACCCGCTAACACGGCAAGTGCGGTTAAAGTACGACGAAAATAACGTTTCATGATGTTCTCCTTAAAGAGGTTATTGAGAGACTTTTTTCTGTACAGCTTTTTGATTAAGCAAGCGTTTACGTTGAGCGTAGCCTGCAATCGTGATGGAAAGTAGTAACGTGGTACCGTTAAACAACGGTTCAACCCAGAACGCACCGCCAAATTGTTGAATGCCTGAAATACCAATAGCGAGAATTGCTATCCCAACAACGGTTCCCCACACATTGATTCGTCCAGGGCGAATTGTCGTACTGCCTAGGAATGCCCCAACAAGAGCTGGCAGCAGATAATCCATCCCCACGCTCGCTTGTCCAACGCCTTGTTGTGCAGAGATCAATACACCAGTGAACGCAGTGATAACGCTCGATACCATAAAGGGCACAATGGTGTATTTCTTGATGTTAATACCATTTAAACGTGCTGCAGTTGGGTTGCCACCCACCGCATACATACAGCGTCCTGTTGGCGTATGTTCTGTCACCAACCAAAGCACAATTGCGACCGCTAAAACATAGAACGCCGAAATAGGAATGCCAAAAATTTCAGTACTGTTTAAGGCGATGAACTCATCAGGTAAATCGCCCACGATTTGACGGCCACCAGAGTGCCACAGTGCCACCGCATATAGCACAGTGCCAGAACCGAGCGTGGCAACGAAGCTATCAATATCCGCAAGGGCAACTAAGATCCCATTAAGTAATCCATAAAGTGCGGCGATGATGAGTACGGTAAGAATGGCCATCTGCCATGAAAAACCGTACTGTACTTGGAGCGTGATTACTAGGATATGCCATAGCACGATCCCAAAACCTACATTTAAGTCGATTTTGCCGACAATCATCGTAGTCGTTGCCGCTAGGGCAAGTAACGCAATTTTGGATTTACTTTCTAAAATCGCATTCAATGTTAGCATTGAAGCAAATGAATCTGTTGTGAGTGAGAAAATAATCACGAGCAGCACACAGAGCCACAATAAACCATAGCGAGTGAGCATTTGTGAAAACCAAGCCATAAAGCCATCTCGAGCAATAGAGACGGGTTGTTCTAGTGCTGTCGATTTAATATTCGTTTGAGCCATAAATTACTCCTATTACAAGCGGTCAGATCCGCATAAGATTTTGCAAATTTATCGGTAAATCATACCGCTTGTTTTGATTGACTATCTGAAGCAAGAGCCAACAAATTGGCAAATGTGACTTGCTCATTGCGTAATTCACCTGCGATATCGCCACGGTTAAACACCAAAGCACGGTTACAGAGGTGAGCAATTTCTTCAAAATCCGTTGAAATGACAATAATAGCGACACCTTGTTGCAACGCTTTATTTAACAGATCATAAATCTCTGCTCGAGCCCCGACATCAACGCCTGCAGTGGGATCTTCCAAAATTAAAACGGGGGTATTTAAGTGCATCCAGCGGGCGACCACAATTTTTTGTTGATTGCCGCCAGATAAGGCACTGACATCAATAAACAGATTTTTAGGGCGGATATCAAACAGCTGGAACTTGAACCAACTTTCTCCCAATTCCTCACGGCGGCTATACCATTTCAATGGTGAGTGGCCACTTAATACGGGGTTAATGAATAGGTTTTCGGTGGTAGTCATTGACATCACCAAGCTTTCACGGGTTCGATCCCCAGCGACTAAAGCAATGCCTTTTTGAATCGCTTCTTGAGGGGAGTGAGCAAGGTAAGGTTGATTGGCTAATTGCATATTGCCGTTGTCGAGATGACGCAACCCAAAGAGCAAACGCCCGATTTCTTCTTGGCCTGCACCACGCAACCCAGCAAGAGCTAACATTTCCCCTTTATGCAAGGTGAAGGATACGGGACCAGTATCACCCACAACAACTTGATGGAGCGAAAGAATTTCAGGTGTGTTTTCAGGTAGCGGAATACGCTGTTTGCCACGACTTTCTTCGCCAACGATTGCTTTAACCAAACCTTTCACATCGTAATCTTTGGTATAGCCTTCGGCGACGGGGAAACCATCTCGCATCACTAGAATGCGATCTGAAATCGCAATGACTTCATCTAAACGGTGAGTGACGTAAATCATCCCAACGCCTTGATCACGTAACCGGTTGAGAACAGTAAACAGATGTTCAACATCGCTGGCAGGAAGTGAAGCGGTAGGTTCATCTAAGACTAAAATTTCTGCATTGACGGCAATAGCACGGGCGATCGCTAACAAGGCTTTTTCCGTGCGGCTTAAATCAAACACGCGGGTGTCTGCAGAAAGCTGAATGCCGACAAAATCAAGGGCTTGTTGGGCTTGTCGCCGGATCTCTTTCCAATCAATTAACCCAAAGCGACGTGGGAATCCCATCACAAATGCCATGTTTTCTGCAATGGTCATCCATTCAATTAAGCCAAGATCTTGGTGGATAAAGGCGATCGGTTTTTTGATGCCTTTTTCAAGAGACAGGGCGGAGTGGATTTTGTGATTGTGAAACAGAATATCGCCTTCATCACGTTCATAAATGCCCGCAAGAATTTTGATCAGTGTGGATTTTCCTGCCCCATTTTCACCTAATAGGGCGACAACTTCTCCTGAAAAAATATCTAGGCTCACGTCGTTTACTGCAATATGTGAGCCAAATTTTTTAACAATATGTTGCAAACTTAAAATAGGCTGTTGTGTTGCCATGGTTTCCTCCTTGTGAATGAGGAGAGCAAACAAGCGGTCAGATTCTTGCAATATTTTGCAAATTTCGTTTGCGATCTTACCGCTTGTCGTGAGATTACTTCGCTAATGCGTCAATTTGTTTGACAAGTTCATCGCCGTTTTTCTCAATAAAGGCTTTACGCACGTCTTTTTCAATGATCGCTTTAAATGGTTGGTTATCCACTTTTTCGACGATTTGAATGCCTGCTTTTTGTAATTTCTCTAGAATGCCTTTTTCATTTTCTAGGTTGAGTTGACGTTGGTATTTACCCGCCTCTTGTGCGGCTTCAACGACTGCTTGCTGCAATTCAGGGCTTAAGCCATCAAATTTCGCTTTGTTCATCACTACGATGAGCGGGGTGTAGCCGTGATTCGTTAAACTTAAGTGTTTTTGTACTTCATATAATTTGGCTGACCAGAAAATACCTACTGGGTGTTCTTGAGCATCTACGGCTTTCGTTTCTAATGCGGTGTAAAGCTCAGACAATGGCATTGGTACAGGATTTGCACCTAAAAGGCTGAATGCTTGAATGTACATTGGGTTTTGATTGGTACGTACTTTCAAGCCCTTAATATCATCTGGACCATTCACTGGGTGTTTAGAGTTGGTAAATGAACGGAAGCCCACTTCCCAGAAAGCCAAACCTTTCAGACCTTGAGCGTCTAAAGACTTCAATAAGCCTTGACCAATTTCGCCGTCTAATACCGCATAAGCGTGCTCACGGTCTTTAAAAATAAAAGGAATATCAATCACATTGAGTTTTGGTTCAAGCCCTGAAAAGTTTGGTGAGCCAGACATTTCAAGATCAATGGTTCCACCACGCACGGCACTGATCATGGTTTGTGCATTACCAAGCGTGCTGTCTGGGAATAGGCTGAGTTTGATTTCACCTTTAGTTTTCTCTTTTAATAGGTCATTAAATTTTTTAGCTGCAGTATGTTGAGTGTCGCTGCGTGGTGCTTCATAGCCAAAACGAAGTGTGGTTTCAGCGTTCACATTTGCGGTGAACAGTGTGGCTCCAGCAATTACCGTTGCTAAGGTTTTAAGATTGAAAAATTTCATAAACATCTCCTAATAGATTAAGGTTGCATCCACGAGAGTGGGGTTAAAATCAATGAAGGGAAGAAGATGAAAGCGAACAGCAAAACAACCATCATCAACATATAAGGTAAAACGCCTTTAGCGGCTTGGTCGAAAGGCAATTTCGATACCCCGGTGATCACATTTAATACGTTACCCACAGGTGGTGTAATCAAGCCAATAGAGGTATTTAAAATAAAGATCACGCCGAAATAGACAGGATCAATACCCGCCTCTTCGACTAGCGGCATAAGTACCGGAGTGAGAATTAAGACGGTTGGTGTTAAGTCCATTACCATGCCAATGATGAAAACCGCAAACATAATGACAATGAGCAACAGTGTTGGTGAATCAATTAAAGGCTCAAGTAGCTCTGTCATCATTTGTGGAAGCTCTGCCACTGTAATCAGCCAACCGGTAACATTGGCGGCCGCAACTAAGAACATCACCACGGCGGTTGTTTTACCTGCAGCGAGAATGACTTTGTATAAGTCTTTAAATTTCAGCTCACGATAGATAAACAGAGACACGACTAAAGCATAGAAGGTTGCAACAGCCCCTGCTTCTGTTGGAGTAAACATACCAGAGCGGAATCCACCAATGATGATCACAGGCAGCATCAATGCCCAAATACTATTTTTGAAAGAAATACAAAGCTCTTCTTTGGTTGCTTTAGAAAATGTCATTAAATTTAAGCGCTTCGCTTGCCACCACCACAGTGCAGCTAAACAGAAACCCATTAGAATGCCAGGGAAGATACCCGCTAAGAACAATTTGGTAATCGAAACGCCACTAGCAACACCAAAAACGATAAAGGGAATCGAAGGCGGAATAATTGGAGCGATGATCCCTGCGGTACCAATTAACCCTGCAGAGCGGTCTAGCGGATAGCCCGTGGTTTTCATCATTGGCAACAACATAGCCGCAACGGCTGCAGTGTCTGCCACAGCAGAACCAGAAAGACTCGCCATAATCATCGCGGCAAGAATCGCAACAAAACCTAAACCACCACGTTTATGACCAACTAACTTCATCGGGAGATCGATAATTCGTTTCGACAGTCCCCCTTCATTCATAATTTCTCCAGCAAGGATAAAAAATGGAATTGCCATCAGAGAGAAACTGTCTGCTCCACTGACTAATTGTTGGGCGAGAATTTGGGCATCAAATAGATCTAAATGTAGCATCAATGCAATGCCACAGATAAGCAATGAAAAGGCAACAGGGATACCTAATATGATCGAGCCTAAAAGCACAGAGAGAAAAATCACGACAGTCATTGATTATCTCCTTTAACTAATTGACTGGCGGTTGTGATCAAGCGAGTCAGTAGCAATATACCGATCAGTAAACCTGCAATTACACTTGCAAAAAAAGTAATGCCTTGTGGTAAACCAGAAATAGGAGCAAGATTATTAAGATTGAGTTTAAATTGTGTCCAGCTACCGCTAACCATTAAGTAGCAACAGAACAGCATTGCTGAATCCGTGAATAAACCTAGCACCTTGCGTTTTTTCTCAGAGAGTTTGCTGGTTAGCATCGTGACACTGACATGCTGATTTTCGCTAAATGCGAGAATTGCCCCTAAAAAGGCTAACCAGACAAACAGATAGCGAGAGACTTCTTCAGTTACATTAATGCTACTGTTAAATCCATAGCGTAAAACGACATTAAGAAAAACTAAACAAGACATGGATGCAAGGATGATCACGACCAGCATTTCTAAGGTTTTACCCACAAATACCGCTAAGGATTTCATTGTCCCTCCTTGATTTCACTCATCGCTACTTTTACGACGACTTTGCGAATTTTGGATTTTTCACCATCAATGCAATTGGGACGATGGATATCATTTGGAAAAAATACTGCGAAACTACCCGCTTGCATAACCAACTCACTTTCAGATTTTGCATCTTGATAGAATTGAATGTCTCGCTCAGGGTCGTAAGCTACTGCAATTTGATTTTCACCAAGATCAACCGCTACGCCAATTCTCTCTTTACCTGAATGAAGATATTGCACATCAAGATAATGGCGATGGACTTCAGGTAAGTTGTCTGATTTGTGCTGGGTTTCTAAATCAAGAACTTGTGCATAAATTTGATCGCCTTTGAGTGGGTAGCGTCCAACTTCGAGAGCATCAAAGTCCGTTGATTGTAAATAACGCAACGCAAACTGTATCGCTTCGGGATAAACATTCAAATTCATGTTTGAGATGTGTCCAAGAAACATAAATCCCCCATTCTTTGCTATAAGGATTTCAGTTTTGCCCACACCGTTTCATCAACAGGAATGCCATTGGCTTTGTTGTCGGCTAGGATAGTCGTAAATTCATGCCCTGGTAGGCGTACAGCGACATCGGGATCGGAACGTTCTGCGGTTTTGACGTAATCCATAATGCGTTGTAGTTTTTCATCTTTTGTTTTGCCATCAATTAAGCGATCAACTTCGATGGCAATGAACACTTGAGAAACACAATATTCATCATCTTTGTCTTCTGTTACCGCAGCAGTTGAAAGCCCGTTTGAGAGTAAGGTTGCAATCATATCGAGTACAATTGACAGCCCCGAACCTTTCCAGAATCCCATTGGTAATAAACGACGATTACGTTCAACGGTAGCAGGATCACGGGTTAAATTACCGTCATCATCAAACCCCGCATCGACCAGCGTTTGGCGACCTGCAAGACGGTGTACTTCCAACATACCGTAAGAGTACATTGAGCAAGACATATCAACCATCGTAATTGGATTACTTGGTACCGCAATGATCAGTGGATTGGTTCCAATACGGCACTCTTTTGCCCCCCAAGGCGGCATTACCGCTAAGGCATTGGTCCAGCAAATGCCAATGTAACCTTTCTCCGCTGCTTGCCAGCCATAACCACCGCCACGCATCCAGTGATTCGCATTTTTTAAGGCAACGACACCAATCCCAAACTGATCTGCAATTTCCATCGCTCTATTCATCATTTTTTGAGCGGTTAAATTACCAATGGCTTGATGAGCATCCCATTGCTCAATTGCTCCTAATGAGAGCACTTTGGAAGGCTCTGCTTCTGGTACAATATCGCCATTTTCGAGTTGTTGAATAAAACGTGGAAAACGGTTCACTCCATGTGAATAAGCGCCTGCTTGGGTGGTATCGGCAAATAGTGCTGCACAATCTTCGGCAATATCTTCGCGTACATTGCGATCAAGTAATGCTCGTTTAAATTCAGCTTTTAAATCAGCGTAAGAAACTCTCATAGCTGCTCCTTGTGATTAATGTTTCAAATAGTAAAATGATGTTTCATAAATTACGCTTAGTATAAAATAAAGTCAATGAAACGAGGGAAATTTAACTCTTTATTAATCAATAGGTTATTTGTAAATTGTTAGTTTTGTGAGCAAGATCACAAATTTTTGGAATTTTATTTCATAATATGGAATAAAATTGAAGTGAAATAGAAGTAGATAAACTGAGCCTAGGAGAACTCGTATGTCGGAAAAAAATGGTGGTAACCAAAGTCTTATTCGGGGACTGCGTTTGTTGGAACTGCTTAGTCAGTTTCCTAATGGCTGTCCATTGGCACAGCTATCTGAGCTTTCAGGCTTAAATAAGAGTACAGCACACCGCTTATTACAAGGCTTACAGAACGAAGGTTATGTTCAACCTGCAAGTACCTCAGGTAGTTATCGCCTGACTACAAAATGCTTAAGTTTAGGGCAAAAAACACTCTCTTCACTGAATATCATCAATGTTGCCGCCCCGCATTTAGAAAAACTCAATTTGAAATTAGGCGAAACCGTCAATTTTTC